>CAUZKZ010000125.1:0-12000 GCA_963580345.1 Verrucomicrobiia bacterium | reverse complement strand
TCAAGCTCGACGGCTGGCGGGAGGTGCGGGGCAGGGGGGCGATGTGGGGGGCGGAACTGGAGGACCCGGTCGAAGCAAACCGCATCGTCATCGAACTGTTGCGGACGGGTTACCTCCTGCTCGCGGGAGGAACGATGGGAAACGTGCTCACCTTCACGCCTCCGTTCGGAATCGAGAAGCCAGAGGTGCGAGCCTGCCTCGCGGCGTTACGGGAGATCGCGGAGGGGCGCGATGAGCAGGCGCCTCAGGAGTAGCGCAGGTCCTTGGAGGGATCGGTCTCGAAGCTGAAGGTTTCTTCGGCGTCGGTGTTGGGCTCCACCACGTCGCGCAGGAAGCGCAGGAAGAGACCGTCTTCCTCCACCATGCGCAGCTTGTCGAGGCTCTCGATCTCGAAGGAGACGAAGAAGGACCACTGCGAGTCGGCATCGACGTTGCGCCCAGAGTGCACGCTGAGGACTTCGGGGATCTTGAGGAGGATGCTGCGGGTGCTGCGCACCATTTCTTCGAGGCGCGTCTCGTCCACATCGCTGCGGAGCTTGTAGAAGATGATGTGATCGATCATTTCACGCCTTCCAGTTGAGGGCTCCCTTCCGGAGGACGTAGAGGTAGGCCACCCCCAGGACCGCCACGAAGGCCGCCATGCTGAGGAGGGCCATGTCGTTGGTGGCAATGAGTTCCTTGAACTGCACGGCCCACGGGTACATGAAGACAACTTCGATATCAAATATTACAAACAGCATCGCCACGAGATAAAATTTTACGCTGAACCGCGGGGCGCCATCCCCGACAGGCAGCATCCCGCATTCGTAGGCGTCGTCCTTCACCCCGCCGTGGCGGCCGAGCTTCCCGAAGAGGACGCTGGCGATCAGCATGGTGGCCGCAAAACCGATCGCGACCAGGATCTGGAGGAGGACAGGGAGGTAATCGGAGAGCATGACGAGAAAAAACAAACCTGCGCCGGGGCGCGGCGCAGGTTTTGTAAAAGGCAGGGTGCTGGAATATCCAGCACGAATTTAGCGATTTTGCAACTCAGGCTTGTTGCTGAGCGGCAATGTTGTCGCTGTGAGCTTCTTCTATGCGATCAAGGCCCTTGTACTCTTTCCCGCTTTTCTCGACGAGACCGCGGGTCACGAGGTTTTGCAGTTTTTCATAGGCGCGGAGGCGAAGCATCTCTTCCCCACCACTCACTGCGTTGCGTTCCTTGAGGCGATCGTAGACCAGTTCGAAGAGGTCGTTAAATCCGAAGAACTTGTCATCCGCCCCTAGCACGTTAACCAATTCGTCAGTGACATGATCTGGGAGTCGACGTGAGAAGCGAGTTCTTTTCGTGGTGGTAGCCATAGCGGCAGGAGGGTAGCTGCAAATTGGAACAAATGCGACTCTAAAAGGGGGGTAGTCCACATTTTTTCCACAATCGCTGCAAGTAAAATATGTTATAACATTAACTACTACGCTTGGGATCCCCTTAGTTAAAGGGTTTTGAGCTTGGAGGCGACATAACATTTCTTTAAGAGAGCTGAAGTGATAGCGCGATTGAGGGGCGAAGTCCTGGAGGCCCTGCCGAACCAATTGGTAGTGGAAGCGGGAGGAGTTGGATATAAAGTCTTCGTTCCTATTTCGTCATATGATCGATTGAACCCCCGGCTTGGAGCGGAGGTCAAGTTACTCACGCATTTGCATGTGCGGGAGAACGCGCACACTCTTTATGGATTCGCGACGGGAGAAGAACGTGACATTTTTTTACTGCTGATTGACCGGGTGAGCGGGATTGGTCCGTCCATCGCGATGGCGGTGTTGAGCGGGATGCCGGTGGAGCGATTCAAGCAGGCGGTGGTGGAGGGGGACGTGGCGGCCTTGGCGGGGATCAAGGGGCTGGGGAAGAAGACGGCGGAGCGGATTGTGCTGGAGTTGAAGGACAAGGTGGGACTGGCGGAGACGTGGGAAGCGGCCGGGAAGGATGCGGCCGGGGCCGCGGGGCGCGATGCGGAGTTGGCGTTGTTGGCCCTGGGCTTCAAGCAGGTGGAGGCGCGCAAGGCGATCCGGGCCACGCTGGAGAAATCGCCGGAGATGGTGGCGGAGGATTTGATTCGGGAGGCGCTGCGGGGGTTGAGCTAGCTCCGAAGAACCAAGATTAAAGATTCGGGTTTCAAGTTAGCGGCGTCCGGGGGAGGATGGGTTCAGGGACGATGGGACTGGAGTTGGATGACTTCATGGCGGATGCCGGAGCGGTGGGATTCCGGGAAGGCCGGGACTGGCTGCTTTCGCCGAAGCCCCTGCAGCTCCCGGGGGCCGACATCGCGCAACTGGAGCGCCTCGGCCACCCGCTGCGGATGTTTCAGCAGTCCTGCGACCGGATTTACCGGCGCAGCGTGAACGGCACCCTCCCGGGGTGGATCGCGGAGCTTCTCGATGCCGGGAAGCCGGCCTGGATGGTGGAGGCGCAGCGCTCGGACGAACTGCGGGAAGTAGTCCCTGGTGTGATCCGGCCCGATCTGCTGATCACGGAGGAGGGGTTCTCCCTGACGGAGCTGGACGCGGTTCCGGGCGGGATGGGCGTCACGGGCTGGTTGGCGGGGCGCTACGCAGCCGCCGGCTACGAAGTTCTGGGTGGGGGGGCCGGGATGCTGGATGGCTTCCGCAGTCTCCTCCCGCAGGGCGGGCAGGTCCTGATCTCCGAAGAGGCGGCGGAGTATCGCCCCGAGATGGAGTGGCTGCTGGGGGCCTTGAACGATTCGGGCGGGGGGCCGTGGTGGACGGGGGCAGCGGAGGAGTTCGAGAGCGGGGAGGAGGCGCTCTACCGCTTCTTCGAACTCTTCGACTGGGAATCCGTCCCGGCGGCCCGCACCCTGGCGAGGAGGGCCGACCTCACGCCACCCTTCAAGCCCCACTTCGAGGAAAAACTCTGGCTGGCGCTTCTCTGGTCGCCGGCCCTGCGCGAAGTGTGGGAGAGCGAAGTGCGCGGCAACCACCTGCGGCGGATCCAGGAACTGGTGCCCTACGGTTGGATCGTCGATCCCACCCCGCTTCCGCCACATGCCGCCCTCCCGCGCCTGGAGGTGAACACCTGGAGCCAGTTGGCAGGCTTTAGCCAGAAGAAGCGTCGGCTGGTGCTCAAGATCAGCGGCTTCAGCGAACTGGCGTGGGGAAGCCGTGGGGTCGTGATCGGGCACGACGTCTCGAGGGAAGAGTGGACCGCCGCCCTCGAGACGGCTTGCGCGGAATTCGATACGCAGCCCTGGATCCTGCAGGAGTTCAGCGAAGCACGGCTGATCGAGCATCCCTACTTCCATCCCGAGAGCGGCGCCCTCGAAACGATGCAGGGGCGGGTGCGGCTATGCCCCTACTACTTTGCCGACGAGGCCGGGAAATCCCACCTCGGGGGCTGTCTGGCGGCCATTGCCCCCGCCGACAAGAAGAAGATCCACGGCATGCGGGACGCGATCCTGACCGTGTGCGTGGCGGAGGAGTCTTGAGCAGTCCGTTTTAAGCGTTAAGACGGATCGAGCCCTGACGGCGTTCGCTCGTGAAGAAACCTCACCACTCCAGCGCGGAAGGGGTCTGAACGCTACTTGACCAGGCCGGCTTTCCGCAGGGTGGCGTAGGCCCCGTTCTTGTTGATGGTCTTGAAGGCCTTGGCGCTGGCCTTGACCTTGACGTAGCGGCTGAGTTCCGGAACCCAGACTCGCTTGGTCTTGAGATTGGGCGCGACGGATCGCTTGACGGTTTTGGTCACGTGGCGGCCGATCCCGCCCTTTTTCTTGGCCAGACCGGAACGGTGGACTCTGCGGCCCATGCGGACGCGGGACCCTCGAATGCTGCAGACACGTGACATAGCTGGTGGAGCGGGTGGCGGGGCGGGGAGAAAAGCGGCGGGCGGGCCTCCGGTCAAGGATTTTCGGAGCTCCTCCGCAGCGGGGTAACCTGGTTTCTCCCCCGCGCCGGTGCCCGACGAGGAGGCCGGACTTCGGAGGCCGGCGCGGCGCGGCCATGGGGCCGCTTATCGAATCGTTCCCCTCTCTTCGCTCAAAAAATGAGTGACGGCCGCTCCGTGGTACCTGGTAGGGTTCCGGGAGCGACCGCCATCCTCTCGGGGTTCTATGGAGGATTAATAGAGCTGGAACGTCATAGCCCTGTCAGACTGCTGTATTCGCTCTATCGGTGCTGTAGAGGGACTTCCGCGTGGAATCGTCACATCTTTGGCCACTTTTCGCTCGCGAAGGAGTGGGGGCGGTTTCGTAGGTTGCAGGCATGGCAAAATCGAAAGTGGCCTTGGTGACGGGATGCACGCGCGGATTGGGGCGAGCCATGGCGGTCGGGCTGGCGGAGCGCCGATGGATCATCGCGGGGTGTGCGCGCTCGGCAGATGGGATCGCGTCCGTGCAGGGGGAGCTGCCTGCACCTCATTTCTTTGCAGAGGTGGACGTGGTGGACGATGCACGGGTGGCCTCCTTTTGCAGGGAGGCTTTCGAGAGGACCGGAGCACCGGATCTTCTTCTCAACAACGCCGGCCTCATCAACACCCCGGCTTCGCTCTGGGAAGTGAGCGAGGAGGAATTCTCGCGCGTGGTGGACGTCAATATCAAGGGTGTCGCGAACGTGTTGCGTCATGCCCTTCCTCCCATGATCGAGAACCGCTCCGGGGTGGTGGTGAACTTCAGTTCGGGATGGGGCCGCTCGACCTCGCCGGAAGTGGCGCCCTACTGTGCGACGAAGTGGGCGATCGAGGGACTTACCCAGGCGCTATCATCCGAACTGCCGCGGGGCATGGCCGCGGTGGCGCTCAACCCGGGCGTCATCGATACCGAGATGCTTCGCGCCGCCTGGGGCGAAGGCGCCTCGGCTTATCCGAATCCGGTCGAGTGGGCGAAGCGGGCCGTACCGTTTCTGGAAAAATTGGGTGCGAAGGATAATGGAGGATCTGTTTCTGTATGAGTAAGCAGTGGACAGTATACAGTGTACAGACCGAGGCGCGGATATCTCTGTACACTGTACACTGAAATCTGTACACTGAATATGATACTCCGCCTCTCCAACCGGATCATCCGCTTTCCGCGCCGTCCCCTTGTGATGGGGATTGTGAACGTAAACGATGATTCGTTTTCGGGGGACGGGACGGTGGTTGTGGCGGATGCTCTGCGGCATGCGGGTGGGCAGGCGGCGGCAGGGGCGGATCTCATCGATGTGGGGGCTGAGAGTGCGCGGACCAATCGGGCCGCAGTTCCGGTGGAGGAAGAGATCGCGCGCTTTCGGGGATTTTTCGCGGGTTGGAAGGAGACGGTGGCCGACCTGCGGCCGGTCGATGACCGGCAGGTATGGCCCCCGGTGCTCTCAGCCAACACGTGGCGTTCGGAAGTCGTGAGAGCGGTGCTGGAGATGGGAGTGGAAGTGGTGAACGACCTGGGGGGACTTCCCGAGGCGCGCAACGCACGCCTCGCGGCGGAGTCTGGGGCGGCCCTCCTGGTGATGCACACCATCGGTCCACCGAAGATTGCGCAGACCGGCCGGACCTGGGCCGACATCATGGCGGAGCTGGCGCGATTCTTTCGCGTGAAGTTGGCTCTGGCGGTATCGGCGGGGTTGCGGGATGACCAACTGATCATCGATCCGGGGATCGATTTCGCCAAGCAGCGCCCCGACAACCTGCGCATTCTCGCGGATCTGGAGGCCCTGCAGGAATTCGAGCGCCCCATCCTTCTCCCGGTGTCGCGCAAGACCGTGATCGGAGAGGTCCTGGGGATCGAGGATCCCGCCGGGCGCGGGGCCGGGACGATCGCGTGCGTAGTGGCGGGAATGCGGGGCGGGGCGCACCTCTTCCGGGTGCACGACGTCGCGGCCGCTTGGCAGGCCGTGAAGGTCTTGTGGGCGGTGCACGGGGCGCGGGAATGAACTGGTCGGAGGCGGGGGGTTGCGGCACGATGCGGACATGAGCACATACGTGGGTGGCATCCTGCAGCTGGTAATCTGGGGTGGATGGCTGGTCACGATGTTGTGGGGGAGCATCATGGCGTTTCGGGGCGCACGAAACTGGAGCACCCTCCTGCAGGTCATTGGAACCGGTGGGATGCTGGCCGGAGCGTTGAGCGTGGGCGTCGGCACCATTTTCATGATTTCGACCATCAGCAGCTCGACGGGGCCCGGGTCCTCGACCAGTTCGGTGTTAAGTTCCGGGCTCGGATTCGGAATCGTGATGGCGGTGGGAGGAATTCTCGTCCTGCTGGGCCTGATTCTTTTTACGGCGGGTTATGTCGGGATGTGTGCCAAGTACGGATCGACCGAACGCCGCGCCACGGAGCTCGAAGGCCTCGTGATGCAGCTGCAGCAGCGCCTGCCGGCGGGACTGTGATGACGACGCTCCTGGCCATGGTAGGGAGCGAGGCGGGGGCCAAGCTTTACGAGGTCGGAGTGCAGCTTGCCCTCCTGGGGTCGGTGGCCCTCTTTTTTGGCGCCCTGCGATTGCAGTTGGCGGGTGGAACCCGGGCGCGGGTCCTTCTCGCGACGGGACTGCTGCTCTTCGCAGCTGGATTGGCGGTGCAGACCTTCGAGAACCTCGGGGTGCTTCAGCTCACCTACTATCCAGGGTGGAAGGCGGACATGGATGAGACCTTTCTCGAGGTGGATCCGGATTTGGAGTTTTCCGATGAGGACGTGCAGTTCGACTTTCCCCAATCCGGCGTGGTGGGAGGGGACGGCCTGGTGGGGTGGGCGGTTCGCCCGCCTGCTCGGTTGCGGGCTGGCGGTTGCGGGTTTCGTCCTCGACGCCCGTTGGGTGTTGCACCAGGGGCAGCGGAAAACGAAGAGAGCAAGGAAGCGGGCGGTGCGATGACCACGACTACGGATCTCAGTTTCGAGGCGATGCTCGGTCGGGGGGAGGAATTTCTGATCCTCGTCCTGTTTGCTGCGATGATGTATTCCGGCTTCGCGTATTTCCGGAGGCGGGGCGGACCGTGGCGACGGGCCTTCGGATTGAGTGCGTTGGCGGCCCTCTTGCTGTTCGCTTCGATCCTCGGGGCGAAAATGGTTCAGGAAGCGTTGCGCGCGTCGAGTCCCGCCAGCGACACGCCCGATGTTCCGGTCTCGTACGAGACGTGGGTCTACCTCGGCTCCGTTGCTCACCTCTTGCTCGGTATCGCCCTGCTGATTTGCGGACTGGCGTTTGTTTGCGTCGGCTGGATGGAGGGGAAGACCGGCCGGCGGCGCGGTGCCCGCAGAGCAAGACGAGCGTCATAAATTGTTCCACCTCCAGGAAAACTCCGGGCCCTCGCTTGTGCCTTGAGCCTCTGGCCGCATTGTCGTCGCACTCGTTATCCCTGACCGGCTTGGCAGGGCTCCCCGATGAAGAACACGGGGGCCAAAAGAACACGAACACGGGGGCCGACCTAAGCCAGCCCCCGTGGGAGGGAACAACAACGCACGTGCCCCTTGCGGGACACGTCGTAAGGATCAGCGCACCGACCGAAGTGTCAAAATGATTTCTTCAAAACGTTGAAAGAAAAATCGGAAGGATGCGGAGGGGCGATGCACCCGGGCACAACATGAAGCTTGAGAGCATTGATTTTATAGAGCCGGATGAACGCCCTCTCCCACGATCGTGGGAAGCCTGTGATATTTTCAGAATCGTACTGTTCGGACGTTCGAATCCGGCGACCTCTTTATTAAGATTGCTTATGCAAGACGCGAACCGTCGTCACTTCAACCGTCGCGCGATCCCGAATCGTGAAAAGTGAAAAAGTTTCGGAGGGAGAGGACCCCGGCACCGGAGGGGCGATACGCGATCTAACAGAATGATGCGAAGGGGAATGTAAGCCGGCAGGCGGACGGCAGATGCGGGACCCCTTGCGGGCGGGGTTCAGGCCCGCGACGATCCTGCGCGCGATTCCGGATCAGGGCGCTCATCGACGAACCGCGAAGAGGAGGGAATGGAGCTGCCGCACACGCAAAAGGATTCCTTGCCGCGGGAAGGAGCGGCGAGATCGAAGGAGGGGTGAGGGCGGTGCACCGGGGCGGAACAACAGGCCCGGCCGGCAGCGCTTCGGGTGGACTGCATAACGGCGGCTTCGAGGCAAGCGCGATAGGCGATCACCTCGATACGGCCATGGTCGGGCCGGGAGTCATCCGCCCAGCCGGCGGCCTCCAGGATTTCGAGGACCTCTGCCTCGACGGATTCGTTGTTGTCGTCGGTGATCATTCGTCGCCTCGGAGCGGGATAGGAGCGTCTTTCCCTACACGCAAATAGGCTTCCTTGAAATCTTCGAGAGCGCGGTAGAGGCGCATCTTGGATGCGCTGAGACCGATATTCAACACGTCAGCGATTTCCTGGATGGTGAGACCGGACATGAATTTGAGAACCACGATTTCGCGGTCGCTTTCTCGGAGCTTGTTCAACGCTTCCTTGACCCTGGCGGAGACCCGCTCTTTCTGGCGGGCCTGGTCGTAGTCAGGGACAGCGTTCATGGTGTACTGTTCATATGCCTCTTGACCTTCTCTCTTGCGGATCATCTTTGAGAGGCGGTTGCGGCAGTAATTGTGCACAATTTTGTACAGCCAAGTTTTAAAAGCGGCACGTCCCTCGAATTGGTAAAGCTTGTGAAAAACTTGGATGAGGGCGTCTTGCGTGACTTCCTCGGCGTCGGGGCGGCTTCCGAGCAGCTTATTGCAGGTATTGAAGACCAGTCCCTCGTAGCGACAGAGGAGTTCTCGATAAGCGGTGAGGTCGTCCGGAAGCTCTTTCTGGCATCTCGCCACAAGTTCGGCGTCGGTCAAATTCTCCAATCCCTCCTCGTGGCGGGAGACTGTATTGTGCAAGGCGTCTACCACGTTCAGGAGACGAATGAATGCATTGTAGATGCAGGACCCGGTAAGATTTTCCTGTTCGTTTGGTTTCCTAAAGCAGCTGGTCCGGAGCCTTTCCGGCACGGGATTTTTCTTCGCCCTTGGGGTCGACCCCACCGCACGATGGGAGGGGGGTCACCAGGTTGGCGGGGAGTGGAAATTGCCGGTCGTAGATGCCCGGTGCCAGTTCGGAGGCGTTCTGGTAAGCAACCCGCACCATCTCGTATTTGGCATCGAGGTTGTCGATGTAGTGAAGGGCAAAGGCCTCGGGGCTGCGTGGAAGAGTGGGCGACCCGAAGGCCAGCTCGCCGTGGTGGCTGGCGATGAGATGCAGGAGGTGAAGACGGACGTGCTCGCTGGGCGGATCGAGCGCGAGCCAACCGTCCGCGACGTCGGAATCCAGGAGGTCCCGCCAGAGTTTGTTAACCAACTCGATGCCGAGGGGGATGTGTCCCATCATCTCGCCATGGAGGCTGAGGCTCTGCGCGAAACCCGCTTCCGGGTAGTTGTTCTCCCAGAGCTTTCCGCAATCGTGGAAGAGCACGCCGGAGAGCAGAAGATCGGAGTTCAGGTCGGTGTAGACGGTGCAGAGCGCGGAGGCGGAGCGCATCATCTGCGCGACGTGTTCGAGAAGACCGCCCCGGCGGGCGTGGTGGTTCCGCTTGGCGGCCGCGGCGCGCCGAAAACGATCCCCGAACTCGTCGAGAAAACGTTGGCAGAGGCTCTTGAGACGGGGATCGCGGAGGGCATCGATGGTGATCACGATGTGATCCCAGTCCGCGTTCTGGCGTGCCCTGGTGTCGGGATCGCCGGCGAGGAAAACGGCGGATTCGGCCTCGTTGAGGCGGCGGAACCTCCACCCTTCGCTGTCGAGGCCGTACTGGTTCTGGGTCCAGGAGCCCTCCAGGCGCACTATGGTCCCGAAGGCGAGGGCGGCCACTTCGAGGAACTGCGGGTGGTTGCTCCAGGCCTTGAGGCTGAAGCGGGAGGTGGCGTCCGCGAGGTGCAGCTCGAGGTAGGGATCGCCTTTCCGGGTCGTTTTTTCGGATCGTTGCTGGAGCTGGGCATCGACCGCGGCCGGGAGGGGTGTCTCCGAGGTCCGCTGCTTGAGTTCCGCGATGGTGAGCGAAGGCATGCGCCCAGTTGTCAGTGATCCGATGCCGGTTGTCAGGTCCCAATTGCCGGCCGGCGCCCGCGATTTTCACAGCCTGCTCGCGACCTCCGAGATTGGACCTTCCTGCTTTCGACAGGCCGGGTGCGGGTTTAGCACAACCGCACCATGTCCTTGATGAACTGGCGCCAGAGGAAGAAGAGTCCCCGGAAGGAATAGCGGAAGTGGCCGTCGCCAGTGAGGCGGATGATGCCCTTGTCGAGATTGTGGTCGATCTGGCGCCGCATTTCGCTTTCGATCTCTTCCTCGACCTCGTCGGGATCGGGGATGCGCAACTCGTCATCCGGGATTTGACGTCGTGAAAGGAAGGCGTGGTGGTCGCGCAGGATCTGATGAAAACAGTTGCGTTCACAAGGGACGTGGTTCCAGCTGATCTCCGGGCCGCACTTGAGAGTGGGCGAGAAGGGGAAGTTGGTGGTTCGGAAGATCCGGCCCTTGCCGTCCTTGGAGGTAATGCTGATGAAGGCGAACGCGACCTCTTCTTGTTCACAGAGGCAAACGGTCGCGACGGCCTTCTGCTCCGGGTTCCAGAAGATGCGGAAGAACTGCTTCATGCCGGCCCACTCCCATCCGCTGTCGGTGGCGTGTTCGAATCCTTCTTCCTCAATGGCGTCGACCGCTTCGGCGGCGTTCGGGAAAAAAGAATCGGCGGGAGGAATGCGGAAGAGGAGTCGGTTATCAAGAGGGAGACGCAGGCGCCTGATGCGGGTGAGCAGCTCGATCCACGGCAAAAAAAACCAGGCCGCCGCCCCGCACAGACCCGCCGGGACCGATTGGTCGAAGAGGAAGAAAAGGGCAAAAAAACTGGCAACGAGGAAAGTGAGCGCACCGAGCTTGCGTGCCGCGAAATGCCGGCAACATCGAAGAGCTGCGGCAAGGGCGACCAAACCGATGACGAAGAGGAGTTCCCTCATGAACAGCGCGCGTAGGTGGTAGGTTTGAACGGAATCGCGGTGCGCGGATGGATGTAGCACGAATATGGCCGAGTCCAGCAGGGTTTTCCAGTGGATGTTTCAGCTTTTTGTGCCTCGGAATTTCAGGAGCGCTGGATCATCGGTGTCATTCGGGACTACTCTTGCGCGTGATCGAGCCCTTCGACGATACTTGGCCGGAAATTCACGATTCGGCCTTCATTGCCGCCAGTGCCGACCTGATTGGGCGGGTCACGATTGGGGAGGAGGCCAGCGTGTGGTACAATACGACCTTGCGCGGGGACATCCACGAGGTGGTGGTGGGTCCGCGTTCGAACGTGCAGGACAACGCCGTCCTGCACGTGGAGAGCGACCGGGGCTGCTACCTCGGCGAACTGGTAACGGTGGGGCATGGGGCGATCGTACACGCCTGCACCGTGAAGGATGAAGTGCTGGTGGGAATGGCTGCGACGGTGATGGACGGTGCAGTGATCGGGGAGCGCAGCATCATCGGTGCTCATGCGCTCGTCACCATGAACACGGAGATCCCGCCGGGGTCGCTGGTGCTCGGGTCGCCCGGCAGGGTGGTGCGTACACTCAGCCTGCAGGAGCAGCAGGAAGTGAAAAAGTGGGCCCAAAAATATGTGGAATACCGGAGGAAGTTCCTCGCTCGGAACTGGGATCGACGGTAAGGTCCCGCCGTGATGTCGGATTTGGTTCGAGTGGAACCGGTTGCGCTCTTGCCCACCCAGGCTGGTTGCGCGGTGTTCCTCGGGAATGGCGAGAAATCGATCGTGTTTTACATCGAGCCCGCGATCGGGGCCTCGATCAACGCGGCGCTCTCCGACGCGCAGCCGCCCCGTCCACTCACCCACGATCTCTTCAATGACGCCTTGAAGGCGTTCGGCGCCACGGTGCAGCGGGTCCTGATCGTGAAGGTGGAAAACGACGTGTTTTATGCGCGGCTCTTCTTCGAGGCGGAGAACGAGATCCGGGAGAAGATGATCATCGAACTCGATGCGCGGCCCAGCGATTCGATTGCACTGGCCGTGCGGCAACAGGCGCCCATCTTTGTGGTGAAGGACGTCT
>CAUZKZ010000124.1:0-12141 GCA_963580345.1 Verrucomicrobiia bacterium | reverse complement strand
ATCGCATCCCGGCGGGATGCCAGCAAGCGTTGTGTGAGCCTTCGACCTACCTCAGCCTCCGGCGTCGGTGCCAGGCGAGCGGCGACTTCGATGGCGACGGCGACCTCGATCTGGTGGTCAACAACTTCGAAGATGCGGTCGGAATCTACCGCAACACTTCGGCCACCGGCAACACGATCAAGATCGCGCTGCGTGGCGCCGGCGCAAATAGCCATGCCGTCGGCGCGGAGCTCCGGGCCGTGACGGGCAGTGGCGAGCAGGTGCGGGTGGTGCAACCGGTGCGCGGATTCATGGGTTGCGACCCGGCCGAGGTGGTGTTCGGGCTCGGGGAGGAGACGGTGGTGAACGCGTTGACGATCCGCTGGCCCTCAGGCCAGGAGCAGACCGTGAAGGATCTGGCAGCGGGATGGAGCCACCTGATCGCCGAGGCGGAGGACGCCCCGCCGACCACCCCGCCGCCGCCGCCAAGAGCTCTCTTCGCCGAGGGGCGGACCCCCATCATGCTGCGCCACACCGAGCGCGACCTCGACCTCTACCTCTCACAGAACTTCTACGGTCCGCAGCGCGAGACCGGCAGGATGGCGGGCGGGGTCGGCCTGCTGCTTTTGGGTAACGGCGACGCGAGCTTCAGGGAAGTCGGGCCGAGGCGCAGCGGCAGCCTGATTCCCGGCGATGCGCGCGGCGCGGTCGCGCTCGATATCGACCGCGACGGCAATGACGACCTCGCCGTTGCGGTCAACAACGGCCCGGTGAGGCTGATCCTCAACCAGGGCGCCCCTAAAAAAATAACGCGGCGCCGAAATTCGACGCCGCGCGATAAAAAAACGATTGCTTGTGGCGGCTCACCGCCTGCGGCGACCCAACAAGAATCCGCCCAGGGCCAAGCCGAGGAGCGTCATGCCCGTCGGCTCGGGAACAACCCCATAGACCTCGATCTCGTCGATGGCGGTGGCGATACCCGGGAGAACGAGGCGGACCCCATTGCCGACGAGCGGCCCGGTGGTGGTCCCGACGTCGTACTCATGTCGCTGTGATTCGGAGACGCCGGTATATTCGACAGTCCCGATTTGGGTCCACGAACCGCCGCCATTGGTGGTGAACTCCAAGTTGTAGATGCCGAGGTTGCGATCAATTTGCGTGATGGTTATATTATCCCGGCCCCAAGCGATGCTGTCGATTTGGAAGGTTCCTGGCAGGAGAACCCCCATATGGCCGGGACTGGGTCCTGCCCCGTTGATATGGCTGTTGGCATTGCCGTAAAGTCCGTCGTTGAGCTTGACGACCGCATGGGTGGGAAAGTGCGGCGACGGGTCCTGGCTCGCGAAGGGACTCCCTCCATTGCTCGCCAAGCCCAGGTTGTCCGGGACAGACGCGCCGAAATGGTCGCCGTTATTACCGTCCCAGGTTACCGTGAATCCGGCATCGGGAGTAACGGTGACAGCCGCCTGACTCGTCGTCAGGGAGGCAATTGCAACGGTCGCGATCGTGGTCGCGGCGAGAGGGTTGAGGAAGAGTCGCTTTTTCATACAGGTTTTCGGCTAGGTAGATTGGAGATTGGAAACGAACTTTTTTATCGACAAGGAATTCACAATCCGGTCAAAATAATTCAAAGCTTTCAAAGTTTTTTTAGTCAGCTCTGAGGCGATGACAAGAATTATTTGAGTCACGACAAGGATTATTTTCCCAGTTCGAAAACCCATGGCCCTCCAAGTCCCAAATTATCAAAAAAATGAACTCAATCCTCCGCTCTTCCTGTGTTGTAGCGTTCGCTATTTCCGTTAGTTTAATTATTGGAATTCCTAATATTTCTTTGGCCCAGGTGGTCACCTCATCGCCCGGGTTCGAAGTGACCTGGGACGGCAATGATGGCGAATTTTTTGGCGGGCCGGTCCCGGACAATGCGGCCCTGGCGATCAACGGCTCGCTCCCTTTTTCGACCACCCCAACCTCGGTCCACGCCCCGACCCATGTCGAAGCGCATCTCAACGACGGAAATTATGGCAATGCTAAGAGCCACATCAACGGCCCCGGGAGTCCCGAGCCCACCCATATGGGGATTGCTCTACCAGGACTCTTCCAGCTTGAGGGCATCGCTTTCGGCCGGGATAACAACGGCGTGCAACTTGATCGCACCCTCGGCCTCTACACCCTGCAGATCACCACGGTCACCAATCCGAACGCCGGCACGCCCGACGGGGATTGGACCACGGTCGGCACGGTCGACTATCAGAATCCGACTCCGCTCCGGCACCGGTATGCGATCGCGACCGATGGCGGTGATCCGGTTTCTGCGACCGGGGTGCGCATCATCCTCGCGAATGCGGAGATCGGCATCGACGAGCTCGAGTTATATGCGGTGGGAGTCGTTCCGATTGCGCGGCTTTTCCCGGTGGAGGACGGCGGGGCAATCGTCGCCGCCAACAATCTGGCTGTGGGCGCGACGGCCTTTGCCAAGGACGTGCTGGCCGGGCGGGCGATCGGCAGTTTGAACGACCAAACTGTCGGCGATGCCAGCGCGTGGGTCGGCGACACGCCGGACAGCTTCGCCGGGCTGCGGTTCGGCGGCCTCGAAGCGGTGCGCAGCATCGCCTTCGGCCGCGATAACACCGGGGCGCAAACTAATCGCTCTTTGGGCGAGTATACTCTGCAGATTACGGAGGTCGCCAGCCCGGACGAGACCACGCCGGACGAGGACTGGACCACGATCGCGACGATCCTCTACGAAGCCGGTGAGCCTGCGGATCCCCACCTGCGCCACCGCTTCAATTACTTCACAACCGAGATGGCGACGGGCATCCGGCTGCTGACCCCCGACGGGGCGGCCATCGACGAGCTGGAAGTGTATGCGGAAGCGTGGGTCCTGCCTTCCATAATGATCACCCCGGCGGCGGGATTCAGCGCGTCCTGGGACGGCAATAGCGGCGCCCATTTCGGCGTGCCGGTTCCGGACAACCTGGCCCTGGCGAGCAATGGAGGGAGTGCCTTCGCGAGCAACGACCCGTCGCCGCACGCTCCCACCCATGCGGTCGTCAAGCTCAACGACGGATTCTACGGCAATGCCAACAGCCACATCAACGGCGGGGGACCCAGTCCCGGCCATATGGGCATCGCCCTGCCCGAGTTAACCGCCCTCTCGGGGATCTCCTGGGGCCGGGATAATATCACCAGAACGCAAATTGATCGCAGCCGCGGCGTCTACACCCTGCAGTTCACTGCCGTCGAGGCCCCTGACGCGACCACCCCGGACGAGGATTGGACGACGATCGCGGAGTTCGTCTACGGCCCGGCTAGCGTGTCGTTGCGCCACCAGTATGAAATCGGCACGTCGGGCGGCGGCCCGATCGTGGCGACCGGGGTGCGCCTCCTCCTTTCGGAACACCGCATCTGTATCGACGAGATCGAACTCTACGGTGGTGCGGCCCCGCCGCCCGCCGGACCGAAACTTGACGTCACGCGCGACGGGACGACCGGCGATCTTACTCTTCGCTGGGACAGCCAGGATGGGAGGCTCTACGACGTGCGGAGCGAGGCGGATCTCTCTGCACCCGAGCCGATCACGTGGCCGATCTTCGGTGGAAACCAGGACCTGGTGGCCACGCCGCCGGAGAACGTGTTGACCTTCCCGCTCCCGGCCGAGGCGACGCGCTTTTTCGTGGTGGAGGAATTTCCCGCTCCTCCGGAGTCGGTCTTCTCGGACGACTTCGAGAGCGGGGAGGGAGGCTGGACGAAGGGATTTGACGACCCGACCGGCAATACGGTCTGGGAACTCGGAGCGCCCTCCAGTCCCGGCCCTTCGGCCGCCAACAGCCCCTCGATTTGCTGGGGCACGAACCTCTCCGCCACCTACGAGTTCGACGCCATGACCTGGTTGCGCTCCCCGGCCATCAATCTGACCAACGCCGCGGGCGCCACCCTGTGCTACCACCGCTTCATCGACATCGAAATCGCCGGCGCGGAACTCTTCGACTGGGGAGAGGTCTCGGTGCTCGATGTCGATGACAACGATTCGGTGATCGACGTCATCGAAGCCGACATCACGGGAACCTCCGCCGACTGGGAGAAGGTGACCCTGGTGTTGCCGGCCGCGGCGCTGGGCAAGATGATCAAGATCGAGTTTCGGCTGGAATCGGATGACTTCATGAATCAGGCTGGCTTCTACGTCGACGACGTGACTGTCACTGTGCCGTAGGCGGTCCGTTTCCCCCTTTATGACAGAATCCCCCCGATCCCTCCGCCGGCGGCTTCCGCTCCTCGTCGGCGCGCTCGTTGCTGTCGGGTGGTCTGCGATGGAACCGGTGCGGGCGGACAGCGTGGTAGTCTTCAACGAGATTCAGTATCACCCGTGGGATCCGCTCGAGGCGGAGTGGATCGAGTTCCACAACCAGATGGCGGTCGATGTCGATCTCTCGGGGTGGCGGTTGCGGGGCGGGGCCGACTTCGACTTTCCGGCCGGGACGGTGATTGCGGCGGGGGGGTATCTCCTGGTGTCGAGCGACGGCGCCCAGCCGGCGGGAGCGCTCGGGCCGTGGGCCGGCAACCTTTCGAACGGAGGAGAGCAGCTCCGCCTGCGCAACAACTCGGGGCGCCTGATGGACGAAGTGGACTACGGTGACCGCGGCGTGTGGCCGATCGGGCCGGACGGCTCGGGCGCGACCCTGGCGAAGTCCGATGAAGACAGTGCGAGCGGCGAGGCGGGGAGCTGGCGGGCCAGCGCGGAGGTGGGAGGCACGCCCGGGGCGCCGAACTTTCCGGAGGATTCGACTCCGAGCCCGGAGATCGTGATCGTCCCGATCGACGCGACCTGGCGCTACAACGAGAGCGGGGTGGAGCTGGCGGTGGGCTGGGCGAGCAGTGCGCATGCGGTCGGAGCCAATGGCTGGCTGGCGGGCCCCGCCCTGCTCGGCTTCGAGACCACCCCGGCCGTTCTCCCGGAGACCCTGCAGACCCCCTTTGCCGATCCAACCGGCAACTCCATCATCACCTACTACTTCGAGATCGACTTCGAACTGCGCGCCGCGCAGGTCGCGAACCTCGACCGCTTGCTGTTGCGTCACGTGGTCGACGACGGAGCGGTTTTTTATCTCAACGGCGCGGAAGTGGCGCCGCGCTTCATGATGGACGCGGGAGCGGTGGCAGCGTCCACCACCAGCAATGCTTCGGTTCGGACCGGCGCCTACGTGGGACCGATTGAGCTCTCGACCGCCGCGCTGGTGCCCGGGACCAACCGCTTCTCGGTGGAAGTCCACCAGCAGACCACCACCAGCAGCGACATCGTCTTCGGAGCGGAGATCAGCATGACGCAATCCTCCCTCACTCCCGATGCCTCCGCGCCGTTGGTCGTCAGCGAGCTTTCCGGCACGGGCGACGCCACCTTCCGGATCGAGATCGCCAACACGGGAAACGCAGCCTTCCCGGCCGGGGGGTTCGTGCTGGCCTCGCGCGGGGTGATCGATGCCACCTACACCCTCCCGGTCCCGACCTCCATCGCGGGAGGCGACTTCCTGGTCATCGAGGAGGCTACTCTCGGCTTCCGGCCGAGCGACGGCGACCGGCTCTTTCTCTTTTCACCGCGGCAGCTGGCCCTCGTTGACGCGGCGCGGGCCGACGACCTGCCGCGGGCCTGGTCGGCGGAGCACGGGAGGATGCTGGTGCCGGACGGTGCGAGCTTTGGTGCGGCGAATACCTTTGCGATCAACCGGGACGTCGTGATCAACGAGATCATGTATCACTTCCGGGAGGATCGCGGCACGCAGGGAAGTGCCGGGTTGAGTGAGACCGTGGAGCTGATTTCGCTCGATGGATTGTGGCGGTACAACGAGAGCGGAGCGGATCTGGGAGCGAACTGGCAGGCCTCCGCCCACCTCGTCAACGGGGTGGATTGGTTGGAGGGACCCGGGGCCCTGGGCTACGAGCCCGGAGCGCTCCCCGAACCGATCCGGACTGCCTTTGCGAGCCCGGCCGGGAACGCGATCGTGACGTATTACTTCGAGAAGGAGTTCAACATGACGGCGGAACAATTGGCCGGCTCGCTCACCTTGCAACTCCGGCACCTGGTGGACGACGGGGCGGTTTTTTACATCAACGGGGTGGAGGTGGAGCGCTACAACCTGCCCCCCGGCGCCGTCACGGCCTCCACTCTCGCGGACGGGGTGATCCGAAATGCCGGTTTCGTGGGTCCGATCTCCCTGCCGACCGACAATCTGGTCTTGGGCAGTAATCTCCTTTCGGTGGAAGTGCACCAGGAAGTCTCCGCCAGCACCGACATTGTCTTCGCGGCTCAACTGGAAGCCGTCCTCGAGTTGGCGGCGCCGATCGATCCGCAGCCGATCGTGGAACGGGACGAGGAGTGGGTGGAGCTCTTCAACAAGGGGACCCAGGAAGTCGATCTGACCGGCTGGTCGATCGATGGCGGAATCGATTTTTTCTTTCCGGCCGACACGCGCATTCCGGCCGGGGGCTACCTCGTGATTGCGAACGATGCGGCTGCGCTCACTACCAAGGATCCGGCCCTGGCGGGCAAGATTGTGGGAGACTTCGCCAACCGGCTGAACAACAGCCGCGACCTGATCCGGTTGGAGGACGCGGTGGAGAACCCCGTCGACGAGTTGCGTTACGTGGAGGGCGGGCGCTGGCCGGATCTCGCCGACGGCAGGGGACCGAGCCTCGAGTTGCGGGACCCCGATGCGGACAATGGCAATCCCGGGGCCTGGGCGGCCAGCGACGAGAGCCAGAAGATGGGCTGGCAGACCATCAGCTATCGCGACAATGGCGGGCAAAGCTACGGGCTGACACACTGGAACGAGTTCCGCCTCGGCATGCTACAGGCCGGCGAGGTCTTGATCGATGATGTCAGCGTGGTGCGCGACCCCGACGGCGCGGCCCAGCAGCTGATCCAGAACGGAACCTTTTCGAGCGGGGCGAACACCTGGCGCATCATCGGCAACCACCGCCACAGCACCGTGATCGCCGAACCGGGCAACCCGGGCAACCAGGTGCTTCACCTCGTGGCGAAGGGAGCGACCGACACGCGCCACAACCACCTCGAGACCACCTTCGTCAACAATACCGCGATCAGTTCGGGGCAGGTCTATGAAGTCTTGTTCCGGGCGCGCTGGCTGGCGGGTTCGAACCAGGTCAATTCGCGCTGCTACTACCAGCGGCTGGCGCGCACCACCCAGCTCAACCGGCCGGAACACTGCGGGACGCCCGGCGCGGCGAACTCGCGATCGGAAGCGAATATCGGCCCGACGATTTCAAACTTGCAGCACGATCCGCCCGTGCCGGCCGCCAACGCGCAGATCACGGTCAAGGCGGACCTCGCGGATCCCGATGGCCTGGGAACCATCACGCTGAAGGCGCGCTACAACGAGGGACCGGAAAGCAGCCACACTTTCACTGTGAATGCGGACGGACGTGGGCAGGGGACCTTGCCGGGGGCGGGGTCCGGGACCGTGATCCAGTTCTGGCTCGAAGCGAACGACGCACTCGGTGCGAATTCGATGGCGCCGGCGGACGGTCCGGATTCGCGGGCCCTCATCCAGGTCGAGGACGGGCAGGGATCGGGCCTGCCGCTGCAGGAGATGCGGCTCATCATGCTCAATTCCGATCGCACCTTCCTGTTGCAGACCCTGAACCTGATGAGCAACGAACGGCTGGGCGGCACTGCGATCTACAACCGCCGGAAGATCACCTACGACGTGGGGGTCCGTCTGCGCGGCAGCGGGGCGGGGCGGGCGCGGGACGGCCCCAACTACCAGAGCTTCAGCATCGCCTTTCCCGATGACCAGCTCTTCCGCGGGGTGCACGGCAGCGTGGGCGCCGATCGCTCCTGCCGTTCGCCGGTGGTGCGCCGGCCGGACGAGATCTACGTCAAGCACATGTTCAATCATGCGGGGGTGCCGTGCATGTACGACGACCTGGTTCACATGATCGGGCCGCACACGACTTACACCGGAATCGCGATGTTGCAGATGGCGCGCTATGGAAGCATGTTCGCCTCGACGCAATTCGAGAACGGCGACAAGGGAAGCGTCTTCAACCTCGACATCACCTACGATCCGGTCACGAGCATCGGTGGAGTGGAGGGACTCAAGCCGCCGGTCCCGTTCCAGCACATGGGGACGGACTTCCGGGACCTCGGCGACAGCGAGGAGGACTACCGTCCCGCCTGCGAGATCCGCACCGGCCGGCGGCGGGACGACTACTCGGGGCTGATGCAGTTTTGCCAGACCATGTCGGCGCCTACCGCGGAGTTCGAAGCCGAGATTGGTGATGTCATGGATGTCGACGAGTGGATGCGGTATACGGCTCTGACCCTGCTGTGCGGGATCGGCGACACCTTTGCCGCCGGCGGCCGGCACAACATCCGCGTTTACGTTCCGGAGGACGGCAACGGGGTGGCGGCCTTGCCGTGGGATTCGGACTTCGTGTTCAATTCCGGGACCTCCGCTTCGATGTTGCCCGGGGCAGGCAATCTGGCGCGGGTGGCCGCCCTCCCGAAGTACCGGCGGCTTTACTGGGGCCATGTGCAGGACCTCGTGACCCGCACCTTCAACGCGGGGTACATGAGCGACTGGCTGGCGCACTACGGGCAGGTGATCGGTGCGAACCTCAGCGGGCAGGCATCCTACATCACCAACCGCGGGAACTTTGCGCTCTCGCAGCTCCCGGCGAATGTCCCCTTCAGCGTTACGACCAACGGGGGCGGCGACTTCTCGGTCAATGACACCTCCGCAACCCTCGAGGGCCAGGGCTGGATCGACCTCCGGGAGTTTCGCCTGGCGGGGAGCGCCGATCCGCTTCCGGTGGAGTGGCTCGACGGCGACAGCTGGCGCCTCGAGATCCCGGTGTTGCCGGGCCCGAACCCGATCGACCTGGAGGTCTACGACTTCGGTGGACAGCTCATCCACACCGCAAGCCTGACGATCACGAGCACCGTCACTGCGCCGCAGCCGGTCGACTTCCTGCGCATCACGGAATTGAACTTCAATCCCGACGGCAGCGACACCACCGAGTTTGTGGAGCTCAAGAATATCGGAGTCCTGCCCCTCGATATCTCCGGGGTGCACTTTACGGATGGAATTGCGTTTACGGTTCCGCAAGGGGTGGTGCTGAATCCCGGGGCCTTCGCGCTGGTGGTGAACGATCAGGCTGCCTTCAACACGCACTATGACGCCGGTCTCCCGGTAGTGGGCGAGTACCAGCCGGACAATCTCAGCAACGATGGCGAGCGAATCGTGGTGCGCGATAGCTCGGGCAACGTCATTCACGACTTCACCTTCTCCGACCAGTGGTATCCGGCCACCGACGGCGGAGGCTGGTCGCTGGTAGTGCGCGACGAGAACAGGAACGTCGCGAGCTGGGACACGGTCGAGGGTTGGGGGATCAGCGGGGAAAGTGGCGGCAATCCCGGCGCCGACAATTCATTCTTCTCGATCCAGTTCGAAGGCTGGCAGCGCGATCACTTCACGGCGGAAGAACTTGCGATGCCCTCGGTCTCCGGTCCGCTCGCCGACGCGAACGGGGAAGGCACTGTCAATCTCATGAAATATGTGCTGGGCGTCGATCCCTGGGCGCAGACTCCTCCCGGCTCTCAGCCGGCGATTGAACTGTTCGGCGACCGGCTTCGTATGCTCGTCCGCCGCGCGCAGAATTTGGTCGATGTGCAGATTGCGGCGGAATTCGGATCCGACCTGATCAGTTGGTCGGAGGTGCTGGTCCCGTTGGGAGTCCCGATCGATCACGGGGACGGGACGGAAACAGTGGTGTTCGAAGACGCCGCGCCCTCCTCGGCTCCACGCTTTGGGAGAATCCGCGTCACCCTTTCGCCCCCTTGATCCGCGGCGCGCCGCTTGGCGAGGTGGAGGGCGGAGGGTCGGGTCTTGGAGTGCGGGGCTCTGCACCGCTTTGGATTCGGTCGACCGGAGGTTGGAGGGCCGAATCGGGTCGCATTGGTTCTCCATGGTCATGAGGCACTCGATCCAAAGCGGCGAAAATCGCCGCACTCCATGGAGCCCGGGACACGAACCGAGGACGGGACAGACAAGTGGGCCGAACTTGCCTGGACGGAGCGGTCGGGATGGGGAGATGAGACTGGGCGTCACTCGACTCGCAGGACCCGCCAGAGCGGCAGGGAGGACTCGGCCGAAGCGCTGAAGTAGTAATGTCCGGAGAGGGTATCGGCGGGGACGGTGAGCTCGACCGAGCCAGGAAGTTGCAACTTGGCCCGGCCGAGTTCGAGGCCGGGGAAGGCCAGGGTGACATCGAGGAGTTCGCGCCGCTTATTGGGCAGCCAGGGCGCAATTGATTCCAGCTGGAGACGGTAGCTCTCGCCCCGGCGCAGGACTTCCGGAGGCGGTTCTCCAAACTGGATGAGGGGCGGGCAGGTGGGCATGGGCAGAAGGACGGCGGAGAATCCGTGATTGATGGTCACGTGGATGTTGCCGCCTTTGCGCGTGAGCGCGGTGGGCTCGAGGTCGAGGGTCTCCAGATCGTATTCGTGGGCGGAGGTAATGGCCGCGGGCAGTTTGGGGAGTTTGAAAACGGTTGGCTTCGATTGCTTCCATCCGGCGAAGTGGCCGGCGGTGAGGAGCCAGTAGTTCGGTGCCATCCAGAGGCGCCCCACGAACTCTTCGGCGCGGCTCTCCGGGATGCCGACTGCGACCGGATCATCATTGCTTGCGTCGCCGTGGTAGGCCCATTCGCGCAGGGTGGGACGCAATTCGGCGTAACGGTAGAGGGGAGTGCGCGATCTGATTTCATCGAGGCTCAAGGTGTCGAGGACAGCCGGCCTGATTGCGTGGCTGCCCACGCCCTTGATGGATTCCTGATGCGCGTCGCCGAAGCCGACCTTCGATTCATAGGCGATGATGTCGCGCACGATGCTGCCGTGATTGTTGAGCAGGGCCGGGATGCCACCGTTCATGCACTCGGTAGAAAACTCGGGGTAGACGAGACGGAAGGGTTGGATCTCGCGCCCGGGGTGCGTGTTCATGTGGGCGCCGTCGAGGAAGGGGAGGGTCATCTCATTCTTGTTTTCGGATGTGATGACGGCGCCCGGATTGGCGGCCTCGACCGCGGCCCGCAACTTGCGGTGGAAGGCGATGCCGGGATACTTTTCGCCCAGGGCGAAGGGACTGCGCTCCGCGAAGGACTTGTTGTAGTTCGGCCCGTAGTAGTCGCCGCCGCCCTCGTCGAGATAAATCCCGTCGAGCCCCGTCTTGGTGAGGAGCCGGCCGATCATGGCGGCGAAGTGATCCTGGTAGGGCTCGTAGCGCACGTCGGCGAAAAAGTTTCGCCGCGGGGTGTCACCGGGGAAGGTCGCCTCGGGTGAATCCATCAGCCAGTAGTCGCGCGGGTTCTTTCCCTTCAGCCAATGCGCATCGGGGTGAATGCTCACGGTGGCTACCGTGACGAAGGGCTTGCGACCGAGCTTCTTGGTGGCAGCCACCCCATCGCGGAGGCTGGCGGCGCCCCCGAGGTCGTCGCGGATGCGGTCGTACCCGGCATGGTAGGTGGCGAAGATGCCATCCCTCATGAACTCCTGTTGCCATCCGTAGCCCTGGGTCCGGTAGAAGGTGCCGGCGGCACGTTTGGGCATGAGCTTGGCGAAGGTGGGGGCTTCCCCCCGGGCTTTGGCGGCAGCGGTGTCGGCGGGGTTGGGGAAATTCAGCCAGCTGCCGGCGGGATAGAGCCGGAACCAATCCGGCGACACCCGCGGCTTGATGTAGCCCTTGATCTTTTGCCGGTACTCCTTGGCCACCACGCGCCAGTTTCCACGGTGGACGAGGATCTGGGCAGGCATGATGTCCACCCCTTGCCCCGGCGCGAGCTCGGCGGCGGGATAGTGGAGGACCGAAAGGCCGGAGGGAGCAAAGCGCCGGAAGAGCCGCCCCGGTTTCTGCACCATCTTGCGGTCGATCGAGATGATGCCGAGGCCTTCATCGAGGGCCGGCTCGTAGACCGCGTTCCACTGCATATTCCAAGGTCCGCCGTACATGCCTCCCTGGCGCGTCCAGGCCGGCCCGCCGGCCTTGCCCCAGCCGCGCAGGTGCACTCCACGGTTCGTGCCGCGATCGGGTCCCAGGGCGAGGCCGGTTAGATAGGGAAGGGCGACCATGACACGGCGTTTCTCCGGGGAGG
>CAUZKZ010000123.1:0-12211 GCA_963580345.1 Verrucomicrobiia bacterium | reverse complement strand
TACATACATACACGGGCGCGTGCAAAAAGTGCCCCCCCCACCGGTGGGGGGGGTGCGGGGGCTGCGGGGGCGATCACCAAGGCTGTCGTCGGGAGGGACGTCCAGAGCAGGGCTGAATGCATGAACCGGTCGGCTTGAGCGACCATTAATGTGATCACTGCATGTGATCATAGGCGTTCAGCCCGCAAAGAGAAAAGCCCCAACCCGTTAAGGCTGAGGCATTTAAAGTGGCTCCTGCGGTAAGATTCGAACTTACGACCTAGTGGTTAACAGCCACCCGCTCTACCGCTGAGCTACGCAGGATCCTTGAAAAACGGGGCCGGAAGATGGGGGGAGGGGCATGGGTGGGCAAGCAAATTTTCGGGGTGGGGAGCGGGGTGACGAAGGGTCCGGCGGAGTGCGGGCGGGGCGGCCGCAGGCCCGAAAGTGCCGGCGCGAAGTGCTCCTTTTGCGGGGGTGATTCTCTACTCGCGGCCGTAGCGCTCTTTGAATTGCCGGAGCAATTCGTCGACCTTGTCCTGGTCGGAGCCCGGCTCTGCGGAAGAGCCGGGGCCGTCAATGGGAGGCTCGGCGGAGGTCGGCTGACCGATGGCAGAGAAGGGAGAGCCACCCCCATCCTTGTCCTCTTCGTTGAGAGCGGGACCGGAAGGCGCTTCGGCAGCGGGAGTCTCTTCAGGCTGCTCCGAGGACTGCTTGTCTTCGGGCTCGGAAGAGGGCTCGCGCTCGCTGAAAGGGCCCAGAGTTCTTTCGCGCTGCGATCCGTTTTCCGGTGCCTCGCTGAAGCCCAGCGGGCCGTGGAGCGGTGACTCTTGCAACGGTTCGAAGGGCGTAAAGGGCGTCGCGCCTGGGGGCTCCGCGGGCACGATGGGCTTGAATGCGGAAGGCGCGCCGGCCAGCGGGGCGAAGGGGCTGTCCTCCGGCGTGCTCGAAACGGGCTTGAGCGGCTCGCCGCCTTCCATTCCCGGCGAAAAGGACCCCTCGCTTTCCGCCGGGCTGACGGGTGCCGGCGAAGCAGGCGGGGAACCGGCCGCAAAGGGACTGTCGGATGGAGTCGCGGGGGCGGGTTGAAAGGCAGGCGGGGACTCCTCCAGGGATTCCGGAGGGGTCTCGGCGCGCTGTGCTTCATCGGCCTCCTCAAGGAGCGGCTTCAGGTTCTCGGTATCAAGGGTGCCCGCCAGGTCGGGGCGGATGGGCGCGAAGATCGAAGAGACCTCCCCGAGATTTTTCTCCGCACTTCCACCACCGAGCGCCGCGAAAGGCGACACGGGTTCGGGCTCGAGTTCGGACTCGGGTTCAGCGGACTCGGGGCCCGCCTCCGCGAGCGGCGCGGATGGTTCGGTCAGTTTGGCGAAGGGCGAGGGCCCATCGGCCAGGGCCTCCTCTCCCGAGTCAATCTCTCCGGACGGAGCCAGAACGCTTTCCTGAAGTGAGGGCGGGACAAGGGGCGGCGGGACGAAGCTGGCGGGAGGAGCATCAACCGCCGCAAATGGCGCGTCCGCTCCCGTCGCGGGCGGGATCAGTGCGGAGGATTTCAGCGCGAGGCTTTCCGCAAGGGGGGGAGGTCCGCGAAAAGTCGTTCCGGGCCTATCGTTGGCACCGGGATCGCTTCCCGGGGGAGGCGACGCCCCGAAGACCGGCGGGGGCTCCACCGGAACGGTCTCGCCGGCGGGGTCCTGGTCCGGAGTCGAGGCGCTGTCCTCACCGATAGGCGAGAAAGGCTGACCGAACTTCGGCGTGAAGGGGCCGCTCTGGACGCCGGGCCCGGGGTCCTCCGATTTCGCCTTGAAAGGATTGGCTTCTTCCAAGGGGGGCGGGCCGGCCGGCTTCGCGGCGAAGGGATTGGGATCTTCCGCGGCCGGAGCATCGGGAGTGTTGACGGCAAAGGGGCTCGATTTCTCTTCGCGCGTGGAGTCCGCCGGTTTGGCAGCGAAGGGGTTGCCGCTCGCGGCCGTCTCGCCCTCGGCACCTGAGTCCTCGCTCTTTGCAGCGAAGGGGCTCGCGCTTTTCTCCCCCTCGTCCGGCGCATCCGCCTCGTCGGTCGCATCCGCCGTGTCTTTGGCATCCGCCGGGTCTTTGGCATCGGCCCTCTCGCCGCCCAGCGCCGAAAAGGGACTGGCTCCCTCCCCTGCCGCGGGTTCCTCCCGCCTGGTGGCAAAGAGGCTGGAAATCCCCGGCGCCGGCTCATCGGGTTTTGGTGTGAAGGGCCCGGGAGCGCTCTGCTTCTCCGCAGGGGGATTCGGCTCGGTCGGACTCTCCTCTGCATCCGGCTCCGCGAACTTCGGAGCGAAGGGATTGGGAGAAGCCTCTCCGGCCGGCCCTTCCGGTTTGGGCGCGAAGGGATTGGCCGGGCCGGCGACGGGCTTTTCGACTTTCGCGGTGAAGGGGCTGGCGCTCGCGATCGGGGCTGACTCGTCTGCGCAGATTGGTTGGTCCCCCTCTTCCAACTCCGCCGCCGGTTCTTTGGCGACGAAGGGATTCTCGACCGCTTCACGCGGCTCCGCCTCGCTGGCGGCGATCCCGGCTTTTTCTGCCGCCGCACCCTCCGCGAGTTCCTCTTCTGATTTCTTTCCGGCGCTCTCCGTTTTGGCCGGCTTCTCTGCCGCAGCGTCATCGAGAATGGTCACCCCTGCCTCGCCGCTCTCCAACCCATCGGACAAGCCGGCGACGGCATCGGTGACCTTGGAGGTTTCGGACTTCAGTGCCGCGATTCCGCCCACCGTGGCCGCGCCGAGCACCGCCGCCCCAGACGAGACGGACCCTGCCGCCCGGCGCGGGGCTTTCCCGCGTTCGCCGAGATTCCCAACTTCGTCGTCGAGTTCGTCATCGAGGACATCCTCCAAATCTTCGCCCGCGACGTCCTCCTTCTCGCCTTTGGCCTCCGCCGCCGGCTCCGCTTCGGGCTCGTTCTCTCCTTCCTTCTCGACCACCTCGAGAGTGGTTCCATAATCCAGCGCTTCCCAGGCATCGGAGGCGGCTTTCAAGACGTGCCGCGCATAGAGATCGTCGTCACCCCAGTTGATCTTCTCGAGCACTTCATCGGCGCGGTCTCCCGCGCGATTCGCAACGAGATCACGCGCTTCGTCTTCCGTGAGCGGGTCGAGCGCCACGTTGTACTCCGTGAGCCGATCGGCCAGTCCACCCGGGAGTCGCGGCAGGAAGGCGGTTTCCCACACGTCGCCATTCACGCTGAGCAACACGAGGGTGCCAGGGCAACACTGCGAGATGTTGGTGAGGAACGCCGCCAACTCGAGGGCGTCGGGCGGATGTGTGGAAAGACCTTCGGTGTCATCCACGATCAGGACCATGCGGGTCACGGTCCCGAGCAAACACAGGAGTCCGTGCAACCGCTCCTCTGCGGCGGACTCCGACCGGTTCTGCAGGTCGCTGCGGAAGACGGTCTCGAAAAGCAGGCGCGCGCGCTCGACGTTGTCCGGCGCCGTGGTCGAAAAGCGGAACAGCAACTCCACCCAGTAAGACGCTTCGCGCAGGCTGGCACCACTGACTCGCGCCACTTCCGCCGCGAGACGGGGTCCCAGGATTTCGAAGTTCGACTTGGTCCAATGCGCCGTCACGGCGCGCTCGTGATGAAAGTCGAAGGTCTCGGTGGGCTGTTCCCGCAGGGCGGAGAGGGCGCCTTCGCGATCCTGACAAGGGACCTCTCCCGACGCCACCAGCGGCTCGAGACCAAGCGCCATGACCTTGCGCGCGAGAAGGTCAAGCTTCGTCAGGGTAGGCGCATCCGGCAGCACCTGGCAAAGGGCCTGCAAGACATACTCGAGGACGTGGGCTGCATCCGTGGTCCGACCGCTCGCGAGGTTGATGCGCACAAAGTGATGCGTTTCAGCATACTCTCCTGCCAGGCGCTGCAGAAGGAAGGTCTTCCCGAAACCAGCCCGCGGCGACCGCAGAACCACCACGCGTCCGTCGCCCCCAACTCCCACATCCAGCAGGCGCTTCAGCTTTTCGAAGGCCTGGTGGTTGATTTCACCAACAATATGCTTGGGCTCCCTTCCGAATACTTCGAATCGGGAGCTGAACGGATCAGGCGGATTCAATTTGTTATCGAATATCGCCCCATGGCTGTAAATCAACGTTTTACGCATTTTCGTTCTGACCAAACCCCCGTGATTCCAAGGGTTGGAGGGCTTCGTTCAGAACAAAAATGCCGTCCTGTTCTGCGGTTCCAGATTATTCTTTAGCAAATTGAATCCGCGAAACTCATGACAAGGCGGAGAAAAGTGAATTACTTTTGAAATCTTAGATAATTCCTGCCTTTCCACAAGCTCGAAAGGTGTGAACAACTCGCCTTCCCGCCAACTCACCTTGTGAGGCGGTCGAAATTTTCCTCTAACAGCTTATTGTTTCCGCCGGACTCGGTGGTCTTCTCCGCCCCCTTTTTGAGGGTCAGGAGGAAATCGTCGAGAGGATGGTCCACCGTCCCGGAAAGTTTGATGTTGATCCAGCAGTAGCCGAGCTCGGGTTGCGAAAAGGCCGCATAGCGGCGTTGGGTCTCGGTGCGCATCATGAGGCCCTGCGGGACCCCGACCCGGATGGTTCCTTGCAGCTCTCCGTCTGGTTTGGAGTCGATATACCCCAGGATCTTGAGCTGGGATTTGGCCTCGAATTCGAACTCATGGAGTCGCATGCCGTCCTTATCCTGCCGGAATACCCCCTTGACCCGTCCGAGGTCCGGGCTGTCGTAAAAGGTCTTGCCGAGAATGGTGCTCAGGCCCTTGAGAAATTGGAAATGCTTCAAAGTCCCATCGAGGCCCGAAAATTCGACTCGCAACTTCCCGGAATCCATAAACCGCGGGTCGGCCGTGAAAGTTCCGTCGGGAGCCTGAATATCGCCGCCGATCAACCGGCCCAGTCCTGACGACGATCCGAGCATGTGATCGAGCGGGAAATTCTTCAGCTCGACCTGGCATTGGATCTGCGTGCCGGAGCGGATGGGTTTGGTTCCACGCAGCGTGGCTTCCCCCCCGTTTTTTCCGACATGGGCCCGGAGTGAAACGAGCTCCAGTGCTCCCCCACGCCACTCCGCGAGGCCGTGGTCGATCCTGAGTTCGTCCCAGCCTCCCACCCGGGCCCGCCCCCCATTGACCAGGAACTGCACTCCGCCTCCCTCCATGGGACGCATCGTGACCTCGGCGCCGGTCAGATGCAGGGCCGGCTTATCGGCCTGTTCTCCGTAAATCATTTCGAGATTCGGACAACGGTACCCGCCGAAATCGAAGGGCAACTCCCCTTCCATAAGGGCGTGGGAAATCGTCCCGTCCGGTGGTCCCAGCAGAAGGACCCCGGATTCGGCCGTGGCCTCCTTCCCATTCCAGTCCGCTCCGAACAAGCTCCCCAACCCCAACTCGGCGCTGAGGCCGGTCAGCTTGAGGGATTTTGCCACCCCACTGGTCGGCCACACAAACTGGAGGGAACGGGCCCGCACTTTGAAAGGGGTCACCGTCAGGTCGGTGAGCCCGACCGAGGCCCCGCTCGCGGACAGGACGCGCTCCTTCAACTCGTCGCGGTACCCCTTGCTATTGTAACGGGCCAGCAGGATGAGCACCGTGGCGCTACCCGCCACGAGGACGACCGCAAAGAGAACCATGAAAATAATGCCGCTTCGCCTGAAGCGGACGGACCTCTCTTTTTGCGGCTGCTTGGACCGGCGTTTTCGGCGGCGGATGCGCACGACCTTCGAGCCGTCCGGGCGCGTCACGAGTTCCGAATCCTCATCGCGGCGTTTTTCCCGTTCGCCTTCCTTCAGCTTTTCCATCATTTCGTCGACGGAATAACTGCGCTGATCGGAGGATTGCTTCGACATGTCGCAGAGGAGTGCTGCCCGACTTTACCTCCGATTTACCAGCTCACCAGCCGGATCTTGCAACCGCACGGTGACCAGGATCACGTAGGCGTCCCGTTCGGTGGTGTAGGCCTGGGATGAGAACAAGCGGCCGAACAGCGGAATGCTCCCTAGAAGAGGCACCCGGTCCTCGACCTTGACCCGGGAATTCTTGAGCATTCCGCCCAGCACGACGGTCTGTCCGTCCCGGATGGTGAGGGTGGTGTTACCCCGGATCGTGCTGAACACGGGCATCAGGATGCTGTTCTGGGTGATCTGCCCGAAATTTCCGCCGCTCACGGCGCCAAGGAGGTTGAAGGCGGTGGTGGTGGAGCCGCCGTTGATGGGCGTGCCGTAATCGATAAACCCGTCGAACTGGCGAATTTCCGGCTTGATCGCGACCTCCACGATGTTGCCGTCTTCCCCGATTTGCGGGAGCACTTCGAGTGTGCAGCCGAGGGTGGTTGTTTCGAAGGCGGTCGGGGTGGCGGGCGTCGCAAAGTTGACGCCCCCGGCCCCGGCAAGCTGGCCCTGGTTGTTGAAGGCAAACCCCTGGTTGATCTGGTTGGGCAATTCGGGAGGCTCGTACTCGGTGGGGTAGATAAACTCCTGGATGGAATGAATGGTGGCCGACTGCCCGGAGCGCGTGATCACCGACTTGTTGGTAAGGAGGTCAAATCCCTTCTTCTGGTCCACCCCCCGCATCAGGGCGCCCACCGTCTGGTTGTCGATCGAGCCAAGAGCCTGGATGCTGGCCGGGGCCCGCAGGAGTCCCTCCGCCTGCGTCACCTTGTTGATCGCATTATTGATGGCGTTGGTCTCGGTGGCGAGCGTACCGCTGCGATTTCCCGAGGTGATCGGATGGAGGGTCGGATTGTTAGTAATGCCAGTTCCGTTCCCAACCGTTCCGCCGCTGAGAAAGAGTTCGTCGGTAATGCTCGGGGCACCGAGCAGCCAATCGAAGCCGAGTTCCTCGATGGCGTTCTGGGAGGTGCGGATAATTCGCGCTTCCACCGTGATCATGATCGGTTCGGCATCGGCAAGGGCGGCCACGATCTGCTCCACCACCCTCATGTTCGTCAGCGTATTGCGGACCGAGAGGACGCTGGTGGAGGGCGAATAGTTGACTGCCGCGCCAGCGGGCAACGAGACCCCCTGCTGCTTGAAAAACTGCTGCGCGGTGAGGCGCTTCACCAGTCCCCGCTCGGGGGCCTCGTCTCCGAAAGGATCGACCTCGCCCCCTTCTTTCTCGAGCGCCTCGCGGCTGAGGAAGTCGGGCGGAACGCGGAACTGGCGGGTGACGAGTTCATCCCCCACCGCCCCGGCCGGACGAATCACGACGGCGTGTTCATCGATGCGCGCGGTGGTGGTGGTGGAGTCCGTGATGTACTCCAGGACCTTCGCCAGCGGGAGGTTGTGGAGCTTGAGATTGAAGCGTGTCCCCTCGATACGGCGGGTGCGCTCGGGGTCCCCGGTTCCCAACTCGATCACAAAGGCCACCCCGCGGCGGTCCTGGTCCAGTTCGAAGGTGTCCAGAGCCCGGGATTGCTGTCGCAGGAAATCAATCGCCTCGGCCAGGTCGACCTGGTCCAGATCGACCACCGGCACGATGATGGAGTCCAGTTTTTCGGAGGCTGATGCGACGCCCCCGAGGATCTCGCCAAGCGGCCCGACGCCCACGTCGAGCTCCACGACCGGCTTCGGCACCTGCATTTCCCACGCCGCGTTCACCTGTCCCAGGAGATCGCCTCTCGTCTCGTCGTAGGCGGAACGGTAGTATACCTGCTTGTGGCGCGTCGCAGCCTCCATTCCCCGGCGTGCCGCGATGTTGTAACGATCGGTGCGCAGCACCTCCTCGTAAACCGTCACGGCGCGGTCGAACTGCCCCAGGTCCGCGAATCCCTGGGCCTCGTAGAGGAGGCGGCGGACCCGGTCGACATCGCGCACATGGGCCGGGGTCATCGCCGGATTGTAGCGGATGGGGTCGTGGATCTGTTCGCGCATCTGCCGGGCCGGCGCGTAGTTCGGGGCCACCTCCGTCTCCAGGATCGTCCCGAGGAGACTGTCCGCCTTCTCGATCTCGCCGATTTTGGCCAGCTGGCGGGCCCGTTCCACGGCGGCCTGCGCCAGGCGTTCCCTCGCGATGGCCCGCATCTCGGCGGTGCGCATGGAGTCGGGCACCAGGTCATAGGCCTCGGTATACTCCTCGACGGCCTTGGCATAATTCGCCAGTCGATACGCCTCGTCACCCTCGATCAGGGCTTCCCGCGCCAGGCGCGTGTTTTCGGCTCGGCGTTGGCGCTCCCGCTCGATGATAGTGTCCGGCTCCGCGAACGCCGGCAGGATGAGGGTGGATACCCCCACCGCCACGACGACAGCACGACCGTGGGCAACCGCAAATCCACGGACCAGCTGCCATGGCGATGGAGCGACGAAGGCGATGAAACGGTTCTAGACAGCCGCCCGGTGCCCGTCAGCACAAAAATCTCTTCTAAAATGGGGCTTTCCGCGCCCTCCGCTACCCCCGAAAGGGTAGGTGAAGCTGCTGCGCGCGCGGCCGCCGCCAGCCCCGGAAGAAGTGCCGTCGCAGGCTTTGGACCTTGCGTCTCAAAAGGTTAAGCCGCATCCGGAGATACCATTTTCTAATCCGCCAACCGAAACTGTTCATAAGACCACTATATTGGCCCGGCGGCCGGTGTCAAGGCCCCCGCTTCACCAAAATCGCCAAACCCCGAAATCAGTCCCTGGGAGCCTTCACGACTCGCTCCACGGCATGCCTGGTGAGGATATTTCCCTTGGCCCCGCGACCCTTGACCGCGATCTCGCCGAATTGGAAGAGGCGGCTCACGTTGCGGAGCCGGAGGGCGGGCCTGAGGTGGATGAGGACCGTGTTCTCGGCGCTCTCTGCTTCGCTCTCGTGAACCGCGAGGTAAAACACGCGGGTGCCGGCCGTGCCTTTTCCGAGTTCGTAGATCTTGTCGCGCGTCACTCCCCCTACCCGGAATCGCTTTGCGAGGATCGCCCCGTCCCGGCCGTCGCGATAGATCATGGAGTAGATTCTGTCCTCCTCCTTGCCCTTGCGGAAGACCGCCACGTGAACCGGCCTCTTCCCGACGAAGGCTTTGTCGGATACCTTGATCACGCGCATCTTGGCATCCTGCGAAATCGCGACGATGTCATCGAGTCGCGAGCACTTCTCGATCGCCCTCTCTTTCTTCAGACCCCACCCCGCAAACCCGTTCTTTTCGTCCACGTAGAGCGTTTCGGTCGATGCCACCACCTGGGTCCGGTCCACCCGCTCGAATTCGGCGACCTCGGTGCGGGGCTCGCGCCCCACCCCGTACTTCTTCTTGAGCTCCTGGTAGTACCGGATCGCGTAACGGGTGAGGTTCTTGAGATTCTTGCTGGTCTCCTCGATGGCGTCCTCGATCCCCTTGATCTCGTCGTCGGCACGGAAGCTGTCGTACTTCGAGATGCGCTTGATCTTGATCTCGGTGAGGCGCACGATGTCTTCCCGCGTGATCTCGCGTTTGAACTGCTTCTTGTAGGGCTTCAGTCCCTTGTCGATCGCCTCGATGACCGCCTCCCACGTCTCGCACTCCTCGATGTCACGGTAGATGCGCTTCTCGATGAAGATCTTCTCGAGGGAACTGAAATGCCACTTCTCCTCCAATTCCGCGAGGCGAAGTTCGAGCTCCCACTTCAGGAGGTCCCTGGTCTGCAGAGCGGAGCGCCTCAGGATCTCGCTCACGCCCAGGAATTGCGGCTTGCCATCCGCGATGACGCAGGAGTTCGGCGAGATGCTCACCTCGCAGTCCGTAAAGGCGAAGAGGGCATCGCGAGCCGTTTCCGGCGCGGTGCCCGGGGTCAGGTAGATCAGGACTTCGGCTTCCCCCGCGGTGTTGTCCTCGATCTTCGAGATTTTGATTTTCCCCTTCTCCTGCGCTGCAACCACCGAATCCTTCAAGGAGGTGGTGGTTGTCCCGAAGGGGATCTCGGTGATCTTCAGGAGATTCCTCTTCTCCATCTCGATGCGGGCCCGCACCCGCACCCGGCCGCCTCGCAAGCCGTCGTTGTACTCGCTGGCATCCATGAGCCCCCCGGTCGGAAAGTCCGGGCAGATCTCGATCTTCTTCTTTCGCAGGACGTCGATGCACGCATCGATTAATTCGTTGAAGTTGTGCGGCAGGATCTTGCAGGCCAAGCCCACCGCAATCCCCTCCGCACCCTGCGCCAGCAGGAGAGGAAACTTCATGGGCAGCGTGACCGGTTCCTTGTTGCGGCCATCGTAGCTCGCGGCCCATTGCGTGGTCTTCGGGTTGAAGGCAACTTCCAGCGCGAAACTTGTCAAACGCGCCTCGATATAGCGCGCGGCCGCGGCGGGATCACCGGTCAGGACGTTGCCCCAGTTCCCCTGGGTATCGATCAGGATGTCCTTCTGTCCCATGCCCACCAGGGTATCTTCGATCGCGATGTTGCCGTGCGGATGGTACTTCATGGTATCGCCCACGATGTTCGCCACCTTGTTGTAGCGCCCGTCTTCCATCTGCCGCATGGCATGCAGGATTCGCCGCTGCACCGGCTTCAGACCGTCCGCGAGGTGCGGCACGGCACGCTCCAGGATCACGTAACTCGCGTACTCCAGGAAGTAGTCGGAGTACATCTCCCCCAGACTGACATGCTCCTTGGCCTCACTCATCGTCTCCGCGCGGAAAAGTTAAGAAATCCAAATCATCCGCGCAAGCGCCGATCCAGCTTCCCTCCGCTCTTTCGAAAAGATCGCCCGCGGCGCCAGGAGCTCGAAAGTCCCACAGGACGGGGCCATTTAATTTAGAAAAAGTTAATCGTATAGAGTTACGAACTTATCTTTATAAAAAAACATTTGAATGTATGGAGCTACTGAACAAATATGTTATATATATTTTCTGCTCAACTGCATTTCACATCCTTCATTACAACCTCGCGTTTTCCCTGTCATGCTCGCCTGGATCAAGACCTTCATTCTTCCTCCCCGCCCCCTCGGCTCTCCCCTTCTCTTTGAGACCTTCAACCACGAGGTCGCTCCCCTCCGCCAGGATCTGTCTCCCGTTCCGGGAACTCGTAGCGAGTGGTGTCTGAAGTGCCGGGCGCCTGAAATTGTTTCCCTCTTCGAAATTGAGAACCCCAGGATCGAAGGGTGTCTCCTCACCTATCGGGCCGAGATGCGTTCGGAGGGACTTCGGAGCTCAGCCTGCCTGGAACTCTCCTGTCATTTTCCCGATGAGGCCCCGCTCATCAGGCTGGGGTGGCATCACCTCCTCAGCGGGGATCAGAACTGGGAGTACTACGAACTCACCCAGCGTCTGCGTCCCGGCCAGAGACCGGACCAGGTGCTTCTCAGCCTCGCCATCGAAGGACCCGGCACGATCTGGCTCAAGAATGTCCAGGTCATCGTGACACCCGAACTGTAATTGCCGGGTTCCCGGTAGTTGCATTACCCTATCACACCGGTCCCGGACCGGCGCTTGAAAGGCGCCCACACCTTCACCCCTCGGCCCGGTCCACTTCTTCCCGGAGGTTGTTGATGATGAATCGCTGCCGGTCGGGGGTGTTCTTGCCCATGTAGAAGGAGAGCATTTCCTTTACCCCTTTCCCCTCTTCCATCCGGACCGGGTCCAGCCGCATCTCGGAACCGATCATGAACTTGAATTCGTTCGCGGAGATTTCACCCAGTCCCTTGAAGCGGGTGATCTCGGAACTCTTTCCGAGCTTTCCGAGGGCCTTTTCCTTTTCCTCTTCGTCGAAGCAGTAAATCGTCTCCTTCTTGGTCCGAACCCGGAACAGCGGCGTCTGTAGGATGAAGAGATGCTCTTCGCGAATCAGTTCCGGAAAGAACTGCAGGAAAAACGTCAGGAGCAGGAGCCGGATGTGCATCCCGTCCACGTCTGCGTCGGTCGCGATGACGACCCGGTTGTAGCGGAGGTCCTCGATGTGCAACTCGATCCCGAGGGCCGCCTGCAAGAGCGCGAATTCCTCGTTCTCGTAGACCACCTTCCGGCTCAGCCCGTAAGTGTTCAACGGTTTGCCCCGCAGGGAAAACACCGCCTGGGTCTCGACATCGCGGCACGACGTGATCGATCCGCTCGCGCTGTCGCCCTCCGTGATGAAGACCGTGGTGCCCTTGCGCTTCTTGTGCTTGGTGTTCCAGTGCGCCCGGCAGTCGCGCAGCTTTTTGTTGTGCAGTTTGGCCTGCCTGGCGCGGTCGCGGGCCATTTTCTTGACCCCCTTCATCTCCTTGCGCTCGCGTTCCGCCGCCTGGATCCGCTTCTGAATGGCCTCCGCCGTCCTGGGATGCTTGTGCAGGTAGTTGTCGAGCTGTTCACGGAGAAAGGT
>CAUZKZ010000122.1:0-12221 GCA_963580345.1 Verrucomicrobiia bacterium | reverse complement strand
AGCCTGCGAGAACTCGCCGGCATCTACGGGCTTTCGGCTTCCGCGCTCCACAAATGGGAGAAAAAAGGCGCCGATCCCATGTCGCCGATAAGCCTCCATTGCGCCATGCGGCGCAGCGACCGGGGACTGAATTCCGGCGCGGCGTTCTGGCGAGTCTTTTCCAGCAAGGATGCTGTCCTGGCTCATTGCGTCGCAATCGTGGGAGCCGTCCGAGCAAAGGGACTGAAGGCCAGCGATTATCTCGACTACGTGGACTGGTAGCGGCGTGTCCGCCTTCAGGACTTGCAACCGTTCTGGAAAAAAGGAGGGGGATGTCGCTGCCTTTCGCTGGTCTAAACCGCCCGTAGGGTTCCCGCTGTAACATGTAACAAGCCCCGGAACGGTGTTACACTTGTAACAGCTTTACAGGGGTTGTTACATGTTACACTTCTCCAGAATCCGCTTCACCTTCATGTGATTGAACTCCGTTCCGGCCAGCTTGGCAAGGTCTCGAAGGGACGCCTCGGGATGCTCCCGCTTTAGAGCGGCCACCTTGGCCTTCTCTGCCGATTGGCGTTCCTCCCGGTCTTTGTCGCTCTCCTTGCGGATGATGTCGTCCTCGCTGGCGTAGTGGCGAAACTCGAAGCCCAGGAAGTTCCCCGGCTTGGTGCGCTCCATGACCAGCACGTTGTCCGCGCCGTATTCCAGAGCACCGGCCGCCCGGACCTTCAGTTGTTTCAGGTAGACGTGGGTGTCGGGGTTGCGCCAGTCCCGGCCAATGGCGAAGACCGCATCGGCGAAATTCGACAGCTTTTTGCTCCCGGCCAGGTGGTTGAGGGTGACCGGGACATGGGTGGGAACCTTCGGAGTGTGGGCCAAGGTCAGGATTGAGATTCTCAGTTCCCGCACCAGCCGGTGAAACTCCTTCATCAGCACGCCGGCCGCATCCCCCTTCTCGGTGTCATCGGAGAGCCAGGTGATGTTGTCCACGATGACGGTCCTGAACCCGTGCGCTTCCACCTCGGCCTTGATCGACTCCAGCACCAGGACCCCCAGGTCTCCGGGCGGGAGTTTCTCCGGGTCGATCTCGGCCCGGATCAGGTTTGGGGGGAACTGAAACGGATCGACAAGAGACTTCTCCTCGATCAGCGCGTAACGCCGCGCGAATTGCTGCGGCCCGAGCTCGAAGTCGAGATACAAGACCTTGTGAGGATCGCTCTCGTTCTCGAGTTGAGGAGAGCACTCCTCGCCACCGGCGGCGCCAACGGCGATCTGGGTGGCGAGGGTCGACTTCCCAAGATTCGTATCGCTGAAAAGCAGGGTGTGCTCTCCCTCCATCACGAGTGTCCCCGCGATCTTCGATGCTATCGCATTCATTCTTGCTTTGGTCATGGTCTGAATTGCTGACTCCAAGGCCAGCACGCTATTGGTTGCAGGTTCTTGCGGCTGAACCGTCTCGCTGATTTTGATAATCCCGCTCATGCGAAAAGTTCCCCCGGTTCGATCTCGTCCTTCATGTCGGTGAGGTCCCGGCCCCGCGGCAGTTCCACCACGTCCACCGGGCATCGGTCCTTGGTGAACACTTCCACCATGTTCTTGCGCATGATGTCTCCGTCCTCGTCGGGATCGGGAACCAGGCGCACATGCCGGCCGCTGATCCGCTCCAGCAGATCCGGGTCGATCCGACTGCACTTCGATCCCAGCAGCCCCACCGGGCGCCACCGGCGCGAGCCTCCGTCCTTCCGGTAACGCACATAGCGGTCGAATGCGGTCAATAGGTCGGTGGCGCCCTCGGTGACGAGGATGTCTTCATCACCCCAGATCAAATCGGCCCCCGGGAGCCAGGACTTGTCGACCCCTGCGAGCGGGTAGGCCTTCCGGCCATGGCCAAAGGTCCCGCCGTCGAGTCGCCGGATCTCGGCCGCCCTGCGTTCGTTATCGGTGATGACAAAGCACCTGTGCCCGCTGGCCTTGCAGAACCGCAGGATTCCCGTGTGGACCATCGTCCACACGGCGGCGTAGGACAATTCCCGCCGCTTCGCGAAAGCCTCCCAGGCTGATTCTGAACCCGTCACAAGCTCCCCCGGCCACCGGATCACCTTCCTCTTCTCGGGCGGCGCCGGGGTCCTGGTGGGCGGGTCGTGGTGGTCGATCCCGAGCCGCTCCATGAACCATTCGCGGATCTCGCTGTGAGTCCAGCCGGTTGCGGCTTTCACGAACTCGATCACGTCCCCGGCCTCGCCGCTGCCGTGGTCTTTCCATGCCTTGCCCTGATCGAAGACCGAAAAGCTCGCGGTCTTCTCCTCGCGGAATGGCGACCTGCAAGACCGCTTTGGTTGCCCCGGCAGGTTGAGCGCCGGCCAGAGGTCGAAGATCGTGTAACGCTCCTTCGCCTCGGCGAACACGTCTGGGACTGATGCGGTCATCATGCCTCGCCTCCTTCCACCGCAGCCGCGAATGCCGCCCGTTCCTGCGCCGACAGTCGCTTGTAAGCGGCGAGGGCGACTTGCAGGGGTGGGCGCACCACCACAATCCCCGCCTCAATGGCGGCCGCGCGGACGCTCTTGAACTCGCCTTTCTCGTATCGGGTTAGAACCTCGGGATGGGTCCGGGCGATCCGGCGCAGGAGGTAGGTGGCTGAGGTGCCTTGCTTCACCTTTGAGGAATCCATTATCTTATTATGATTTCCTCCTCCGTGCTGGTTGGCCCCGGTCGGATTTCCCGGCTTCACATGCAAGGGGCTGTCCTTGTCTCCCTGCAACCCGGCCACCTCCGCCCTGAACCGCATTAGTGCCTCCTTATGCCCCGCATTAACCAGCGCCTCATCCACCTCCTTGATGGTCGCGTTCAGTCCCTTCGGCGGATGCGATGTCACCCGCTCGGTGAACGTCGCGTTCTCGTAGGTCTTCACCTGGATCTTGAACTTGCGCCAATAGCCGCTCTCCATGATCGAAAAGAGAACGTCCGCAAACTGTTTGGCCAGCGGGATTCCGGCTCCCCATGAACGTCCGCAGCACTCGACGAACTGAGATGCGGAATCCAGATTGTATTCAGTATCCATTGCGGGCGGCTTCGTATCGTTCTTGTCGCCCAGTTCGCCGAGGCTAGTGGTGCGCTTGGTTGCCGTCGCGCTCATGCCTCCCGCGCCCTCCTCGCGCTCCAGGGTTCGCCGTCCCGCGGCCCGTCCGCGCATTGCCTGCAAAGCATGTCGCGCATCTGCCGGCCGTGCTCGTGATCCGTCCCGCCGTGGTCTCGCGGGTCAAAGAACTCGCCGCACTTGCAGCACTGAAACTTTTCCAGTAGAGTTCCCCCGTCGCCCGTCCAAGCGATTTGAATGAGCAGGTGCAGCCCAAAAGGCTGCGCCTGTTTTCGTTTCCGTTTCACTCGGCGCCCCCCTTCCCGGTTTCGCCCATGATCCGGTCCAGTTCGGACACGGGGATCATCGGCACGCCGTAGCCCTGCACCTTGCTAATCTTGTCAGCGTGGCGGTAGTAGCGGGCGCGGTTCCATCCGAGAGCACCGCAGAACTCCGCGATGCTGAGCGTTGCCCTGCCAGGGAAAAGCTCGGCCGGGAATCTCGTTGTTTGGTCTAAATGCATAACGTCCCGCATCATAGCGGGACGTTGCGCGTCGTAGATATGGTTCGCAGGCTTTCAGGTAGCACCGCGAACTATTTCGGCCCGCGCTTAATTTTCCTGAGCGTGATCGCCGCCGTTGAAAGCGCCGCGCTGACCTGGCCCTTGGTCTTTCCGCAGTATTCGACGAGCTTCGCCTGGCTCGGCATCCCGTTGCGCTCCACGTAGTCGGCGAGGTCCAGCAGTATTTGCCGGTGCACGGGCTGGAATCGTCGTCGCCTGGGTGGAAGCTCTCCACGCAACGCCCGCGCGAGGGTTTCCAGCCGGCCGATATTGCCGGTCAGCACCGCTTGCCGCGCGACTTCCGCGGCATCCTCCGCCGCCCGCGCTTTCGACCGCTTCATCCGGGATGCGATCAGGCGCGCCTCCGTGAGTTCTTCGAGCGCATCCAATGTCTGCACCTTCAGCCGAATCATTCCGGCTTTCTCCTGGTCGCTCAGACCGGACCACCGCACCTGATCGAGAGGCGTGTCGTCTTCGATGCTCATCGCAGTTTCCCGGCCTCCTGTTTTTCGTGTTCATCGGTGACGGCCGCGTAACGCCGCAGGACCACCTCGGGATCGTCTCCCAGCCACTTCGATGTGGTGGCGATGTCCACGCCGCTCTGAATGAGCCAGGTCGCATACCAGCTTCGGAGGTCGTGGTTGGTGAGGGTTTGAATCCCCAGCGCCTCGCAGGCGGTCCTCAGTTGGTGCCTGACACACCGCAATGGCAGGACCCGGCCGTCCGTCCCATAGGCGGCCGCGATTGCCTCCAAGGTCTCCTGAAGCGGCGGATTGATCGGGATCTTCCGCTTGCTCCTGCGGGTCTTCAACGGCTTGCCGTTTTCCTGCTCGATCACGTGGATCGCATCGCCGCGGATGCGCTCCCAGGTCAGGCCCCGGGCCTCGCCGACGCGGAGACCGGAGAACGCGAGAAACTTGATGGTCATGGAGACCGCGATCCCGTGGCGGGGATTCTGCTCGATGGCCTTGGTGCAAATCGTCTCCAACTCCTTCCGGGTTGGAAGTCGCCGGTCCTTGGGATCGGGCTGGTTGAGTTCCACCGTGGCGAGGGGATTGGATCTCGCCTGCCCTTTCTCGATGGCGATCCGGTAGGCTTGCCGGACCAGCTCGGCCTGGGCCTTGCGGCGCGACTGGCCGAATGGCCTTGCCGGCTTGCCTTTCTGCTTTTGGGTCCTGGCCGCCGCGATGGCCTTCAGCAGTCCGGCCTCAGTGAAGCTGGACAGCCTGTGATCGGGAAAGATCCGCTTGGCGGTGGTCAGCAGTTCGGCGTGATAGGAAAGGGTTGCCTCGCTGAGTGGTTTCCCGATCCCGCGGCGGGATCTCCGGTGTGCAATCGCGGTCTCCATCGCCGCGTGAAGAGTCGGCTCCTCCCTCTGCTTGATGTCGAGCGGCCGGCCGGTCTGAAGGAGCGCCAGCGCCTTCTTGGCGTCACTCTTCTTGGTGGTGTCGAGGCTTCGCCAACTACGCTTGCCGCCCTCCGAAAGACGGGCATAATACTTCCCGTCCCGGTGATACAAGTTCGCGATACCGTCAACCTTTTGGAACGCTTTGGTCTTTGTCATGGTGTTTCGGATTGTTTTGAGCAATGGCGGTATACAACTGGTATCACCGGGCGTCTAGACCAAAGTTCTAAACTACTGATACTAAATATTTAGGAGGGGTGGCAGAGTGGTCGAATGCACCGGTCTTGAAAACCGTCATAGGGAAACCTATCGTGGGTTCGAATCCCACCCCCTCCGCCGAGCCCCGTCCCATCAATAAAACAAATGAAGGGGTGGGATGAGAACCCTGCCGAGCACAGGGAGGCCGGTTTTCGTTTCGCCGGCTTGAACACCCGGGCGGACTCGGGTTATAAGACGGTTCGAAAACTGGAAATGGGCCGGATTGGGACTACAGCAGGGAGGACAGTGAGCCAGTGCGGATCCTGATAGCATGCGATAAATTCAAGGGTTCGTTGACCGCGACGGAGGCTTGTGAAGCGGTGCGGGATGGGTTGAAGGCAGCCGGGGCGGTCGATGACTTGGTGGTGTGTCCGATTGCGGACGGGGGAGAGGGCTTCACCGAGACGATGGTGACCGCCCTGCATGGCCAGTGGCGGACCTGCGAATCCTACGACGCATTGCATAATCCGGTCGAGGCGCGCTACGGACTCTTGCGAAACGCGGCCGGTGAGCTGGAAGCGGTCATGGAGATGGCGGAGGCCAATGGATTGAAGCGTATTCCGATCGACGAACGGAGCGTGTTGCATTCCTCTACCTTCGGCACGGGATCCATGATCTGGGATGCGGCCAGCGCGGGAGCCCAGCGGCTTCTGATCGGGATCGGGGGCAGTGCCACCAACGATGGCGGGGCGGGAATGGCGGGGGCCCTCGGAGTGAAGTTTCTCGATGCGGAGGGCGGGGAACTGGACCCTGTCCCGGCCGCCCTGGGGACCCTGGCGTCGATCGACGAAGAGGGGCGCATCGCCTTGCCGCCCATCGAGGTGGCCTGCGACGTGGAGAATCCGCTTCTGGGCCCGGTCGGCGCCGCCACGATTTACGGGCCGCAGAAGGGAGCGCGTGCGGAGGAGATCGAACTCCTCGAGAGGGCCCTGGGGCGGTTGGTCGAGGTGGCGGCTGCGGACGAGGTGGCGAAGCTGGCGGGGGCCGGAGCGGCGGGGGGCCTGGGATTCGGATTGATGCGCTTCGCGGGAGCGCGCCTGCGCAACGGATTCAACATGGTGGCCGACGCCCTTGGACTGAAGCAGCGTATCGCGGAGGCGGACCTGGTCATCACGGGCGAGGGTTCCATGGACGCCCAGACGCTCCTCGGCAAGGGGCCGATGGGCATCGCCCTGATGGCGCACGAGCAGGGCAAGAAAGTGATCGGAGTGGGCGGGCACGTCGAGCAGGTGGTGGCAGAGTGCCAGTGGTTCGACTCCACCTTTTCCCTCGAGTCGTTCGGACTTTCGGAAGACGAGTGCATGTTCCGGGCGGAGGAATTGCTGCGGGATCTCTCCGGAAACATTGCGGGGCTGCTCCGGCACTGGGGGCGCCGTTAGGAATGGTTAGGTCCTCGCCTAATTCGTCACGTTGTTCTAGAACCCGCGGGCATGAGTGAGGCCGTATTGTTGTTTGCAGGGCAGGGCGCGCAACGGGTGGGCATGGGGAAGGATCTCGTGGAAGTCTTTCCCGCCGCTGCGACCACCTTCGAGCGGGCCGATGCGGTGCTGGGCCGCTCCCTGAGTTCGGTGGTGTTCGAGGGACCGGAGGAAGACCTCACCAAGACCGCGAACTGCCAGCCGGCCCTCTTCGTCCACGGCTTGGCGTTGCTGGAGGTCCTGCAGGAGGAAGTGCCCGGCCTGAAACCGGTGGCGGCAGCAGGGTTGTCGCTGGGCGAGATGACGGCGCACACTGCGGCGGGAACCTTCGGCTTCGAGGATGGCCTGCGCCTGGTGGCAATCCGCGGTGCTCTGATGGACGAAGCCTGTGCCGCCACCGATGGTGCCATGGCGGCCATGATCGGCGGCGAGGAAGGGGCGGTGCGCCAGCTCGCAGCGGATTGCAACGTCGATGTCGCCAATTTCAATTCGCCGGGCCAGATCGTGATCTCGGGCGCTCGTGCGGGAATCGACCAGGCGGTGAGCGAGGCCCGGGAGCGGGGGATCCGCATGGCCCGGAAGCTCAAGGTGGCGGGGGCCTACCACTCGCGCCTGATGGCGGGTGCTCAGGAAAAGCTGGGCGAAGCCCTCGCCGGCGCGGAAGTCGGAACACCGAACATCCCGGTGGTGTGCAATTTCCGAGCGGAAGAGGTCTCGGACCCGCCAGACATCCGCGAATCCCTCACCAGGCAAGTGACCGGATCGGTGCGCTGGGAAGATTCGATGCGCTGGTTGCTGGATCGCGGCCACCGGCTCTTCCTAGAACTCGGCCCGGGCAAGGTGCTGGCCGGCTTGATGGGCCGCATCGATCAAAGCGCGGAGGTCATCGCCATCGAAGATCGGGAGAGTCTCGGAGCGGCCGTGGAGCGCCTGACAGCCTGAGAAAATCGAGGATTTTAGATTTGAATGGCGCCGGGAATGCCCCTAGCTTGCGCGCCCCTGATCGAAGCGGAGCGGTAGCTCAATTGGTTAGAGCGCCGGCCTGTCACGCCGGAGGTTGCGGGTTCAAGTCCCGTCCGTTCCGCCACGGAAAATCGGCCCCCCGGCGGGGCCTTTTCGATGCCGCCCGGCGGCGGGGATTACGCCCCTACGAGCGTTCACGGGTGACAATCTGACGATCCAAGCGGTGTCCTACGGTTGGAGAATCATGACGCAGCTCATCCCCCTCGCTGTGATCGCCGCCCTTTTCGCGGTGGTGACGTTAATGATTCCGGCCGAGGTCCGCAACGAGGCGGCGGACCTGGTTCGCCAGCCGCCGGTCGTGGAGGCCCACCCGCCATCGCAAGCCGGACCGGAATCGGCCTCGGTGGCGGACACCAGGGTCTCCACGCCGCTACCGGAAATCCCGCGGGCCGAGGTTGTGACCCTTCCGACCACGGAGCGGCGTGTCCCGCGGGCCGTCATTGTCGATGAGCAACTCGCCGTGCTCGGCTTTCAGCCGTGAGATTACCGCTGGATTTGCTCCTGCAACCCCTTCGACCCACGCCGCTTTTCCGTCACTTTCAAGCCATGACCGGCGGGCCAAGCGGCGGCAAATAATGGGTCGTTCCCGAGCCCTCGACGGCGGGACTCTTGTTCGCCGGACTGGCGGGCCTGGTCTTTGCGCGGCGCCGGAAGCAACCTGGGTGCTTCCAAGAGAAGCCGGGCGCTGTCGCCCGCGACTGAAACAAAGCCCCGCCTCGCGGGGCTTTTTTGTGTGTGCGGGCGCGAGGTTCAATGTGGGTGTGTCCCATTATTCGGTTAGAGGGGTCATTGCGGGTGTGCTCCATTATTTCGTTAGAGGTGTCATTGCGGTTGTGCTCCATTATTCGATTCCCAAATCCCAACGGGATTGCGTCTCACAGCCCGGGGTTGGCGTGAGGCACGAACGGGAACCCCGTTGGGGTTCAATCGCATTGGGTGATTGACCTGGTCCGGCCTACCCTAACAGTCGGAGGACCTGGGCGAGTTCGGTCACGATGGCGTCGGGCGGGTGAAGATTGGGCTGGTCATCGCGGAGGCGCAGCGAGCGCTGGTCGCCGGCGAAGAGGGCGGTGCGGAAGCCGAGCGCAGCGGCGGGGTTGATGTCCTTGAGGGCGTCGTTGCCGATGTACAGGACGGCGGCAGGATCGATTTTGCGGGCTGCGAGGGCGTCGCGGAGTTGTTCGTAGAGCCAGGTGCCGGGCTTGGCGCGCTTGTGGCGGTAGGAGAACCAGGCCAGGTCGGGGTCGAAGCCGAGCTGCTCGAGGGATTTCAGGAAGAAGGACTCGAAGAGATAGGGGGTGTAGAACTGGGCATTGGAGACGATGCCGAGGGCGAGTTCGCGGCGGTGCAGTTCTTCGAGGAGATCCTGGGCGCCGGACATCGGCCAGACCGGATTGGTGGCGCACTCGTAGGCGACCGCCACGGTCTCGAGTGCCGGGCCGGGATCGATCCCGAGAAGTTCCTGCCAGATCTCACGGATTTCGACTTCGGGAAACTGAATGCCGCTTTCACGGGTGCGGGCATGGTCGCTGCCGATCAGCTCCACGAAGCGTTGGGTGAGAGACTCCCCGGCGCGGGGGGGCGTGATGTCGAGGTCGCGCAGGATGGACCGCAGCGCGACCTCCTTTTGGTCATCGTCGCTGACGCCGATATCGCCGGAACCCGAGACCACGAGGGTGCCGTAGACGTCGAAGACCACGGCGCGAATGCCCGGCAGGGCGGGCAGGACTGGTTCCACCTCGGTCGGGAGGGGATCGAGCGGCTGCGAGAGGGCGCGGATGAGATCTGGCGGAGGGAGGTGCAAGGGCGGCGGGGTTAGCGTGGCTTCGGAATCAGGTGCGCAGGAAGTGGAAGCGCTCGGGCTGGAGGAACTGGTGGAGAACCTTGGATTTCTTGAGCCACCTGGGCGCCGCGGGGTCGCACATTCGCAAGTCCTGGTAGAGGCCGGTCAAGAAGTCAGCGTAGCGCGTCACGGAATAGGGGTCGAGGGAGGAGGGCGGCGAGGCCGGAGCGGCGGTGCGGAGGGCTTCGGCGAGCCAGGTGGCGGCGGGTTGCCGCTCACCCTGGCGCGACACCAAGACCTCGCCCGGTTCCCGCCAGGCGCGGGTGGCGGTCTCCCGCTGCAGGGGCTCCGGGAGCGCGCCGAAATCCAGGCAGCCATCACGGGTGAGGGCATTTCGGGCCCGGGCCATGGCATTGACGCTCAGCTCTTCCCCGTAGCGGGCATAGGTGGTCCGGAGGGCATGCTCGAGGCGTTGGGAGAGTTCGGCCGGATCGATCCAGTCCACCGGGACGAGGAGGTGATCGTAGAGTTGGCCGAGGGCGAGCTGGTGGTGTTTGAAGTCACGGGTGATCTCGGGGAGGTCGCGGCCGAAGAGGGGCTTGCCCAAGGCGATGGGCTCCAGAAAGGCCATCCCGAAGCCCTCCGCAATGGAGGTGGTGACCAGATGGGTGGCATGAGCGAGCCAGTTCTCGAAGGTGGATGCGACGCCCGGGCGGGGCTCGAAGGTGCCCACCACGCCGAACTGCACGCGCAGGCGATGTTCTTCCGCGAAGCGGATCCAGTCGTTGTGAATGGATTGCCACTGGGGATTCTCGGGGGCGAGCGTGACCGCGAATTCGGTTCCGGTCGGCGCGAGGCCGGCCAGTAGGCAGATCTCTCCGATGTTCTTGCGGCGGATGCCGCGGACCGGGTAAACGACGAGAGCGGGAGAGCCCGGCTCGCGATGGAGGCATTTCGGAACCTCGGGCGGGATGACGGCATTGGGGAGCAGGGCCGTGTTCTCGATCGGGACGCCGGCATTGACCAGGACATCGCGATCGCGCGAATTGATGAAAGCGTAACAAATGTGGGGAGCGACGGGATAGAGGTGCTTCAACTTGGCGAGCAACTGGTAGTTCTGCGGCCGGCCGTCTTCCGCGAAATCGTGAAAGTGCAGGACGAGTGGCTCGCGCGAGACGCTCAGCCCGCGCACGAGGTCGGGGAAATGGATGTTCTTGCCGAGGCACGGATTGTGAAGGTGCCAAAGCTCGGCCGGCCTTCCGAGCGCGGTGGCCGCGACCTCGCGAAGATGCCCGGTGAGCGGGCTGGATTCGACGGGGGGCTTCTTCTCCCGGTAGTCGAGGGCCGGAATGACGCGGACAGGGAGATCGTCCCGGCCACGGCAGGGCGTCCCGGAGAGAATAATGTGATCGATTCCCGCCCCCGTGAGGGCGCGGGACTGGGCCTCGATGACGCGTGTCACACCTCCAGGCCGGAGGTGGTAGTGGACGATGGCGACGGCCATATCGATTAGCGCGGATACTTTTCGAGGTACTCCGCGATGTCGATCATGGGAGGACGTTCTTCCTCGACGATCTCGGTGGTGATTTCCTCGTACTCGGAGCCGGTGGCCTGCAGGCTGCGGTAGAGGTTGGAGATGTCGGCGATCTGTCCCACCTTGCCGTGCCGCTTGAGGCGGTTGAGGAAGGACTGCAGGATGCCGAAGGACATCTTGCCGAGGGCGGTGGTGGACTGGTTGCGATGCACGCGCTGATCGAGATCGCATTGCGCGAAGGCGCTCAGTCCCCAGCGCAGGTAAACGTCCAGGATGTGGGAGGTCTCCACCCCGTACCCGATCGGGAAGGGAATCTTCTCCAGGACGTCCCGGCGCACCGCGTACTCGCCGGAGAGGGGCTGGAAGAGCTGAGTCAGTTCGGGATAGAAGAGAGAAAAGAGGGGACGGACCAGGATCTCCGTGACGCGTCCCCCGCCGGTGGTGCGGATCCCGCTGGAGTAGGCGAGGGGACGCTCGTAGAAGGCCTTCACGTAGTGGATGCCCTCATCGTAAATGAGAGGCGCGACGAGGCCGTAGACGAAGCGGGGGTGGATATTGGCGATGTCGGCGTCCACGTAGCAGATGATGTCGCCCTTCAACTGGTAGACCGCCTTCCAGAGGTTTTCGCCCTTGCCGCGCTTGAATCCCTGGGAGGGGAGAATGTCGCCGGAATAGTAGAAGTCCGCCCCGTAGGAGGCCGTGATCTCGCCGGTCTTGTCGGTGGAACCGGAGTCGATCACCGCAAACTCGTCAATGAGCGGGAAACGATCCATCAGCTCGCTCTTGAAGATCACGATCTCCTTCCCGATCGTCATTTCCTCGTTCAGGGTCGGAATGCAGAGCGAGATGCTGACCCCCGCTTTTTCCTTGGCTTCGCAGAGTTTTGCCAGGTCGGAGAAGTCCGCGTGATGAAAGGTATTGGACTTGAGCCACGACACGCGAGGAAACCTGAGGAGAACCCGGCGGGACGTCAAGGGAGGCCGCCAGAAGCTGCCGGTCCCGGGGCGACCCCTCGCCAGGAAAGCCTGCCGCAGAATGAAGAGCCCCGCCGGAGGTCAGGGCGATTGGCTGGTTAGGTCGTGAATGGGCATGCCGTGCGGAGTAGGGCGAGGGCTTTGCCGGGATAGCTGGCGTAGTGGTCCAGCGCAGCATTGAGCGACTCAAACTCATCCAGCGGGATCAG
>CAUZKZ010000121.1:0-12240 GCA_963580345.1 Verrucomicrobiia bacterium | reverse complement strand
CCTTCGCCGGGTGGTGCACTGACGCTGTCAGGGTGAGTGCGCCGTGAGAGTTTTCCCATCCGCGGGGTGGCCACCGCGCATCCCCGGACCGGAGGGCGGGAGCGGGATTAGCGGTTGCCGGTTGAGGCGGGACTCCGCATGTTCGGTGTTCACCATGAGCTTCCCCTGCCTTCCCTCCCTCGTCGTGGCCCTTGTCGCTTTCCTGCTTCTCACACGCGCCACCGCAGATGCGCAGACGAACTGGCCGCAATTTCGCGGGGCGGATTCGCTGGGAGTGGGGACGAACCCGGACCTGCCCGAGAAGTGGTCGGCCACCGAGAACGTGGAATGGAAGACGGACCTGCCGGGGCGGGGGTGGTCGTGTCCGGTGGTGTGGGGCAATCGCGTCTTTCTCACCACCGTCGTCAACCTGGGCCAATCAGAGAAACCCAAGAAGGGTCTCTACTTCGGTGGCGAGCGCCCGAAGTTTCCCGAGACCGTGCATCAGTGGAAGGTCTTCTGCCTCGACCTGAAGAGCGGGAAAATCCTCTGGGAAAAGCAGGTCCACGAGGGGAAACCCCAGTCCGCCATCCACATCAAGAACAGCTACGCTTCAGAAACTCCCGTCACGGATGGCGAGATGGTCTATTGCTACTTCGGCAACGTCGGCGTCTTTGCCTTCGACCTCGATGGCAACCAGAAATGGTCAAAGCGGTTCACGCCCCACAAGACACGGCACAGCTGGGGAACGGCCGCTTCTCCGGTCCTGCACAAGGACCGCCTCTATATCGTGAACGACAACGTGGTGGAGTCGTGGCTGCTGGCTCTCGACAAGAAGACCGGCGAGCAAGCCTGGCGCACCGTGCGCGACGAGAAGAGCAACTGGTCCAATCCCTTCATCTGGGAAAACAAGCTGCGCACCGAGATCATCACACCCGGCACGGGCCGGACCCGCTCGTACGGCCTGGACGGCGTGGAGCTGTGGTCCTTCAAGGGAATGTCGAGCATCACGATCGCGACTCCCTACGCCTCGGACGGCTTGCTCTACATCAGTTCCGGATACGTCGGCGACCGCAAGAAGCCGATCTATGCGATCCGGCCGGGGGCGACGGGCGACATCTCGATCAAGCCGCTGGCGGACACCTCCGGCGAGTTCATCGCATGGTGCAACTGGAAGGCCTCACCCTACAATCCGACCACCCTGCTTTATGACAAGCAGCTCTACGTCCTGCTGGATCGCGGATGGATCTCGGCCCTCGATCCGAAGACCGGAGAGGAGATCTACCGGAAGAAGCGGCTTCCTGCCGGAGCGGGCTACACCGTGTCGCCGTGGGCCTACAACGGGAAGGTGTTTTGCCTCAACGAGGACGGCGAAACCCATGTGCTCGAGGCCGGCCGGGAGTTCAAGCTCGTGCACAGCAACAAGCTCGCGGAGGACGAGATGGCGATGGCCTGCCCCGCCATGGCGGGAGATCGGCTCCTGATCCGGACCGCGGCCCGGTTGTATTGCATTCGGAACGCCAGGTAATGCGCTGATATCACTGCAATCAGGGACAAGCAGCGCGATCGGTGAACTCAGCGGTTCCCTGGCCGCAGGTCGCCATCGGCGGGCGCTCCTACTGGGTGCCTGAAATTTGGGTCCTGAAATCTATTTGGAAATTGGAGGGTCGAGTTTTCCTCGAACACCATCCGTTCCCGATACCACCTCAACCCGAGGCAAGCGCAGCGCCTGCCCTACAACGGCCAATCATCGCGCGTCACTTCCGCTTGACGAGCACGCTCTCGACTCCGCCCCATCGGGCCAGCGCACCGACACCTTCCGGGCCGGGCTCTTGCCGGGCGAGGCGAAGTAAAGCACCGGCGGCGCCTGCGAGAGATAGCCGCTGCCCGCCGTGACCTCCGCAACGCGGGTGCCGCCGACGCCGAAGTCGACCGTCACGCGCGCCCCGACCCCGCTCGGATTTCCGCCCGGCCCCGCCAGGCGCACCGCCAGCGGGGTGGTCTTCATGCGGTTCTCGAAGGCCAGCACCGGGCCGTCATTGACGCCGATCACCAGGTCGGGCCGGCCGTCGCGGTTGAGATCGGCCGACACCACGCTCTTGGCGTCCTCCGGCACCACCAGGCCACTGCGCAGCGGCCACACCGGGGTGAAACCGCCCTTCCCATCGCCTTCTAACAGAATTCCCAGGCCGTCGTTCATGGGGCGGGTCTCGAGCTGCGGGCCATAAAAGTTCTGCGCCAGGAAGAGATCGGGATTTCCATCTCCGTTCGGATCGATCACCGCCGACCCGAATGCCGGGGAAATCTGCGCGAGGTGGGGGAGGGGACGGAAGGTGAACCCGGCCTTGCCGTCGTTGAGGAAGATCCCGCTCTCGAGCGTGTTGACCTCCAGGCGCAGCGCGCCCTTGAGTCGATCGGAGGTATAGATCTCGGGCAGGGTCGCCTTCGCGAAATCGTGGAACGTCTTCAGCTTGGTGCCCACGAAGGGCATCGCCTTGCGGGAACAGCTGAGGCCCCGGTGCGGGTAGCACGCGCCGTCTTCAAAGCCGGCTTCGATAATGCGCCTGCGCCCGGTTCCCTCCAGGTCCCCGTAATAGAGAAGTTCCGGGGATTCTCTCGTGGCGTGATACTTCGTATTGAGCCCGAAGTTGGTCGCGACGTAATCCATGTCGACGTCGTTGTCGAAATCCCCTCCGTTGATTCCCGTCCACCAGCCGAGATGGTCCGCGAGACCGGCCGCCTCGGTGTGGTCCACCAACCGCCCTTTCTCGTTGCGGAAAAATTTCACCGGTCCCCACTCGTGGCTCACAAGGAGATCGATCCACCCGTCGCCGTCGGCATCGGACCACAGCGCCCCGGTCGCGAGCCCGGCCACGAGGAGAGAAGGCGACTTGAAGGTCACGTCCGTGAAACTGCCCTCGCGGTTTTCGAGCAGGCGGCTGCGCGGGGCCAGCGGGTATTGCCCCGGGATCACGCGCCCGCCCACGAAGAGATCGAGATCGCCATCCCGGTCGTAGTCGGCGGCCGCCACCGCGCTGCCGCTTTCCGGGATCAGCGGAACCGCTCCCAAGGGGGCGGGGCGGAAGGCGCCGGTGCCATCGTTGAGATAGAGGCGGTCGGTGAGCGACTCGTGGTCGGGCGGGGCCTCCACGTTGCCGCTCACCACGTAGAGATCGAGGTCGAGGTCACCGTCCGCATCGAAAAACAGGGCGCCGAGGTCCTCGCTGCGCTTGTGATTCGCGGCGGCGGTGAATGGGTTGCGGGAAAACTTTCCGGCCCCGTCGTTCACCAGCAGGGTGCCGACATAGCCGGCGCAGCCGCCGAGGAAGAAGTCCTCATCGCCATCGCGGTCGATGTCGCCGCAAGCCAGTCCGGGGCCCCATTGCGAGAGGCTGTTCGGGAGAAGAGGCTGGAGGCCGAAGTCGTTGAACGGCATCTCCCAGTGGCGCGCCCCGGGGAAGGCCGGGGTCCGGGCGAACATCGCGGGTGACGCCGCGGCCCGGCTGGGAGCCTCCTGGGCCGCCTCCTGCCGGATGGTGTAACGGCGGTTGGCAGGCAGCCCTTCGTGGGTGGTCACCTTCCCGCCCGGCCACGTCACCGTCAGGCGCTCGATCTTGTCGGCCTCCCCCAGGCCGAAATGCACGGCCGGCTCGTCGCAGGAGGAAAACCCGCGCATCGGGTTGAACTGGCGGATCTGTTCCCCGGCCGCGGTCCGCACCTTCACGCTGGCGCCGATCCCGAAACGGTTGGCGCCCTCGCCCGCGAGACGGACCACCACTCGCGACCCGGATTGCGAGTCGTTGCGGTGGATGCTCGGCGGCTGGTCGAGGTTGGTGACTGCGAGGTCGAGGTCGCCGTCGCCCTCCAGGTCGAACCACGCCGCGGCGTAACTCATTCCCAGTTTCGCGAGTCCCCACGGTTCGCTGGCATTGGCGAAGGCGAGGTCGCCGAGGTTCTTGAAGACGAGATTCTTCTCCGGCCGCGCCGGGGTCTTCTCGTAGAGATCCCACTCCGTGTTGCCGTGGAGCTTCTCGAGCTTGAGGGGGTGATCGGAGTCGTTGAAGTTGCGCGTCATCCCGTTCGAGATGAAGACGTCGAGGAGCCCGTCGCAGTCGAGGTCCCCGAATTTCACCGCCCACGTCCAGTCCGAGGATGCCAGCCCCGCCATGAAGGCAGCCTCCAGGAAGCGGCCCGTGCCCGTATTTACGTAGAGGCAGTTCCGCATGTACTGCGACGGATCGGCGGTTTGCATGATCCACTTGCTGGAGCCCATGATCCCCATCGTGGTCTTCGACTTGTAGTGCGTGGTGCCGGCCATGTCGGCCACCAGGATGTCCATCAGCCCGTCGTTGTTGATGTCGCCGCAGTCCGCTCCCATCGTGAACCACGCCGTGTGGGGAAGCTGTTGGCGCGCCACATCCGTGAAGGTCCCGTTGCCGTTGTTCCGGTAGAGCCGGTCGGGATCTTCGAAGTCGTTCCCCACGTAGAGATCCGGTTGCCCGTCGTGGTTAAAGTCCCACCACGTCACCGAGTTGCCCTGGTTTCGCTCCAGGGAGATCCCCGCCGTGGCGGTGACATCGACGAAGAATGGCCGCCCGTTGGGTCCGGCCTCGTTGCGCAGCAACAGGTCGCGGGCGCCGACGTTGTTGATCTCGAAATTCTTCCCGCCCCGCCAGTCGATCCGGTAGTAATCCTCGAATTCGGGCAGGACCTGCACCTTTCCGTTTTTCATGACCGTCACGGCGCCGTCGGTCGGGCGGCCGCCGGAGCGGTAGTGGCGGTGCCCGAGGAGGTAGACGTCGAGGTCGCCGTCCAGATCGTAATCGGCAAAGGCCGCCATCAGGTAGGCGCCCGCCAGGTCGAGGCCGAAGACGCGGGCCGACTCCGTGAACTTCCCGGCCCCGTCGTTCAGGAACAACTGGTGGGGCGACTCGTAGTTGCAGACGTAGAGGTCGAGGTCGCCGTCGCTGTCGATATCGACCACCGCGGCCCCGGCGCCCCACGCCTCGCCTCCGCCCACCCCCGCCGCGGCGGTGATATCCGCAAAGCGTCCCTCGCCCAGGTTCCGGTAGAGGTGGTTCGTGCGCGGTCCGGATACGAAGTAAAGGTCGCAGCGGCCGTCTCCGTCAAGGTCCCCGGCCGCCACCCCCCCCGCCGCCGAAGGCGCTGGTATAAAGACGCTTCAGGGCATGGTTGGTGTCGATCGGATTGACGAAGCGGATTCCACTCCGTGCTGCGGGGAGCTCCGTGAAAAGCGTCTTCCCTCCCGGGGGCTTGGATCGCGGCGCAAGGGGAGTCGAGGCGGGCTCCAGAGCTTGCGCTCCCGCGGCGAGCAGCGCCAACAGAATAAAAAGCGGGTAAAGAAGCGGGGGTCGTTTCTGGGTGAAAATAGCCATGTGGTGGGGCCCGGACCTCAGACTTCAGGTACCGACACCGGTTCCGGCAGGCTTGTCAAATCAATCTTGCCGGAGGGGCGCCCATCGGCTTGATATTCCCGGTGAAGCTCACGCCCAGCGCCTTCGATTCCGAATCAAACTTCCGAGTTCACCCCGCGAGGAGAAAGTGCCGGCGACCATGCCAGGCAAAGCGTGATGCGATGTCATGATGACCCGGCCGGAACGATTGGGTAGATAAGGAATCCAGGACTTCCGCTATTGCCGTTTCCGCCCGGATCGGCGTTTGTGGTACATCCTCTCGGTGAAGCCTCCTTCCTCGAGGAAGGTTTTCTCCTGCGATTCGATCTGCCGTTTGAGCAGGTAAATCGCCTGGTGAGTTTCCACTCCATCTTGCGGGAGGTGGCAGATGCCACGCTCCCCTCCGCGATATTCTGGCGCCCGCTCCGCGCCGCCTGCACCATCTGATCGTGGGTGCGGGAGCGCTTCGAAATAAATCAATCACAGAAGATCACGGTGGCGTCGTAGACCAGAGACGCCACCTGGAAACTCCGCAGCCGGCGATAGCCACCGTGCTTCGGGATCAGTCGGTCGGACCGGTCGGACGGGTCGGACGGGTCGGACGGGTCGGACTTGTCGGACGGGTCGGACGGGTCGGACTTGTCGGACCGGTCGGAGAGGACCCGGCGCACATCCCTCACGATGCGGTTTACCAGGGCTCGCCAGGCCGCATCGTCGGTCGGGAGGCCGCCGGGACAGTTCTCGGGAGAAAGCTGGGCGATCCAGCGCAACGAATTGAGATCAAGGAGCTGCTTCATGGCTATCTGTTCATTTGAACAGAACCACACGCCCTGTCAATTCCCTACCGCAACGAAACCCCCACCCGCGCGAACTGGGTGGCGGCTATCCCGTTCTGCGTAAAGAACACCGTGCGTGTCCCGTCTCCGTTGTTGACCGAGCCGGCGTAGACCACCCCGGCGGTCTCCCAGGTCAACAGGTCGTCGGCGATCTCGCCCGCGAAGACGACCTCGTCGGCCCCCAGGGCGAGCACCATCGAAAAGGTGTGGAGATCGGCGGGGTCGATCGTGGGGGCGGGAGGGCCTTCATTGATTTGCGGGAAGCGGCCCGTTGCGTACTCCAGGAGCGCCACGACCTGGTCGTTCTCGGGGTCGTCGAGGACCGCCACGTTGCCGTTGGCGCCGCTCCATTCCGCGAAGGTGTACGCGTCCGTCTCTCCCGGGTCGCCGCCGAGGGCGCGGCTGCTGCGCCAGTGGATCGGATCGGCGGGGTCGAAGTTGGCGTGGGCGGGAGCCACCGGCACGAGGCTGTAACCATCTCCGTCGGCGCTGGTCGGCCAGGGCGCGTTGTCGTCGTAGGTGAAGTCGGCGAGGGTGCTGCCGTTGGCGGCCAGGACGTGAACGCGTTCACCGCTGTTGCGGAAGGAGGTGCCCGAGGCACGATACTCATCCGCCACCGTGACGGAGGGGAAGGTGGACGCATAGCGCGCCGCGAAGGCGGCGGTGTTGCGCACGATCACGACGTGTTGGCCGGGGGCGAGCTGGGTGCCCGCCGGGATCGTAAAATCGATCCCGGAATCGAAGGACACCCCCCCGGCATCGATCGTGGCGGTGCCGACGTTCTGGAACTCCGCGAATTCGAATTCGTCTTTGTCGAGAAAGCCCGCAGATAATTCCGCGGCGGTCGGTTCCGCCGGGTTGTACATCAATTCGGTGAGGACGAAGTTGTCCGCCGCGGCCGCAATCACAGGGCTGGTGTTGGTGACCGTGATGGTGTCGGTAGAGATGACGTCGCCCTCGAAATCGATCGCTTCGAGGGTGAGAGCATTGGCACCGGCTCCCAGCGGCACATCCACCCGCCACGAATTGTCGTCGGTCCAGGTCAGGGGGAGGGCAGTGCCCGAGCCGGCCAGACGGATTTCGCGGACTTTCAACCAGCCGTCACCCGCCAGCGTCACGGGCGTCACGTTGGAGTCAAAGCCGTTTCCGCCGTTGGTGGTGATGCTGAAGTTGACGCGGGAGACAGCGCCGTTGACCAGCCCGAGGGCGTAGGCGGCGCGCTGCTGGATGAAGCTCGTGAGAGGAGTGAGGTCCTGCCCGGTCAGAAAAATTTCGTAGTGCTCGACCCAGTTTCCCATGTAGGCGGATCGATAGGCGCGGTTCAAGATGTCGTGGACGTGTCCCCAGTAGAGCCGCTTGTTCACGGGATCGCCAAGGAGGCGGGTCAGGTCCGAGTTGGGCGTCAGGCTGGAGGTCGCACCGGTGATGAAGGCGAAGTCCATGTCCCACGGGAACAACAGCACGCGCCCGTCGGATGGGCGTTGGTAGAAGCGGGCGTTGTGGCTGTTGGAGCTGTTGAAGTAGCTGTCACTGACCGCCGCGAGGGCCACCGCCGCGTTGGTGCGCAACCACTCGTCGACGTCGATCACGTCCGGCGCGGCGGCGAGCATGTCGGGAGTGCTCCGGGAGAAGAGTTCACCGAGGGCCATGACCCCACCGTAATCGTCGTGGGCCTGGTTGTTGCGGAGCTGGAAGTAGTAGCGATAGGCCTCCTTGTTGTCGCCGAGGCTCCGCACCGGCACGCCGTTGACGCTGTCCGGATTGGGCCGCTTCAATCCCTCCGGCCCGCCCGTGGTGGTGGTCGGCCAGTAGATCAGCTCGAAGTTGTGGATCGACCCCTCGTCGCCGTTGACGTACTGCCCCCCGAGAAACTGGTTTGTGAACCGTGCCAACTGCAGCTGCGCGGAGCCGTCCGAGACCCCCGGGGCGTCGAGGAACGCCACGTCGTTGTGCAAGGCCGGGATCCCGCCGGCCCGGTTCATGAAGTGCCAGATGAGAATTTCGTCCTGCCCGAAGGTGCGTCCAAAGCGCCAGCCGCCGGAGCGGTCCAGCCCGATCGACTTGAGCACTCCCCGGAACTGCTGGTCGGAATTGAAGGCGATGCTGAAACCGCGCCGGTTGAGGTCGGGCCGCCCGCGCTGGCTTCCCTTGAGGCGAATCCCCACATCGTAAAATGCCTCGTCCTCGTAGATCAACGTCCCGCCGAGACGGTGGTTGCTCATCTGGTTGACGTCCGTGCCCAGCACCGACTCGTCGGAACTCTGCATGACGATTTCGAGGTGCTGCGCGGGGTTGCTCCCGCCCGAGTTACTGCCGACGCGGTACATGGCGCGCGATTCCTCTCCCGCCGCCGGGAAGGTCGCCACCGCCCCGAGGTTGTCCTGCGCCGAGAGGTAAAACTGCACCTTGGTGTTGGCCGCCTGGCCGGGAATGGTGGCGATATGGCGCCCTCCCGTCACCGTCATGGCGACTTGGTTGAACCCTCCTCCATTTCTCGACCAGTTCAGCGTCACGGCGGCCACCCCGTCCGGGTCGCTCACCACCGCCTCGACTCGCGCCCCTCCGTTGGCGGCGGGCCGGACCGGCCGGTGGTGAAACCCCTCGATGGTGGGACCCAGGTTTGCCACCAGGGTCGAGTTCGGAGCTCCCGGAGTTCCGCTCTGGGCGGGTTGCGCGAGGACGTGGGTCCTGGCAGCCCGGTCGAAATACAGACGCGTGTTGAGCAGGGGCGATCCGCTGAGCCACTTGGCGCGGAAGGAGATCTCGTAGACTTCCGAGGAACTGATCGTCACGAATTGGCCGCCGGCCTTGAGGGTGGTCTCGCACTGGTTCTGCTGGTGCCACATCGGACCGGTCGCCACCAGGTGCAGGACCCTCCCTCCCCCGTCCGGATTCTCGATCACCGCGGTGCGCCCGTGCAGCCCGTGGGTTCCCACCATCCGCCACCGCGCCGGGGGGTTGCCGAGCGTGCTGGTATCCAAGCCTCCGTTCTGGATCAGCTCGCGCGGGCTCCCGTTGGGATCTTCCAGCACGCTGATGTCATCGAGAAGGACCTCTCCGGAATCGAGCAGTCCCATGATGAACTCGTTGTAGGCGGTCGGATCGCTGGTGCCCGGAAAGGACGTCCCCCGCGCCTGGTAGGTGAAGGTTTGCCAGGCGCTGCGACCGCGCTCGTCGCTGGCAGCCCACGCTTCCGCCGTGGCGTTGTCGGCCTCCGGGTCACGCAGTTCCAGGCTCGATCCTCCCCCGTCCGCCGCCGCCGGCCAACGCCCGCCGTCGTAGTAGCGGACTTCATCGGCCGGGTTTTCCGAGGCGTCCTCCAGCTTCACATAATCGCCCCGGTTGCCCAGCCGCCCCGAAAAATCGCCTAGGATCGTCGCCTGCGGATGCTTGGCCGCCAGGGCGGCGCCATCGCGCCCCACCACCAGGTAATCGCCCGGCGCCATGATGGTGCTGTCGGGAAACCGGTACCCGATCGCGCCGTCCAGCGACCAGCCCGTGAGGTCGACCGGGTTGCCGCTGCGATTGAAAAGCTCCACCCATTCCTCGTCGATCACGGCGTAGGGTTGCGACTGGGTGCCTTCGGGGGCCAGGCGGGCTGCAATCGAACATCCGAAAACGATGTCGGTGCTTCCCAGCGCGGACTGGTGAAGCTCGACCGAGATCCGGTTCGCGCCGGCCACGAACCGAGCGGCCGGAATGGTGAGCGGATCGGAGACCGTCGCGTTGCGGACCAGGCAGTTCGAGAGCGTCGCGGCCGTGACCGCGCCGGCCGGCATGCAGGGGCGCGCCACTTCCACCCCGTTGACGTAGATGACCGCGCCGTCGTCGAGGATGTGGCGAATCTCCACGTCCTGCAGGCGAGTGTGTTCCGTAGCGGTCAGGGTGAGGTCCTTCTCGAAGTAGTAGGTCACCACGAACGGATTGTTGAGAGTCGGCGCGACCAGGGTGGTGACGATCGGCTCCGGAAGCGCTCCGAACTCGAACCCGATCAATCCCGGTCCGCTCTGCCAGCTCCCGCCGATCGGGTGTGCGACCTGCGCCCACAACGCCCCGAGGTCGGCGCCGGACTGGTTGAAGCGCCACTCCGCGTCGAAACCTGCCAGTTCCAGCGTCTCGATTTCCCCCGGCGAGGCCTCCCGCGACGGCTGGGGCCGGTGGTGGTACATGATCTCGTTGATCACGATCTCGTCGTGGAACGCGAAGGTGTTGGGCGCGCCGGGCGTGAGGGCGTCGGGCGTGAAGAAGCGGTCCGCCACGCCCGCTCCCGGCAGGCGTCCCAGCGGCCGGTTCTTCACCCGCACCGCATCGAGCACCTGCGCGCCTCCCGCCGTGATGAGAAAGAGACGCCCTTCATCCGCGACGCGAAATCCGAGCGTGTTTTCATCGAGTTCCAGGAAGGCGCCGGGCTGCAGGATCCCGCCCGCGAGGGTGTGGCTTCCTCCACCGGGCACGGCCGGGTTCTCGAGAATGAGACCGCTGGTCTCCAGCGGGGCGCTCCCCGCGTTGATGAGCTCCACCGAGAAGAGAACCGCGTCGGCAGCGCTCACCTCGTTGATCTGGAGCGCCGACAGGCTTTCGGTGGGCACCGGGTTGGTCACCACCTCGAGTTCGAGACCGAAAACCACGTCGCTGCTCCCGACCGTAGCCTGGTGCACCTCCACCGAAAAGCGATTGCTCCCTTCCACCGCGGCGCCGTGCGGCAGCGTGATGGTTTGCGACCATGCGGCTTCCAGCCCGTTCTCCGCCCACGTCGCCGCCCCGACTTGCCCGCCCGGCAGGTTGTAACGCCAAACCTCCGCTCCATTGAGGTAGAACACCGCCCCGTCGTCGATGAGGTGACGCAGCTCAAGCCGCTGCAACGTCGCGGCCTGCCCCGCGCTGAGAGTGAACTCCGTTTCGAAATAGTAGGTGATCACGAAGGGACTGTTGGCCTGCGGATCCACCAGGGTGGTCCCGATCGGATCGTCGAGCCGGTTCTCGAAGGCCAGCACCCCCGGCCCCTCCTCCCAGCCCCCGGCCCCGGCCGGGTGTGCGCTCCCGGCCCAGCTCGCGCCCGGGTCGATCCCGCCCTCGTTGAACCGCCACGACGAAGTAAGGCCCAGAAGCGTCGTGGTGGTCTCGGTTGGGTTGGAAGACGAGCCCGGAAAATTCGCCGTCCCGGGAGTTCCGCCCGCCACCAAGCCCGAGGTCCAACTCTCCGGCTCACCGCTCGCCAGCCTCGGACTCTTCTTTGCCAGCGTCGCTCCCGAGCCGTCCGCCGCCACCGGCCAGCGCCCGCTGTCCCCGTAGTCGATCTCGTCCATCTCGCGCCCGCTGTTGTTGCGCAGGCGCACCCGCTCGCCGTTGTTGTCGAGACGCCCCGCGAAGGGACCGAGCGCCGCGCCTGCTCCGCCACCTTCCCCTTCGATCACAATGTGTCCGCCCCCCGGAATCACGGTGCCGCTCGGAACCTGATAATCAATCCCGCCTGAAAGACTCCACTCCGAAAGATCGACATCCACCGACATCATGTTGTGCAACTCCACCCACTCCACTCCGCCGTCGCGCGGGTGATACATGAGCTCGTTGAAGCTCACCACCGCATCGAGGGCGTGGAGGTTCGTCAACAGGCCGGAGATGGCGGTCAGCAGCCCGGCGGACCGCATCCTCCGCGCCCACCGGCGGGGGGAAATATTGCGCATGGGGAAAGGAAGGGAACCCAAACCATAGTGGCAAGCTCCATGTAGCGCCAGCAGAGATTCACCACTGGGCTTGCCGGCCTCGTGAGCAGAATTTGGTCAGCTGTGCTCTCTGATTTTTGGCTTTCGTTTTGTACGTCGGAATTCAGCAACGGCGGATTCAATTTGTTATCGAATATCGCCCCATGGCTGTAAATCAACGTTTGGCGGATTCAATTTGTTATCGAATATCGCCCCATGGCTGTAAATCAACGTTTTACGCATTTTCGTTCTGACCAAACCCCCGTGATTCCAAGGGTTGGAGGGCTTCGTTCAGAACAAAAATGCCGT
>CAUZKZ010000120.1:0-12296 GCA_963580345.1 Verrucomicrobiia bacterium | reverse complement strand
CTTCCCCCAGGCTCGCCAACTCATCAGCCTGACGCGCACTTGGGAGTGCCGCAAGACCGGGGCGCTCAAGGCGGAAAGCCGCATCTTCATCACGAGCCTGGAGAGCGAGGAGAAGGGCGTATAAGCAAGACACCCACGTATGGAAGCAGTCGGGCGCGGAGGAACTGGATCAGAGCTTTTCGGATGGGTTCTTCCGCATGGCCCGACAGCCTGCCTCGGCCTGAGCAATTTTTCCGTGGTTGTCAGCGTGCTGGAGGGGAGAGGGTGCACAGGCCGGGCTGTGCCGGGGTGCGGGAGCTTGACGGCGGGGTGCTGGGAAGGGTGGTGAAACGGCTGGAGTCGTTCAACCGGCCCCGGCGTAAAGCCGGCGTGCGCCGGCGTGGCCGTGCAACGAGATCCGTCCGATGGCTTGTGCCCGCTCGCGCAAGCGCCTGAGCTTACCGGCCACCCGGTAAAACAATCCGCCGAAGCCCTCGACGTTCTCTACCCAATTCTCGACGTCGAGGTCGAGACGCTCAAGTGCCGGCCGCAGGTGCGCGGAGAGGTGGCCGCGTTTGCCCGACCGGATTCGCCGGCCGGTCCAGTCGAGCAATTCGAGATAGCGCTCCACGCTGATGGTCGGCAGCATGGGCGGCGGGTCGACCGCCTCCGGAGCGGAACCCTGCGCCATGCCCCCGGAGTTCAGCCGGCACTTGCTGCCGTTCGCCCCTGCTGAAGCGGGGAGACCGAGGGGCGCGAGCCAGTCGTCGCGGTGCGACTCGGTCCGGGCTTGCGCGATGAGTCGCGCTTGCACCGGGTTCGGATCTCCAGGTGCCCGCTCGAGTTGGCGACGGGCCCGGCAGGCGACCGCACGATCCTGCACGCTGGTGAATTCACTCTGCTCCGGAGTTTCCGCGATGCCGGCGCGAATGGGGTTGAGATCCACGTAGGCCATGCAGGCCAGCACCGCGCCCGCATCTTCGAGCTTCTGGCATTTGAAGCGCCCCTCCCAGAACCGCCCGGTGCACTCGTCCTCGCGGTTGGCGCGGCGCGCGATCGGTTCGTTGAGGCAGCGCATGAACCAGCTGAGGTCCGCCAGGCGCTCCCGGCAGCTCGCCAGCTTGCTGCGATCCTGGCACAGGGCCCGGATCGCGTCCTCCTCCGGCGGCCGGCCCCGTTTGCCGCCCCGTCCGGGGAACAGCCACAACCAGCGGTGAGCCACTTCCTCAGCAGTCCAGCCCGAGACCTCTTGGGGCAGGGTGCGCACCACCAGGTGCAGGTGGTTGGACATCACCGCGTAGGAGTGGACCTCCACCGCAAAGAGCCCTGACAGTTCGCGCAGCCGGTCGCGGATCCAGCCGCGGCGGTGCTCGAAGTCCCGGCCCGAGTAGGCATCCCGGCCGCAGAGAAAGGCGCGGCGCACACAGCGCGACACACAGTGGTAGACCCCGCTGCGGGAGGGGTCGACAAGCAGCCGGCGAGGCGTGGCCATGAGTTACTTTGTTCATATGAACATATTTCCGCAAGGATTTATTGCCCGAAACTGGGGCGAATCCCCGAATTTCCTGAAGCGCGGAACTCCTTGCACCCCTTGCCAAGTGCCAAACGTGGGTGTCTAACATGAACTTAACCAAACGTGGGTGTCTAACATGAACTTATGGGTGTCTAACATGAACTTAACTCTAACATGAACTTAACATGAACTTCTGACGACCTGTCCGTTCTCCTACTCCGGCCCCCTCACCGAAGCCAAGCCTGCCACCTCGGAAACGTCGCCTCTCGTGCCGGAAAGAAACTCGAGTGGGATGCGAAGAACATGAAGATTCCCAATGCGCCCGACGCGGAGCGCTTTCTCGGGCGAGAGTATCGGGAAGGGTGGAAGCTAGGGTAGCGATCCCCTGGCAATCAGTCAACTCTCAAGGTGCTCTTTGGCGCAAGGCCAGGCGTGCGAACCAGGCGCTTTGCAAGGCGATGGGGGCGGGAGTCCGCCAGGTTTCGGTGGCGGTCCCGTCGCCGTTGTCGAGGGAGGAAATTCTGACGGCACCGCCCGGGTTCCAGAGGAAGAGGTCGGTTGAGACTTCGAAGTCGTAGAGGACATCGTCCGCCGCGAGGTTGCGCGTGACGGTGAAGGTGGCGGTTCCGCCCGCAACATCGATCGACCTCGCGACCGGCGGGCGCGAGGTTCCGATCGCATACTCGAGGAAGGCGCTCAGCCCGTTCCGGTCCGGATCGGCCCCGGGGTCGCCGGTGAAGACGGTCGCGTCGCTTCTTCCGGCCGCCCCCCCGCCCGAAGCGCTGGGCCGCCAATTGGAGGCCACGGCGTGGTCGGGATTGGTCTCGGGCGCGATCAGGACCAGGCTCGGCCCGCGTCCATCCGGACTCTCCGGCCAGGGAAAGGCATCTCCGTAGGTGAACCTGCGGATGAGTGCCCCGCCCGCGGTGTTCAGGACGATTTCCTCGCCCCCGTTGGCGAGCTTGTTTCCATCTCCCATGCCGTACTCGCCGGCCACCAGGGCGGGGGCGGCCTGCGGATGGCGCGAGAGGAAGCCGGCCCGGTTGCGGGCCACCACGGCCCGCCCGCCCGCGGGGAGGGTCATGGACGGAAAGGCGAAACTGATCCCGCCCGCAAAGTTCACGCCCGTCAAATCGATCCGAGCCGTTCCGATGTTCATCACCTCGACATATTCGAAGGCGGCATCATCCGGGAAACCCGCCGCCATTTCCGCGGGCGCGGGGTCGGCGGGATGATACATGAGTTCGGTGATGGCGAGGTTGGCGGCGGCGGCCGGTTCGACCGGGGAGGTGTTGTCGATGACGATGCTATCGGTGGCGATCACCTCTCCGGAGAAGTTGAGCGCTTCCAGGGTCACCCGGTTCCGGCCGGGCACGGCGGGCACCGCCGCCTGCCAGGAAGTCGAGTCGGTCCAGGTCACCTCGAGCGGTTGCGGGTTTCCGGCCACCCGGATATCGCGGACCTCGATCCAGCCCTTGCCGGAGATGGTGGCAGTGCTGCGGTTGACGGTGTGGGGATCGGAGGTCGTCATTCGGAAACTCACCGGCGGGATGGAGTTGTTGATCTGGGAGAGGACGTTGTTGGCCCGCGAGTTCATGTAATTCCTGGTGAACTCCCAATAGCTGGCCGGATCGAGTTCGTTGAGGTGGCTGCTCCACATCGCCATGTAGTTCTGGTTGAAGGTGGTGGTGACGATGTCGTGGAGGTGGCCGAGATAGATCCGCCGCCGCCCGCCGTCCTGCGTGAGCCGCGCACACTCCGGATTGGCCCAGATCGAGAGACCCGCGACCCAGCTGTTTTCCATGTCGTGCGGGAAGGCCACCACCCGGCCGTCCGGCTGGGCGTAATACATCCCGTTGTGCTCGAAGCCCGCCGAAATGTTGTCGGCCGAGCCCACCACCGCCGCGTAGCCGAACCCGCGAAACCAGCCGTCGACATCGATCACCTCCTCGAGCCCCTCCTCGAAGGCGGCCCCCGATTTCCCGAAGTGCCGGTTGTAACGGATAATCGGCTCGAAGTTGTCGTCGGCCCGGTTGTTCTTGAGGAGGAAGAACCAGCGGTAGCGTTCTTCGTCCGGCCCGAGATCCCCGACATCCTGCCCCAGGACACTGTCCGGCTGCGGGATTTTGAACCCGTTGGCGTCGGCGGTGTGGGGGTAATAGATCAACTCGTACTCGTAAAGATGGCCATCCGAACCGTCTTCGTACTGGGAGTCCAGAAAGACGTCGTTGTAGCGCGCCATCTCCAGCATCGCGGGGCCGGTGTACCGGTTCCGTGGGGCGATGACGTAGAGGAGGTCCGTGTAACGGCTCGGGGAGCCTCTCGCATTCGATATCGCGAGGTCGAACATGAGTTCGGTGGGGGCTACGCCGGGTCCCGAGCCGTTCTCTCCCGAACGGTCCACCCCGACCGTGCGGTGTACGCCCCGGTATCGCCGCTCATCGTCGAAGCGGACTCGGTAGCCGATATTGCGGTCGGTCGTGCGCGCCCGCTCGCCACCCTTCAGACGCACCCCCACATCGTAGTAGATTTCTTCCTCCCGGTCGATGACAGTGGCTCTTATGAGTCCATTGCTCATCGCACGGATCGGAGTGTGCATGAAATCGGCATCTGCCTCTTGCATGACGATGCGGAAGTTGTGAATCCCGGTGGTGGAAGCCAGGCCGTCCTGCACCTTGTATTGGGCGCGCGAGTCCGGCCCGAGCGCCGGGAAAAACGAGGCGGCCCCGATCCCGTCCGCGGCCTCGAGATAAAACTGGACGATGGCGGAAGCCGACTGCCCCGGAATGGTGGCCCGGTACAAACCACCACCGGTGTCAGTCATGGAAATCCTTCGCAATGAGCGTCCCCCCACCACGTAATTCAGGACCATGGCGGCCACCCCGTCCGGATCGGAGGCACGGGCCGTCACGGTGACGGCCTCATGGGCCCTCGGGACGGCGGGCGCGTGAAGGAAGTGCGTGAAGGTCGGCCCGATATTGGCTTCGGCGCGGGAGTTCAGGGCGGAGGGGGTTCCGACCTGGAGGGGACGGTCGATCGGGGTGTGGCGAGCCACCCGGTTGAAATACAGGCGGGTGTGCAGTTGGCTCGAACCGGTGAGCCACTTGGCACGAAACGAGATCTCGTATTCGCGTGCGCTCCTGACGTTCCGCCCACTGAGGAGAGTGGTCTCGATGTGATTGTGCATGTGCTCGGTGGCCCCCTCCGACACGATGTGGAGCACCTTGTTTCCCGGGTCGTCGGGGTCGGTGATGACCCTGCTGCGCCGGTGGTTGCCCACCAGGCGCCAACCGGTGGAGCCGGTTTCGAAGTCGGTGTTCGAAAGGAACTGCGTCCTCGCACTGTCCGGCGACTCGACCACGCTGATGTCGTCGAGGAGGATCTCGCCCGCCTGGAGCATTCCCAGCACGAAATCCCGCCAGGCGCCGTGGGGTCCCCCGTTGGAGGTCCCGAAGGCGCGGTAGGAGTAGCTCTTCCACGTGGCCTGGTGGGTTTCATCGCTGTCCGCCCACGCTTCCGGGACGTTGTTGTCGGCGCGGAGGTCGCGCAGTTCCAGGCTGGAGCCGCCCCCGTCCGCGAATTGCGGCCACCGTCCTTCTTCGAAGTAACGAACCTCGTCGGCCGGGTTCTTGCTGGCGTCACGCAGGGAGAGCCGCTCGCCGGACCGCGACAAGCTGCCCCCGAATTCCCCCAGGAGGCGGGCCCCGGGGTAGGCCGCCGTGAAGGCGGAGGCCTTGCCCGCCACGCAGGCGTGTTCGCCCGGAGCGAGCACCGTGCCCGCCGGAAAAGTGAAGGCGATGCCGTCGTCGAATTCCCACCCGCCGAGATCGACGGAGGTGGCGCTGCGATTGGCGATCTCGATCCATGGGCTGCCGGCCGTCCGGTTGCCGGAATCGCGGAAGCCACCCTCGAGCTTCATCCCCCACAGCACATCGGTGCTGTCATTCGAGACCTGGTGCACTTCCACCGAAATCCGGTTCGACCCCGCAACGAGCGCTCCCGTTGCCACCGGCAGGGTCTGCAGCACCGCGTCCCTCACGACCGTCGACGCGGCGGTTTCCGGACCCACCGCGCCACCCGGCATGTTGTATCGCGCCACCTCCACTCCGTTCAAGTAAACCACCGCGCCGTCGTCGACTTGGTGGACGATCTGCAGGGTGTCGAGATCCGCCAGTTGCTGCGAGGTCAGCGTGAACTCCCGTTCGAAATAGTAGGTGAACACGTACGGAATCGTGTTGATGGGAGGGGTGAGGTTGGTCGCGACGGCCGGATTCACGGTCCCGGTTTCCCACCCGATCGGGCCCCCTCCGGACTTCCAGTTGCCGCCCACTGCGTGGGCCGTGGCGGCCCAGTTCACGGGCAGGTTTTCGTCCCCATCGTTGTAGCGCCATACCGCCTCAATCCCGAACAGTTCCTCACTGGGGGTGGTGGCGGGCCCTCCCGGGGTGGCCGGGAGCGCAGGGGGATGGTAATGCACCTCGCTGATGACGATCTCGTCGTGGAAGGTGAAGGTGTTCGGAGCTCCCGGCGTGTCCGCGTCCGGGTAGAGCCAGGCGCCGCCTTTCGATTCGGACCGTCCCCGCAGGCGCCCGGTGACGCGCCGCCCGTCCAGCACCCCGAAGCCGCCCGGGGAGTGGAGAAAAACGTTCTCTCCATCCGCGGGACGGAATCCCAGTTCCTGTTCGGTGAGAACGAGCAGGGTGCCGGCGCCCAAACTCCGGGCGGGCAGGACGAAGGAACGTTGTGGATCGGCCTCGGCGGAGACGATCATCCCGCCGACCCCGGCCGGCTCGGAGCCGGTGTTGACCAGTTCGATCCAGTAATCCGCCACGTTCCAGGCGGGCAGTTCGTTGAGACGAAGGGCGGACACGTCCCCGGAGGTGGGCTCTCCGAGCAAGCCGTCGAGTTCGAGGCCGAAGACCAAATCACCGCTGGTGGCCGACTCCTGGTGCACCTCCACCGAGATCCGGTTGGGGCCTGCCACCGCTGCGGCGGGCGAAAGGGAGATGACCGGCGACCAGACCGCTTCCACCCCCGAGGCGGCGAAGGTGGCAGGGCCGACCGCCCCGGTGGGCATGTTGGCCCGATAAATCTCCACCCCGTTCAGATAGAACACGGCCCCATCGTCAAGCAGGTGGCGCAGTCGAAGCGACTGCAGGCCGGCCGCCTGGCCGCCGGTGAGGTTGAACTCGGATTCGAAATAGGAGGTGACCACATAGGGCACGTTGCCCCCCGGCCAGTTCAGCTCGGTTCCGATCGGCTCGGAGAGACGGGTTTCATAGCCAAGGATGCCGGGTCCGAATTCCCACCCCCCCACGCCGGCGGGGTGCTCGTCGGCAGCCCAGTCCGCGGGGGCCGCCAGGCCGGACTGGTGGACCCGCCAGGTGGCTCCTTTTGCCAGGAGCTCCACGCCGTCGTCCGGCGACGAATCATTTGGATCCGGGAAGTTTGCCGTGCCCGGAGTTCCGCCCGCATCGGCGGAGCTGGTCCAGTGTTCCGGCGGCTTGTTGGCGGTGTAGGGATCGCGCTTGGCGAGGGTTGCTCCCGACCCGTCCGCGGCGACCGGCCACCGCCCATCGTCGCCATAAGCGAGAGAGTCCATGAACCGGCCGGAGTGATTGATGAGCGTGATCTGCTCGCCGCCGTTATCGAGGTTGCCGCCAAAGGGGCCGAGCTGACCGGGCCCGGGGGACTTCGCGATCACGAGATAGCCGCCCGGATCGATGATAGTGCGGGCCGGGATGGTGAAATCGATCCCGCCCGCCAGCCGCCAGCCGGAGAGGTCCACCTTGATGCCCATCTGGTTGAAGAGTTCGACCCATTCGCCGGCCTCGGAAGGACCAGCCGGGTTGTATTGAATTTCGTTGAAGACCACCACGCAATCGGGCGACGGGGCCGCGCGCACCACACCCGGCCAGGCCCACAGGAGTGACCCCATGAGACTCAGGAATTGAGGGAGACGGAACATCGGCAAAAAGACTACCCCCCGGGGGGCATTCCGGATCGGTTTGGGATAGCGGGGAAGTTTCGCCCACCAGGCCGGGCGGTCAAGTTGTTCCTGACGATCGCATTGCCATCCCGCCTCGCTCCTCGGCATTGCCTTGGGCCGCAAAGCTCTCAATGGCTGCGGCCCGTGAATTTGCCCTGAGCCTGTTCCCAGGTCCCTGGAGCCTGGACATGCCAACCAATCAACTTACGAGTCGAATGATCCTCACTCGAATTTGAGCGAAAACACCTCCGCATTCTTCAACGTGAAGCGCAGTTGAATGGTGCCCCCGCTGAGCTTGGGATCGAGTTCCCAAACCACCGGGGCGTCCACCGCGTCCCCGCCCAGCGGAACCGATTTGCCGACCACTTTCCCGGAGGCGTCGAGCGCCTCGACCGTCAGCGTCCCCTCCTTCTGCACCACGTGGTTCAGGAGCAGGCGTCGACCGGTGAAGCGCAACGGTTTGGTTGTCATGCGGCCGCCCTTGGGGCCGCCGGCCAGGGCCACAAATCCGTCCGTGCGGTAGACGAAGCGCCGCACCCGCCCCGGGCTGGGCTCGTAGTAGTTCTCGGTGGCGTACACCGAGATTTCGTGCGGCTTGCCGGGCAGCTGCACGATGCCCCAGGCCATGTAGTTGCTGCGATTGTGATCGCGGTCTTTCGGAGCGGTGCGGGGCACCACGGCCTCGGGGTAACGGTGGAAGCTCTTCCCGTCGCGGCTTGTCATCAGGATCGGCTCGACCTGCTGGCTCTTCGGTTCATAGCGCGTCGGGAATCCGATGAAGAGGTGCGGCGCCCGGAAGTACTTCTGGATGGCGTTCGTGTAGAGATGCTCGACGGGGGTGCCCTCGGGGTAGGCCAAGTCGGCTTCGTTTTCCCAGGTGAGGAAGTCCTTCGATGTGGCGGTGCGAATCGCGCGCACGCCGCTACCGAAGTATCGCCAATAGGCGCGATACTCGCCGCGCTCCGCATCCCAGAAGGCGAGATTCTGCGAATCGAAAGCACCGTGGGTGATGACCGGCTTCTCCCCGCTCAGCTTCCAGCGCTTGCAGTCCGGTGAGGCGAACGGCAGGAGGCCGCCCCGTCCGACTCCGAACGCTTTGTAGCGCGACTCCGCCGGCGCCGCCGGGTTGTGGTCGCGGAAGACCGTGAAGTTGTGCGTGCCGGGACCGGTCCAGATGATGTTGTTCTCCTTTGCACCGTCCCATTCGAAGAGACCCAGTTTCGGTTTCGTCCAGCGGATGCCGTCTTTGCTTTCGGCGTAGCACGTGACTTCCTTGTGGCCGGACTTCTTCTCTGCGTCGTGATTCGAGCCGCGGTAGATCATGCGGTAGAGGTCGCCGTCCTGGAAAATGGAATAATAGGCACAGGTGTTGCCTTCCCAGGGCTGGTCGGTAACGAACACGACCTCTTCAGGGCGCGGCCTCTTCATTTCCCGGCGGACCTCGCCCTCGATCCCGCCGACCAGGTGGTCGTCGACAAAAAACTCCAGCCGGCTGCCGACTTCGATCGGCTCCTCACAAAATGCCGCCGGGATCATAACGACTCCCGAAAGCGAGGTCGTAAATGAAGTTCTCAGGAATCGGGCGCAGGCATTCATGTAATCTTCCGTTTAGATTCCCCGGGGCGTGATGGGAATAACAAAATGGAGCGGGCCCCCAAACGCCGCGGCGATCCTCTCACGCCGCACGAGCAGAACTCATCGGCCGGGAAAGCGCCCCCATCCCGGCGGCACCTTCCCGCGATCCCCTCGAATTTTGAGAGTCGTGTGGCTCACAAGTTGCGCCTCGCACCCTTGATGCAAGAACTGCACAAGCACCGCGGGCCCGGCGCAGGCGGCTCGATCGTCAAAGCTCGTTTGCGTTGGGAAACTCCCGGAGGATCGGCTCGTGCCGGACCGGTTGCAGAAAACCGAGCGCAAGTCTGAGCAGGGGATTGAGCAGCGGCGAAACATGGCGCACATACAAATCGAGCGGCGCAAGTTTCATCTGCAAATGCAGCTTCGGATCGTAATTGAGCTGGCCGGTTTGGTAGCGCTTCAACTTGTGCCCGATGGCCCAGCGAAAGATGTCGCGGATCGGCACATAATAGAGCTGCCGCTCGAGCGCGACTGGATAATCAAATCCGATGTTCAAGTGATCCATCACGCCGCCATGCACGAGACAGAGCGCAAAAGCGGCGATCCTCCCGTCCACGCGCCACACGAAAAACCGGGCGCGATCCGGCATTTCGCGGCCAATGCGCGCGAAGAATTCCGGTGTCAGTTTTTCAAAGCGCATCTTTGAACGGTTGTGCGTTTGGAGATAGAGCGCGTGCAACTCGTCCGCGATTGGTGTCACGTCAGTCAGCACCTCAAACGGCACCGGCGGCTGCTTGTTCAGCTTGAGGAACTTGTAACGCAGCTTGCGGCCCAGCCGGTTGCTCATGTAGTCCTCGAAAGTTTTGAAATCGAATTCCAGCGCACAGCCCGGCATGCTCGGGACACGACGAAATTTTTTCGCGGCCACGAAGAGTTCCAGCACGGTCCGATACTTCGCGGGAAAATCCTTCAACAGGATCATCGTGGCTTTGGACTCGCACGCAAATTTTTCGAGCGCCTCCTGAAACGCCGTCACTGCCCACGGTTCGGAACAATCCAGCGCGCCGCTGCCGGCGGAGCAGCCCGCGAACAGCATGCGTGCCTTGAGCCAGCGCGGAAAAAGTTTTCGCGGCGCGGCGAGTGTCCTGGCGAACCGCGCCGGCAATCCGTCCAGCAAATCCTGGTCGGCGACAAACACCGGCTGCCATGCGATCCGGCCCGATTGCTTGTTCTCCAGTCGCAGATAAAAATGTTCAAACTGACCAGCCAGCGTCTCCGCAGAAATGGCGTGGTAGCGAAAATCCTTTGACTCAACCCGCAAGGTCCGGGTCCGCAAATCCGCCAGGATCTCGGCGGCGGATTTGTGAGCCAGGACATTCGCCGTGGATGTTTCGTACCGCACCGGGGCAAGGCTGACAGGAGCCGATCGTGGCAGCTCTCGCTGCGCGGCGCATGCCGGTTTTCGCTCAGTTCTTGATGCCATGGCGGCCTCAGTTTCGTACAACGAATACCAGCTGATTCCATTCTGTCCACCCCGGCCCGGCGTGGTCCGCAATGAGGAGTCGATCGGAATCTGTTAGGTTAACAATGATCGCGGGGCCGGAGGGCAACAAACGATGAGTGCTCACCGCGGAATTTGTATCTGCGCCTCTCGGCGCATAGCTGCGCTCATCCGCCTTGAATTCTCTTTTCCCATTCAGGTTCGCGCGGATCCCCGCAGCAATTCGAATCGGTAACCGTGAGGGATTGCCTTATTTTCTCGCTACCCAGGCGCCACAGGGGATCGACCCGTTTGTCTTCGAAGCAGGATCACCTCCTTCCGGGTGGCGGGGGTCTTCCGCTCCGGAAACCGGCCTCAACCGCGCGCCATTCTTGACCCCGCTTGGAACCAGCGAAGAGTCGCCGCGGGCCCGATTGACAGGGGTCTCACGGGATTCGAAATCTCCCCATCGTCGACGCCCTCTTCTCGGGTCGGTCACACCTTGGAATGACTGATTGTCGAAAGCGGAACGGGTCGCGCTGGATCCGTTGCCATCCAGTAATCAGTTGGTCTTCTTACCCTCACCGGTTCGCGGTACCCAGCAGGACGTATGGACCCCAATACCTTGTCGTTAACAATCCAAATATCCTTAGTTCTTTTTTTTCTCGTTTCCATCCTGCGGGAGGGTCTATCTCTCGCCACGTTGCAATGGCGCGCGACTTCAGGTCGGTGCGCCCGAGCAATTCCTCAACACATCATACTCATGAAAAGCTACCACTCTGAGTCCAGGACTCACCTGTCGCCTTCCGGACGTGCGCGCCGCTCCGGGGTCCCCCTTAAATCAACCGCGGCTGGAATCCTGTCGATCCTCGCCTTGGCCGCGACGACCAGTGCAGCGCCGCGAACCTACCTTCCGGCCGGTGCCGGCCCCTGGGATCTTGCCACAACAAACTGGGCTCCTCCGGGAGCAGGCGCCGTCTGGGTCAACAACGACGAAGCCACTTTCAACCAGGGCGGTGGGAACGTCACCATCGCGGCGGCGGGCGTGTCGGCGACTGAAGTCCAGTTCGATACCACTGGATACGCCATTAATGGTCCGGGTACGCTCACCATGGTTCTTGGTGCCAACCAAAGGGATATTGGGGGTGCCCCCGGCACGGTTTCCCATATCAACGCGGTCATCGCCGGGAGCGATGGTGTGGACGTCAACGGGATGCTCACAAACAACGGAATTATCATTTTTAACGGCGTCAACACCTACACCGGGGAGACGGGGGTTGTCGATGGCTTCCTGCGGGCCGACGACAGCGCGGGCCTCGGCGCGACCGGTGCCGGGAACGGGACCGTGGTGCTCTCCCTTGGAGGCGCTGCAGTTTTGGGTTTCAGCGGCGGTCTCACCACCGCGGAGGAGATTACCCTGCAGGGAACCGGCGGGACATACTTTGGCAGTGATCGTGGCGCACTGGACTACGAAGGTTTTGGCAATGGCGACACCAGCCTGACGGGCACCATCACGCTCGCCGGCGGAGGAAATGTCGAGATCAGTGCTCAGGGATCGCCCTCCGCGGATGATGCGGATTTCAACCTGAACGGACCGATCGACGGCACCGGCGGCGAGAACCTCGTCTTCCTGCTCAACCCGAATGGCACGAACTTTAGACAGGAACGAGTTCCCCCGATTCTCGCATTTCTTTGTATTTTTGACGGGGTAGATCGAGAAACGGAAACGGTTTCGGCCGCTTCTTTTTGATGCGTGGTTC
>CAUZKZ010000119.1:0-12356 GCA_963580345.1 Verrucomicrobiia bacterium | reverse complement strand
TCCCGACCAGCTCCTTCCTCACGCCTTGAACTCGAAGAAAAACCCTCGCGCCGAATGCACACTAACTTCCCGGCCGATGCACTAGCCTAAGCCGATTGCGAAGACTTGCCGGAAACTGTGCGGTTTCTGAGGGTTGTGGTCAAAATCGGGCCAGGCTTTCATCTTTCCCCGAGGCGAGAGCCCCGGGCGTCGACGGATGGTTCCGGGCTAGTTGCGAGGAGGGCGCGGGCCGCCTGGGCCTGGCGGAGAACCGAGGTCGGGGCGTCCGGGCCGCTCCTGGTCACCGCGCGGGGCGGGGCCTCGCCGATCGCGCGGAGCGCCTGGCTCGGGGGAAGATCCGCGGCGTGGAGCCTTGTTCGTGTTCTGCAACAAGAGGCGAAATCGGATTAAGACGCTGTATTTTGACGGGACGGGCTTATGGATTTCGGCAAAACGGCTCGCGGTGGAGACCTACAGCTGGCCGAAGCCGTCGCGGGCCAACCAGGAGAAGTTGAAGCTCGCCCCGGAGGCGTTGCAATTGCTGTTGGATGGTGCGGATCTTTGGAAGGAGTTCCGAAAAACTCGATCCCGGACAGCTGGAAATGCTGCTGGAGGGGATCCTGCCGGGAAAGGACGAGTCCTCCGGCGAGGCGGACGCACCGGCGGGGGACGACGACGACGCAAAAAGGAAAGACAGGAAGCGGCGCGCTCCCCGCACGAATCGCCAGCCGCGAGTGCCTGAAAACGTGGTGGTGGTCAGCAAGGTGGTCATTCCCGAGGAGGTGCTGGAGTTGATGCCGGAAGGCGAGCTCACCGCACAGGAGGTTGCCCACCTCACCCCGGCCCGCCTCGCGGTCGCCGAACGCCGCGAGAAGCAACCCGCAGCCTGATTCGCACGCCGATCCCGCCGCCGAAGCCGAGGTTTATAAACGGGACGCTTACGAATCGAGACTGCCCGCACAGGAAAATTTCTGTCGCACTCCGGCCTTACGAACACCATGCTTGGCCATCATGCGCAGTTCCCCGGCCGCCGAATCCGGAATGGCAGGACCTGAACGACGAACACTCCCAATTCCAACTCCTCAACTCATGCGAAGAATTTTATTCCTGATACTTGCCGGGACCACTCTGTCCATGGCCGACCTGACGTGGCATGCCTCCGGCAAAGGCGGAGCGGTCGTCGCCGAAAACCCGAAGGCGGTGGAAGCGGGAATCGCGATCCTGGAGAAAGGGGGAAACGCCGCCGATGCCGCGGTGGCGGTCCTGTTGGTGGCCAGCATCATGGACTACGGGATGTTCTGCATCGGGGCCGAGGTTCCCTTCATGATCTTCGATGCGAAGAAGAAGGAGGTCAAGACCCTCTCCGGGTTGGGGGGCGCCCCCCTGGACGAGAAGGGCATCGCCTGGTACCTCCAGAATGCGATCCCGGAAGGAGGCGGCATTCGTGCTGTTCCGGTTCCGGGAGCGGTCAACCTTTTCTTCACCGCGCTGGACAAGTACGGGACCCTGGATTTCGCGACCGTGGTCGAACCCACACTCGCGATCCTGGACCGCGGCAACAGAGATTGGTTCGATGAACTGGCCGTGACTTTGCGAAAACTGGTTTCCACCGAAAAGAATACCGCCGGCACGCGAAGACAAAAACTGCAGGCCGCGCGGGACCGCTTTTACAAGGGGGACATCGCCGATCAGCTCGTGGCTTACTACAAGGAAAAGGGCGGCTTCCTGCGCAAGCGGGACCTCGAAGCGCACCAGACCTTGCTCGAAGATCCGGTCAGCATCGCGTACCGCGGTTACCGTGTCTACAAGTGCGGGCCGTGGACGCAGGGTCCGTACTTGTGCCAGACCCTGAAGATCCTGGAAGGCTTCGAGCTCCGGAAAATGGGCCACCTCTCGTCCGATTACATTCACGTCCTCGTGGAAGCCCTGAAACTCGGACTGGCCGACCGCGACTATTACTACGGCGACCCGCGGTTCGCCGACGTCCCCATCGGCCCCCTCCTCTCCGACCGCTATGCCGCCCTGCGCCGGACCCTGGTCGATCTCGAGCAAGCGTCACTGGAAGTCCGCCCCGGTGATCCGGTGGGGATGAAGGCCCTGTCCGACCAACCCGGCAAGTACCGCCCGGGACGGGGGGGCACGACGACCTGCGTGGTGGCGGACCGGTGGGGGAATTTCGTTTCCGCCACTCCGAGTGGAAACGGGCCGTACAATATCTGCGCTCCCCTGGGCATCGCCCACGGCAACCGGCTCCGCAGCTTGAACACTACCCCGGGGCATCCAAATCGTATCGGGCCCGGCAAGCGCCCGCGCATCACGCTCACCCCCACCCTGGTGCTCAGGGACGGCGCACCGGTCATGGCGATCAGCGTGGCGGGCGGCGATTTGCAGGACCAGACCACGCTGAACTGTCTGCTCAATTTCATCGAGTTCGACATGATGCCGAAGGAAGCGGTTTCCACGGCGAGGTTCAGTACCCGCCATCACGAGGGATCGTTCATTCCCAGCCGAGAGCGCAAGATTGAAGGGCTCGGGCGCCTGACGCTGCAGGACAGCATTCCGAAGGGCATCCGCAATGATCTCGCCCGCCGGGGACACAAGATCAATACGGCAGGCGGCGCCATCGCGAGCCCGGTCATGATTTATTTCGACCGGAAGACGGAGACGTTTTTTGCCGCCGGCGATCCGCGGGCGAACCGTCATGCTGCCGTCCTGGAAAATTCGAAGGCGGCACCATGAAAGCTACACCTCTCCTCGTCCTCTTCGCGGTGTTGACCGCCTGGTGGAATCGCGGGGAGGCGGCCGGGAAGCCGAACATCGTTCTCATCATGGCCGACGACCTCGGCTACTCGGACCTCGGCTGCTACGGTTCCGAAATATCGACCCCCAACCTCGACCGGCTCGCGAAAGGTGGTCTGCGATTCACGCAGTTCTACAACAATGCCAAGTGCGGTCCTTCCCGTGCCTCGCTGCTGACGGGATTGTATCCCCAACAGGGGAGGATAGCGCGGAACAATCTCAACATTGCCGAGGTGATGAAATTGATCGGGTATCGCACCTTGATGACCGGGCGAAATGGAGGTCTTGCAGGGTCGCCGGTGAAATGCGGCTTCGACCGCTTCTACGGTCTCCTCGACAGCGGCTGTTGCAACTATTTCAATCCGGGGCTGCGGCGGTCCGGCGAGGGCGAACCGGGACGCAAGTATCCAGGGGAACAACGGGCCTGGGCGAACGATGGCAAGCTCCTCCAGCCGTTTACGCCGGAGGACCGCAACTTCTACGGCACGGATGCCTTCACGGACGCCGCCCTCGATTACCTCGACAAATACGGCAGGGAGGACCGTCCCTTCTTCCTCTATCTCCCGTACACCGCGCCGCATTTTCCGATCCAGGCCCGCCCGGAAGACATCGCCAAGTATCGTGGAAAGTATCGGAGCGGATGGGACGCGATTCGGCAAAGCCGTTTCAGCCGCCTGGTCGAACTGGGCCTCGTTGACAAGCGGGAGATCGTATCGCGGCGTGACCCCAACGTGCCGGCCTGGGACGAGCTGGACGAGGGGACCAGGGATCGCTGGGACCTGCACATGGCGGTCTACGCCGCGATGGTCGACCGGATGGACCGGGGAATCGGACGCATCATGGCCAGGATACGTGAGCTGGACATCGAGGAGGATACGCTCGTGCTGTTTCTCTCCGACAACGGCGCCTGCGCGGAGGACTACAAGGCCTTCAAGACCACCGCCCCCGAAGTTCCACCAGGGCCCATGGAGTCCTATCGCACCCAGGGAGCGCCATGGGCCAATGTCAGCAATACGCCCTTTCGCAAGTTCAAGTGGTGGCTCCATGAAGGCGGGATCGCATCGCCCCTCATTGCCTACTGGCCCAAGGTCATCAAGAAGGGCGGCGGCATCACCCGCCAGGTCGGGCACATCATGGATCTCATGCCCACCTGTATCGATGTGGCCGGCGGCGAGTATCCCGCTTCCCACCAGGGCAGGAAACTGGCACCCCTCGAAGGCCGCAGCTTGTTGCCGATTCTCCAGGGCGAGGAGCGCCGTGGCCACGAGGCGCTTTACTGGCAATTCGGCCAGTGCCGCGCCATCCGAAAAGGAAATTGGAAACTGGTCGCTCCTCATCCCAATTCCAGACTCGGCATCGACTATTTCAACGAGACAGACGCCCCGAAGAGAGACGGCGACAAGGAGATCCCCTGGGAGCTTTACGATCTGCGGTCGGATCGCACCGAGCGAAACAACCTGGCAGGGAAGTTTCCCGATCGCGCCAGGGAATTGGCCGGCCTGTTCTCAAGCTGGAGTGCCCGCGTTCGAAAGTGACCGGCCGGAGAAGTATCATGATGACCGGCAGGCAATCTCTTCTCCTTCCCATCCTGGGACTTGCTCTTTACATTCTGACGCCGGGATTGGAGGGAGCGGATCCATCCTCGCGCCCCAATATCATCTTAATCCTGGCGGACGACCTGGGCTACGGCGACCTGGGGTGCTTTGGCCAGGAAAAGATCAAGACGCCGCGGCTGGATCGGATGGCGCGGGAGGGACTTCGTTTCACGAGCCACTATTCCGGCCACAATATTTGCTCGCCGTCGCGTTGCGCGCTGATGACCGGCAAGCACATGGGGCACGCCTCGGTCACGGGCAACGGCCGGCGGTTGAAGGAAAACGATATCACCGTCGCCATGCTCCTGAAGAAGGCGGGCTACAAAACCTGCATGATCGGAAAGTGGGGGCTGGTGGGAAGGCCGGGGCATCCCGGAAGCCCGAACGCCAAGGGCTTCGACCATTTCTTCGGCTTCGACAACCAGGGCTTCGCGCACTTCTACTACCCGGAATACCTCTGGCGCAATGCCCGGAAAGTCCTCTACCCGAAGAACCACAACCTGCGGGTGAATGGGGAATATAAAAAGGCATCGGGCACTTACAGCCACGACGAGTTGACCAGGGAGGCCCTCGAATGGGTTGCGCAGAACAAGGACAATCGTTTCTTCCTCTATCTTCCCTTCTGTATTCCGCACGCGGAACTGACCGTCCCGGAAGACTCCATGGCGCCCTACCTGGAATTGAACTGGCCGGAGACCCCGAAGATCGAGGGCAAGGGAAACATCGGCGGAGGGCGAAAGGATGCCGGTTACGGGAGCCAATACAAGGCGGGTTACTGCGGGCAGAGCCACCCGCACGCAGCCTACGCCGGAATGGTTTCGCGGATGGATCGCAGCATCGGGAAGATCCTTGATCTGCTCGACGACTTGGAGCTGAGCGAAAACACTCTCGTGATCTTCAGCAGCGACAATGGTCCGTCTCCGGAAGGCGGACAGAGCCTGGAATTCTTCAAGAGCGCGGGTCCCCTCTCCGGAGCCAAGCGCTCCTGGCGGGAAGGAGGAATCCGCGTCCCGACCATCGCGCGCTGGCCGGGCCGGATCGCAGCCGGCCGGAGCAGCGACCACCCGGGCGCCTTCTGGGACTTTCTTCCGACCGCCTGCGAACTGGCCGGGGTCGAACCGCCCGGGGACATCGACGGCATCAGTTACCTGCCGGAACTGTTAGGTCAGGGGGAATCCCAGCGAAAGCACGAGTACCTCTACTGGCCCGGGGCGATCCGGGTCGGCAAATGGAAGCTGCACCGCCACGGCAAGGACCGCTTTGCGCTCTACAACCTCGAGAACGATATCGCCGAGAAGAACGACCTGGCCGGGAAACACCCGGACCTCGTGAGCCGCTATCGCGGGTACTTCGAGGCCGCGAGGAGAAAGTAGCGGAAAAACCTCCTTTTCCGCCGGACCATGCCCGACTTGCTCCCGCGGCGGCCGATTTCCCGGGCACGATCGAAGCGGAGGCCATCCGCGACCGGCGCGAACCGGCGCTTCTCTCCCCTCTTGCGGTCACCCAATTAATGCAAGCAATCGCTGCGGAAAATCGTAGAGTTCCGACCGTCAGCCTGCGCCGCCCTCCGGCCCGTCAACCCGAGACGCCGTTTTTGCTCCATGCTCACTCGAACCAACCGCCGTCACTTTCTCCGGGGAGCCGGCGTATCCATCGCGCTCCCGGTGATGGAATCGATCCTGCCGCGGGCGGGGGCCGCCACCGGGCGCGACGGCGGGAACCCGGTCAAGCGGGTCGTCACCCTCTCCAACAACTACGGCGCCTACCACAAGACCTTCTTCCCGAGGGAACGCGGCACCGATTACGAGATGCCGCCGACCCTCAAGGGCCTGGAGAAACACCGCAAGGACTTCACGGTCTTCTCCAACCTCGACCACGGGATCTCCGGCGGCCATGCCTGCGTGCCGACCTTCCTGAGCGGCGTGATGCCCTACCTCGCCGCGAACTTCCCGGAGGGCAACATCAGCCTGGACCTGAGGGCCATGATCGAGCTCATCGCCCTCGCGATCCAGACCGACTCGACCCGCGCCATTACCTTGAGCAGCGAATTCGTGAACGGTGACTTCGGCCTCTCCGGCGGCTACCACGGATTCTCCCACCACGGCGAGCACAAGACCTATCCGGAAGAGAAGGGCAAGCGTCTCCCGGCCGCCAACCTCCTGCTCTCCATGCTGCAGAACTTCGGCCTCGAGATCGACCGCTTCGGAACCAGCACCGGCACGCTGCGGGGGTTGGAGTGGAAGGCCTAGGAGGGGAACGGGGGATCTTTGTCACCAATTCAGGCGACGCTGCGCGCAACACCAGGGATTTCTGCGCCGGAACGATTGACGAACCGGCCGATTCAGGGTCCCCTTGGGGATGACGAACCGACGCCTGCTCACCTTGCTCGCCCTTCCCGCTCTCGCGTTCCCTGCATCCGCCGCGGAGAAGCCCAAGCCTCTCTTCTCCAGTGACGTCATCACCAAGAAGACCCCCGGTCACGCCGTGACGATCGATATCGATCTCCGGGGATCACGCTCGCTCTTCCTGGTCGTCGATGAGACCAGCGACGGATATGCCTGCGACTGGGCAGACTGGATCGAGCCGCACCTGACCGGACCAAAGGGACAGTTGAAGCTGACCGAACTGAAATGGAAATCCGCGAACGCCGGTTGGGGAAACGTCAAGATCGACGCCAACGCCTCCGGCGGAAAGCTGATCGTCGACGGCAAACCGGTCTCCTATGGCATCGGGACGCATGCGCCTTCCGTCATCGAGTTCGCCCTGCCCGATGGTTACCAGCGTTTCCAGTGCCGCGCCGGCCTGGACCAGGGCGGGCTCAACCAGCAGGGCGGCTCCGCAACCAGTGTCAAGTTCCAGGTCTGGAACACGAAGCCCGTCGGCACCGCAAGTGATCGGTCCGCGCAAGTGCCCCTGGAGCGCTTCGTGGTGCCCGAAGATCTCGAGATCACGGTCTGGGCGCAGTCACCCCTCTTTCGAAATCCGACCAACATCGACTTCGATCACATGGGCCGCGCCTGGGTGGCGGAAGGCGTAAACTACCGCGGCCAGCGAAAGGATGCAGAAGGCGACCGCATCATGGTGCTGCAGGACGAAAACGGCGACGGCAAGGCGGACAAGTCGCACGTCTTCGTGCAGGAAAAACACCTGCAGTCTCCGCTGGGCGTCGCGGTCTTCGACAACGTGGTCGTGGTTTCCCAGCCGCCGGACCTGCTCGTCTACACCGACGTCGACCGCGACCTGGTGTTCGATCCCGCCAAGGACAAGCGGGAAGTGTTGCTGACCGGCTTCAACGGGCGCAACCACGACCACAGCCTGCATGCGGTCATTGCGGGCCCCGACGGCAAATGGTACTTCACCCAGGGCAACATGGGCGCCCAGTTCACCGACAAGTCCGGCAAGACCTTCCGCATCGGCAGCCCCTACTCGCTCCAGAAAATCGCCGGCCAGAAAAGCGATGACGGCCACGTCTACCTCGGCGGGTTCTCGGTCCGCATGAATCCCGACGGCACCGACTGCGAAATCATCGGTTACAACTACCGTAACAGCTACGAGCAGATCATCACGTCGCTGGGCGACCTCTTCCAAAATGACAACGACGATCCGCCCGCCTGCCGCACCAGCTGGGTGATGGAGTACGGCAATGCCGGGTTTGCCTCCAACGACGGCAAGCGTTCCTGGGGCGCAGACCGGCGCCCGGGACAGGACACCCCGACCGCCGAGTGGCGTCAGCAGGATCCCGGCAGCATGCCGCCCGGCGACGTTTACGGGGGCGGGGCACCGACCGGAATTTCCTTCTACGAGAACGGCGCGCTCCCGAAAAAGTACCGCGGGCTCCTGATGAGTTGCGAATCGGCCAAGAACGTCGTCTTCGGTTACTTCCCGAAGCTGGAGGGGGCCGGCTTCAAGATGGACCGCTTCGACTTCCTCACCTCCAACCCGGACCGGAAGTGGGCGGGCGCGGACTTCAAGGGCCGCTCTAACCAGGACATCAACACCTGGTTCCGGCCGGCCGACGTGTGTGTCGGCCCGGATGGTGCCATCTATGTCGCGGACTGGTTCGATCCTCGGGTAGGAGGCCATGGGACGCAGGACCGCACTTTGTCCGGGACGATTTACCGGATCGCGCCCAAGGGGTTCAAATCGAACCTTCCCAAACTCGATCTCTCCACGACCGCGGGGCAGATCACGGCGCTCAAGAGTCCGGCCATCAACACGCGCTCTCTCGGCTTCACGCGCCTCAAGGCCGGTGGCGCGAAGTCGATTCCCGCCCTCGCCGCCCTGGCCAAGGATGAGAATCCCTTCCTCGGGGCCCGCGCGACCTGGTTGCTTGCGCAACTGGGAGAAAAAGGGGTGGAGACCCTCACGAATCTTCCCACCGACGCCCACCCGCAAACCCTCATCACCGGGTTTCGCGCCCTGCGCCGGGCAGGCTATCCGGGCACCCACGAGCTGGCTCTCAAACTGGCCGGCTACAAGAAACCGGCCGTCAGCCGCGAGGTTTGCTTCTACCTTCGTAATCAACCGGGCACGCCCGAAGTGATCGGGGCCCTGGTCCAGATCGCCCGCGGATACGATGGCAAGGACCGGGCCTATCTCGAAGCGTTCGGCACCGGCGCGACCGGCAAAGAGGGCCCCGTATTCGCAGCTCTCGTCAAGGGCACCAAGCCCGCCGACTGGGATGCCGCCACGGCCGGCGCGGTCTGGAGACTCATGACTCCCCTCGCCGTTCCCGCCCTGCGAGACCGCGTGTTCCTGGCGAATCTGCCCAGTGAGCACCGAATGCAGGCGCTCGAATCGATCGCTTTCATCCGCAACCCCAGCGCTGCGGATGCGATGGTCGATATCGCCAATCTCGGCTCCGACAAGCCGCTCGCCGAGCGGGCCGCGTTCTGGGTGAAATGGAACAACGACCGGTGGTGGAACGCTTACAAGCCCGCCGAGAAACTGAAGGGAGGCAATGCCAAGCGGGAATTGGTTTCGGTCGTCACTCCCCCGGATCCCGGCGGCTCGAAGCTGCCCCCCGCTGCGGAGATCCTGAAGCTCAAGGCCGATGCCGCCCGCGGTAAAGCGGCCGCGGGCCGCTGCATCACCTGCCACGTGATTGGCGAGGCGGGCGTCGATGTCGGCCCGAATCTGACCGGCTGGGGACAACGGTTCCCGCGGGAGATCGTCGCCAAGGCCATCCTCGAGCCCTCCGCCGAAATCTCCCTCGGTTTCCAGGCCCAGCACCTCGTGACGAAGTCGGGCCTCGAGATCATGGGCATCGTCCTCGCCGAGGGTGACCCCGTGATCGTGAAATCGATGGGTGGTTTGACGCAGGCGATTCCGGCCGCCGACATCAAGTCCCGCACCATGATGAAGCGCTCCCTCATGCTTTCCGCGCATCAGCTCGCCCTGACCGCCCAGGACGTCGCGGATGTGGTCGAGTACTTGCGCAGCACCGAGTAGCGGCCCGACTCATCCGTCAGGCGCGCGGGGTTCCGATTCCGCTTGGCAGCAATTCGTGCTGCTGCGAGGCTTCGAAAAATGGGGGAGAAATCAAAGTGCCAGTGCCCGCACTGCGGGACCAATATCAAGTACGAATTGCACTTGGCCGGCTCGACTGCGAACTGCCCGAGTTGTGACGGGGAGTTCGATCTCCCAAGCCTCCCCCCGCGAGCGGCGGCCCAACCCCAGCCGCAACCGGCCCCGGCTCCTGGCGGCATCCCGGGACTGGTTGACCAACCGTATCCGGCTCCCGGTCAGCAATTTTTCCCCGCCGCAAAGGGCGGCCTCGGGCTGGCGCTTTCCGATCCGATGGACTCGCAACACGCCGCCATGGAGCGCCTCGGCAAGGATGGCACCCTGACGTGGGGATTACTCCTCTGCCTCTCCTTCCCGATCGCTTCCTTGCTGGCGTTATGGCGAGGGACGAACCTGCTCACCTCCTTCCTGGGACCGAATCTCGGCGGCGCGGACGGCCCCAAGAAACTGAAGTTCCTGGACCACCTCGAGGCGCTCGTGACCATGACGGCGCTGGTGGGCATTCTCTTCGGAGTCCTCTTTTTCCTGAACATCATGCAGGGCAGGAGAGTCCCGGGCCGCTGCATCCTCTTCTCGACCGGCCTCGCGGTGGTGCCCCTGGCGGCTCTTTCCCTTTACGGTCTCGTGATGTCGTTCGTCGCCAAGCAGATCAAGTCCCCCGAGGCGATGGAAGTGATCGGCTATATAACGACCTTCCTGACCATCCTGAGCCTGAGCAGTGTCCTCCTCCTGATTTTCGCCTCCCTCACCAGTGTCATCGGCTACACCAGGAAGCTCGGTTTTTGGCTCGTGCCCGGGGTTCTGATGGTCACGTTCATCCTCTTCAACTGGATCTCGAAATTGACCGGCGAGATCGGTAAGCTCGGAGATTAGTGGAGAGAGGGAGGATGAAGGTATCCGAGTCCCCTCGAGCGATCCCCGCTGCTGACCTCGCAGCATTGGCGCCCGTGCAGCGCCTGTCCTTGTCCGGACTCTCCGATCCTCATTTTGCCGCGAAGCACCACAAGGCCTCATGGGACCTCAGGAAAATGTCGCCGTCCGAGATGGCCAGAGAAGAATTCGTCTCCTCGTCCACGTCGCTGCGGGCCAGGACCTTCAATCCCTCGGGAGAGGCGCTGAACACCACCGTGTCGCCCGCCTGGCTCAGGGTGTAAATTCGCCCGCCCGAGAAGACGAAGGAGCCCCATGATTTCCCGGCGCCGGGCAGCCGGTCCTTCCAAACCGTCTTGCCGGTGCGGAGATTGTCGCAGAACACCACCCCGCCGGAATTGTGGTAATAGTGGTGATCGTCCGCAACCACCCCGGTGCCAATCCCGCCGTTGTGACGAACTTCCTGCCAGAGCCGGTGGGACTTCGTGACCTCTCCCCTGCCGCCAACCTTTACCCCGATCGAGTTGCCGTGGTAGCCGCCCATCGCGACCACGATTCCGTCGGCACCGACCGGCGAGGCGTATACCAGCGGGTTGAGTCCCGCACACGTCCAGAGCACCTTGCCGGTAGCCGGGTCGAATCCCTTCAGTTCCATCGGAAAACTCATCACGAGTTCCGCCTGCTCTCCGGCCGGGACAATGATGGGGGTGCTGAAGGATCCGATGATCCCCTTCCCTTCGCGATCTCGGAAGCCGTCGGTGCGTTTGCCCGGTTTCCAGGCGGGCTCCTGCCACTTCCAGCGGGTCTCGCCCGTTTTGCGATCGAGCCCGTAGAGAACCGCATCTTTGGCGGGACCGTGATAGTGGATGACGAGATCGCCATAAAGAAGGGGCGAGGTCGAGTTTCCCCAGACGTGATCGATGGCGCCGAGATCGCGGTGCCAGAGATGCTTGCCATCGACCCCGTAGGCTGCAAGTCCGGCCGAACCATAGGAAGCCACCACGATTTTCCCGTCCGTGGCGGGCGAGGCGGAACAATAGGGATTGGAGCCGTGCGTGCGTTCCTCTTTCTCATAGGTGAGCCCCTTCTTCCAGAGCAGCGAGCCATCCGTTCGGCTGAAGCACATCAGGCCACGCCAGTTCCCCTCGGTCACCGCCTGCGTCACGAAAACCCGGTTCCCGTGCACGACCGGGGTGGAGTTTCCCCGCTCCGGCAGCTCCACCCGCCAGCGCAGGTTTTTCTCCTTCCCCCACTCGAGCGGTAACTCGGTTTCGGAGGTTTGGCCTGAGCCGAGCAAGTCGCCACGCCAGGCAGGCCAGGCTTCCGCGAGAATTTCCGGGACGGTTGCGAGATGAATGAGGGCAATGAGCAGAATCGGTTTCATGGGGCAATCCGGTTTCGGAGCGACAGACGGTAGGGATTGCCGGCCGTCAAGGCGAGAGAAACCGGCGGCAGGGTGGGCGCCGGACAGGGTGATTGGCCAAAAATGCTGCGAAGCTGATAGAATCTTCGATTGAGCGTTTCTGCTAGACAAGAGCCTCCGGATTTGCAGGATAGGTTCGTGATGCCAGCTCTTGAACCTTGCGT
>CAUZKZ010000118.1:0-12357 GCA_963580345.1 Verrucomicrobiia bacterium | reverse complement strand
CTCCTCAACTTCGCGATTACGGCCGATGGCAAGGTCTCCACCGTCAACAAGGATCCCGCCCACTTCACCTCCCAGGCCGACCTGCAACGGCTCCTGGAGATCCGCATGCGCTCCGATGCCATCCTGGTCGGCCGCGGAACCCTGGAAGCCGATGAGATGTCGGTGACGATCCCCCCGGAACTCCAGCCGCCCCGCCAACCACTCCGCTGCGTGGTCTCGCGTTCCGGCAAATTCGACCTCTCCCACAAGGTGTTCCACACCCGGGGCGGCGCCCTTCACCTCCTCGCCACCCACCCCGCCCCCGACTACGATCCCTCCCTCTACGAAGCAGCCGGCGCCACCGTGCACCGGGAATCGCTGGCGGAGTTCCTCGAGACGCTCTCGACCGGACACGCCGTCTCCACCCTCCTCTGCGAGGGCGGGGGAACCCTCGTCCGGGCTCTCGCGGAATTGGACGCGATCGATGAGATCAATCTCACCTTCGCGGGCCACACCCTCTTCGGTGGAGCGGACGCGCCCACCATCACCGGGCATCTCGGGAAACACCTCCCGGCCGCCCTCGAATTCAAACTCACCCACTTCGAGCCCCTCGACAACGGGGAGTGCTTTTTGACTTACCGGCGGAGCGGAGGACAACCCACCGGGCCGAATTAGGCCTCGCAGTCGAATTGGACCCCAAGCGGGGATGATGGAGGTCCGAGGTTTTACAAACTCGACTCTCCAATTTCCAAATAAGTTCCAGCTCCAGTTCTCATTTCCCAGACTGAGATCCGGGAATTGCGAGTTGAGATCTATTTGGAAATTGGAACGTCGAGTCTTCGCCGCGCGCCTCACTCGGCCTTCTCTTCGCCGTCACCCTTCTCGCCACCCTCGCCTTCCCCGTGGCCCTCTTCCTTGTGGGCTTCGCCCTCCTTGCCGTGATCGTCTTGATAGAGGCGCTTGGTCCCCTTCTCATTCTGGTCAATCCGGCCATCCTTGTTCTTATCCTGGTCTTCCCACGAGTGGCGCTCACAGGCACCAAAGAGGAACGCGACGGTGGCGGCAATCAGGCTCAGGCGTTTCATGTCGGGCGCTAGGTAGCCGCTCCCCGCTCAAAAACCAGTCAAAACTCACCGCGAAATACGCAGCGGGCGGTGGGCGTCTCGTAGATCACGATCTCGCAGAGGCCCGGGAGCTCCACCTCCAGCCTCCGCCAGAACCAGGCCGCCATCCGCTCGATCGTGGGGCTCTCCAGGCCCTCGATCTCGTTCAGGTAGCCGTGGTCGAGCAGCTCCAAAAGCGGCGCCATGGCATCGCTGATCTGCTTGTGGTCGTAGACCCAACCCACCTCCGCGTCGACCTCGCCCTCGATCGAAATCTCCACCTTGAAGCTGTGCCCGTGCATGCGCCGGCACTTGTGGCCCTCCGGCAGACTGGGGAGCGTGTGGGCCGCTTCAAATCGGAAGTCCTTGGTCAATCGGGCACGCATCGCTGCCCGCCCCATAATCTTTCTGTTCATTCTGTCAATTCCGACTGAAATCCCCCTGGCCACTCCATGGGGGCCCTTCCTGGCTCCCGGCCCCGATTCAGACATGAGCAACCGCATCGACGCCACCTTCGAACGCCTCCGCTCCGAGGGAAAAAAAGCCTTTGTGGCCTACGTCTGCGCCGGCGATCCGGACCTCCCGCGCTCCCTCGAGATCCTCCGGGCCCTCACCGAGGCCGGGGCCGATGTCATCGAGTTGGGAGTCCCCTTCTCCGATCCCCTCGCAGACGGAATCGTCAACCAGATGGCCCACGCCCGCGCCCTCGAGGCCGGGGTCGACACCCACAAAGTCCTCGACCTCATCCGCCGATTCCGCGATTCCCACCAGACCGCCATTGTCCTCTTCACCTACCTGAATCCGGTCTACACCTACGGCTACGAGAAGTTCCACCGGGATGCAGCAGAGGCCGGGGCGGACGGAGTGCTGCTCCTGGATCTCCCCCCCGACGAAGCCGCCCTCAATACCGAGCTGGCGCGCGGCGAGGGACTGCATCACATCCGGCTCATCGCTCCCACCACGCCCCCCGACCGGGTAGCCTTTCTCGCTCAAGGCGCGGAGGGTTTTATTTATGCCCTCTCCCGCACCGGCGTGACGGGATCGCACGGTGCACCGTCGGATCAAATTGGCGAACAGGTCGCTGCCATCGGGGCGCAGAGCAGCGTCCCGGTTTGCGTCGGCTTTGGCATCGCCACCCCGGAGCAGTCGGCCATGGTGGCCTCCGTCTCGGATGGGGTGGTGGTCGGATCCGCCATCGTCAGGCAGATCGAACTCAATGCCGGCGCTCCCGACGTGGCCGCCAGGGTGGCTGCCTTTACCGCACCGCTCATCGAGGCAGCAAAGGCCGGCGCCTGATCCGCCCTCTCCTGCCACGTGCCAGAAATCATTCGACCTTCTCGGATGGGTCGAGCCAGGTGGCACCACCGTCTTCATTCCTCATGCCGAGGTTCGTTGAGCTTCGCGAGCGCCCAGAGCGTCTTTTTCCCGTTCCCGGGGCAAAAACCACCTTCTCTCCCTTCGCCTCAACGAGTTCGGGCCCCGCCCGCCGCTTTCCTGTCCGCGCTCGGCCTTTTGCGAGGCCTGCGAGGCCCGCGAGGCCCGCGAGGCAGTTTCCGCACCTTGACCTTGCCGCCATTCGAGCGTATCGCCTCCCCGCGTAGCATCAACCATGCGCCTGCCATTCACCAAGATGAACGGAGCCGGCAACGACTTCGTGATGATTGACAACCGCGACCTCTCGATTGGGCTCAGCCGGGAGCAAATCGCGAGGGTCTGCGACCGTCACCGGGGCGTGGGTGCCGATGGTTTGCTGGCTGCCGAACCGGCCGAGAACGGGGCCGATTTCAAGTTCCGCTACTACAATGCGGACGGCGGGGAAGCCGAAATGTGCGGCAATGGCGCTCGCTGCTTCGGCCGATTCACGGCCCGTCTTCTCGAGGCGCCGAAGGAGATCATCACCTTCGAGACCGTTGCGGGAACCCTCTCCGCCAGGCTCGTGGGTGACGAGGTGGAGGTCGCCATGTCGGACCCCTTCGATCTCGAGCTGAATTCCGCGGTATCCGTTGAAGGTCTCGACTCCCCCGTGCACACTATCAACACCGGCGTCCCCCACGCGGTCGCTTTCGTGGACGATTTGGACGAGGTGAAGATCCTGGAGCTTGGCTCCGCCATCCGCTTCCACCACCACTTCCAGCCCTCCGGCACCAACGCCAACTTCGTGAAGGTGGTCTCGCCCGGTCATATTACCATCCGCACTTACGAGCGGGGCGTCGAGAACGAGACCCTCGCCTGCGGAACCGGCATGGTGGCTTGTGCCATCATCTACCACCTCCTCGAAAAGGCGCCTTCCCCCGTGAAGGTCGATGTCCGGGGAGGCGAATCCCTTCAGATTGGCTTCGAGGGCGACGCCCGGGCCGGTTTCAGGAACGTCTCCCTCACCGGCCCCGCCGAGTTCGTCTTCGACGGAGAAATCGAACTGTAGCTGCCGCAGCTCGCCGCAAGCCTTGCTGCCGCAGCTTGTGGCAGCCCCGTGGCCGGGACTATTTCACTATTCAATCCCGCCCTTTCCCTCTACACCCCCCGCCCATGTTCGAAGGCACCTATACCGCCCTCGTCACGCCTTTCCGCGACGGCCGCGTCGATTATGAGGCCTTTCAGGCCATCATCGACCGCCAGGCCGAGGCCGGGATCGACGGCATCGTCCCGGTCGGAACCACCGGTGAATCGCCCACCGTCGATACCGACGAACATATCGAGATCGTCAGGCGGGCCGTCGAGTTTGCAGACCGCCGCCTCAAGGTGGTCGCCGGCACCGGAGCGAACTCCACCGCCGAAGCTATGCACCTGACCACCGAGGCGGAACGGGCCGGGGCCGACGGCTCCCTGCAGGTCTGTCCCTATTACAACAAGCCCTCCCAGGAGGGGCTCTATCAGCACTTCAAAGCCGTCGCGACCTCCAGCTCCCTTCCGCTCATGCTCTACTCCATCCCGGGGCGCAGCGTCATCGAGATCGCGGTCGAGACGGTCGCCCGCCTCGCCAACGACTGCCAGACTGTCGTCTCGCTCAAGGAGGCGGGCGGGGCTCCTGACCGGGTCAACCAACTCGTCCAGGCCGTGCCGGACGGATTCGAGATCCTCTCCGGCGACGATCCCCTCACGCTCCCGTTCATGTCGGTCGGCGCGGTGGGCCTTGTCTCGGTCGCCGCCAACCTCATCCCCGACGTCATGGCCCGGCTGGTGCGGGCTTGCCGGAATGGTTCCTTCGACGAGGCTCTCGAGATTCACAAGCGCTACTACCCGCTCATGCGTACCCTCATGACACTCGATACCAATCCGGTCCCCATTAAAACCGCCCTCTCCCTCTGCGGCCGCTGCACTCCCGACCTCCGCCTCCCCCTCGCTCCCTTGTCCGCCGAGAAAACCGAACAGCTCCGCGAGGCGCTCGCCGTGTTCGAACTCATCTAGCCGGATCTTCCATCTTCCGACCTCCGATTTTTTACTCATGAAACTGGTCATTACCGGACGTTCGGGCCGCATGGGCATGGCGGTTGCGGAAGCGATCGAAGCGAACCCCGAAACGGAAATTCACGGCACGCACGACGTCGAGGAGGACCTCCATCCCCTCCTCGATGGCGCCGATGCTGCCATCGATTTCACCATCCATTCTTTCACCTCCCAGCTCCTCGCCGATGCGGTTGCCACCAAGACCTCCCTTGTGATCGGAACCACCGGCCACAATGAAAAGGAACTCGCTGCCATCCAGGACGCCGCCACAAAAATTCCCGTCGTCTTCGCACCGAACTTCTCCGTCGGCGTCAACACCCTCTTCTGGCTCACGCGCCACGCCGCGAAAATCCTCGGCAATGATCGCTTCGACATCGAGGTCACCGAGATGCACCACCGCCACAAGATCGATGCGCCCTCCGGTACCGCGCGCCGACTCCTGCAAATTCTCAACGAAGAAACCAAGACCTCCTACGAGCATGACGTCGCGCACGGCCGGGTCGGCATCACCGGCGAGCGCCCCCAGTCCCAGATCGGCATGCATTCTCTCCGGGGCGGCGACGTGGTGGGCGACCACACCGTCCTCTTCGCCGCCGATGGCGAGCGAGTGGAGCTCACTCACAAGGCCTCCAGTCGCATGACCTTCGCCTCCGGAGCGGTGCGGGCCGCCCTCTGGCTCCGCGAAAAACCGGCCGGGCTCTACGACATGCAGGACGTCCTCGGCCTCACCTAAAGATCTCCGTGCCGAAATCCCGCATAGGCACGAATCCTGCATCCTCCGCTCCAAGGCCATGGCAACTCGGGTCGGATTAGCGCTGGGATCGAATATGGGCGACCGGCTCGCGAACCTCCGCGCCGCCCGTGAACTGCTGCGCGGATTGACCCCGGTCGGCGTCCACTACGAACAGGCTCCCGTCTACCAGTCCGAGCCCGTCGACTGCCCCCCCGATTCTCCCGACTTCTACAATACCATCATCGAACTCGACTACGTCGGCGATCCGCTCCAGCTCCTCGAGGACACCCAGGCCATCGAGTTCCACCTCGGCCGCGCCACCGTGCGCGAGCGCAATGTCCCTCGCCTCATCGACATCGATATCCTCTACTTTGACGAGCTCGTCATCGACGCCGGAATCGTGATCATTCCCCACCCCAAGATGACTCACCGGCGCTTCGTCCTCCAGCCTCTCGCCGACATTCGCCCGCATCTCACCCTGCCAGGCGATCGCGTCACCATCAGCGAGCACCTCCGCCGTATCGACTCCGGCGAACCCGAACTCACCTTCGTCCAGGCCCAGTGGTAAGCGGTGGGCTGCGACCCCGCCAGCCGCCCAAGCGCTCGAAACCTCCAAGCCAACCCCCCGGGAATCCGAGGCGAGAATCCGCCGCTCTCCACCCCCCTCCGCCCCGCGGAGGCAGGTCTCCCGTGACCGTCCCCCACCACTCCCCCACTCCGCAACTCCGCAACTCCGCCATGCCGGCAGGGACGCCGGCATCCACCACTCCAATACTCCACCACTCCACCCCATCCCCTCTCCGACTCAAACGCGCCTTGACGTCCTCATCTAATATTTCAAATATTAAATATAGCACGAGCCAAGACAGAGTTGTTTCCGGAGCGGGTGCGGGAGGTCTCGCGCTTTGCGAGGTCTCTGGGACACCCGGCCCGTCTCTCGGTGGTGAGTATTCTCCTGACCCAGGGGGAGACTGCCGCGATGGACCTGGTGCGCGCCCTTCCCCTCTCGCAGCCGGCCTGTTCGCGCCACCTGGCGGCCCTGAAACGAGCCGGCTTGGTCCGTGTCCGCGAAAACGGTGCGCAAGTCCACTACTCCCTGAACAAGGGCCACGTTCGCGCCTTGGTCCAAGCTTTCCAGAAAGCGCTGACCGACAAGCGGTAGGTCGGCCCGCCCGCTCCCGGCGACCCGGGTCGTGGTCGCCCGGCTCCGGAGGGCCGGACCGCTCACATTCCCGTTCACTCCTCACCCCTTTTGGCGTTAACTCCCGCTGTGCCCCCTCACGAAAAAGCCTCCGCGCTCCGTGATCGCAAGCGGTCCGGTCCTCCTATCTCGGCTCTCACGGCCTGGGACTACCCCACCGCGCGCCTGCTGGACGAGGCGGGCATCGATCTGATTCTTGTCGGGGATTCGCTTGGGATGGTGGTGCTCGGCTTTCCCGACACGACACACGTCACGATGGAACACATGCTGCACCACACCGCCGCGGCGGCCCGCGGCAACGAAAACGCGCTCCTCGTCGCGGATTTCGCGATCAATAGCTACGAGACTGCCAAGCAATCCGTGGAGAACGCGAGAGCGCTCGTTGCAGCCGGCGCGCAAGCGGTCAAACTGGAAGGCGGAGTGCGCCAGGCCGGGAAGGTGCGGGCCATCGTGGAGGACGGCACCGAAGTCCTGGGACACCTCGGCATGTTGCCGCAGCGGGTCAAGGAAGAGGGCGGCTACAAGAAGAAGGGCAGGTCCGCCGACGAAATTGCAGGGCTCCAGGAGGGCGCCCACGCGCTGCAGAAGGCCGGCTGCTTCGCCTTGGTCCTGGAAAGCGTCGTCCCGGCCGTGGCGGCCCGACTCACTGCCTCCCTCGCAATTCCCACCATCGGAATCGGCTGCGGGGTGGGGACCTGCGACGGCGAAATCGCGGTCACCTCGGACGTGATCGGCTCCTACCCCTGGTTCGTCCCGCCCTTTGCCATTCCGCGGGCATCGGTGGCGGACGAAATTTCCAGGGCGGTGAAGGATTACATCGCTAGCTGTCAAACTCCCATCGCTACAGGCAAAAGTTGACCGCGTGCAGGCTCCGGCCTCCGCCTCTTCCCATGATCGGCCAGGAAAAACGCGAGGCGCTGAAACGGCGCATGGAAAAACTCGGGATCCTCGAGATGGATCTCACCGAGAAGTTCATCCGGGGATCCGGACACGGGGGCCAGAAAATGAACAAGACGAGCTCCTGCGTCTACCTCCGGCACCGGCCCACGGGTCTCGAGGTCAAATGCCAGGCCGAGCGCTCACGCGCCATGAACCGCTTCATCGCCCGCCGCGAACTCTGCGACCAAATGGAGGAAATCCAACTCGGCGAAAAGTCGGCTCGCCAACAGCAGATCGAGAAAATACGGCGCCAGAAACGACGCCGCTCCCGCCGGCAGCGCCAGCGCGACGTCCAGCTCAAACGCCAGCACGGCCAGAGGAAATCCCTCCGCCAAAAGCCGGGCTCGGACGACTGACCTTGTTCACAAAATCCCCTCCTCTTTTTTTTCTTTAGCGTATTTCGCGTTTTTCGCGGTTAGGTGTCTCCCGTGCGGCAGTACCTCGATCTCCTCCACGATGTCCTCGAGAATGGCGAAGAGCGCGCCGACCGCACCGGGACCGGCACGCGCTCGGTCTTCGGACGGCAGGTCCGCTTCGATCTCCGCGAGGGCTTTCCCTGCCTCACCACCAAGAAGCTCCACCTCCGTTCCATCATTCACGAGTTACTCTGGTTCCTGATGGGCGACACCAACATCCGCTACCTCCAGGAAAACAAGGTGCGGATCTGGGACGAGTGGGCCGACCAGCACGGCGATCTCGGCCCGGTCTACGGACAGCAGTGGCGCGCCTGGCAGACCGAAGAAGGACCGCCCATCGACCAGGTGGCGCGACTTCTCGACTCGCTCAAGAACACCCCGCACTCGCGCCGGCACATCGTCTCGGCCTGGAATGTCGGAAAGGTGGACCAGATGGCCCTCCCGCCCTGCCACCTCCTCTTTCAGTTCTACGTGCACGATCCGGAGAACGAGCGTCCCGGACTCTCCTGCCAACTCTACCAGCGCAGCGCCGACCTCTTTCTGGGCGTCCCCTTCAACGTCGCCAGTTACGCTCTCTTCACCCTCATGATCGCGCAGGTTCTCGGCCACGAGCCGCGCGATTTCGTGCACGCCTTCGGCGACCTCCATCTTTATTCGAACCACCTCGAGCAAGCCGAACTCCAACTCACCCGCGATCCGCGTCCCCTCCCCACCATGCGGCTGAATCCGGAGGTGCGCGACATCGATTCCTTCAAGTTCGAAGACTTTACTCTCGAGAACTACGACCCGCATCCGCATATCAAGGCGGAGGTCTCGGTGTAACCGTGGCGGCGCTTTCCAAGCGCCATGCCCAGGTCCATGAAACTCACCGCCATCGTCGCCATGACATCCGCTCGCGTCATTGGACGCGACGGCCAGTTACCCTGGCATCTCCCGGAAGACCTCAAGTTCTTCAAGCGCACCACCAGCGGGCATCCGGTCGTGATGGGCCGGAAGACCTACGACTCGATCGGGAGACCACTGCCAAAGAGGCAGAACATCGTTCTCACCCGCGATCCAACCTGGTCGGTGGAATGCGTCGATGTCATTCACTCTCCGGACGATCTGGCCACTCTCACTCTCCAGGATCAGCATGTTTTCATCATGGGTGGGGAGCAGATCTACCGAGTTTTTCTGCCCCGCCTCGACGAGCTCCTCGTTTCCTGGGTTCGCAAGTCCCACGAAGGCGACACGCACTTTCCCAAGTTCGAATCCCAGTTTCCGAGGTTCGAAGTGATCGCGGAAGACGACGATCGCGAAGTCCGGCGCTACACGCGGGCCGACGCCGCGGGGGGAGGCGTGACGGACGAATAGTGGTGCAGGCTTCCAGCCTGCAAATGGCGGCCGGAATTCAATTCCGGACTAACTCCCGTCGGTTTCGGCTTCATGCTGCCAGTCTGATGATCTGTAGGTATATTCGTCCGACTTTAGCTTCGCCCGCTCTGGGTTTTCCCGAATATACTCGCAGATTCGCTCGAGCTGTTTCGTTGAACGCACGATATAATCAAATCTCTCCCCCTGCCAGAGAGTTCCGCTACGCCCGGATTGCTTGTTAATTATCCAAGCCGTGTGCTGCTTCCAACTTTTAACGATCGACGACAAGGAATGCCCCTCGCGGGGAACCAGTAGAACATGGACGTGATTGGGCATGATCACAAAATCACCGAGGTCGTAGCGCTCCCCATCGAAAAACTTGAGCGCCTCCTCGACCACCTTCCTGTTCTCCGGACTTCGCAAGACGCATTCACCGTGGCATTGGTCCAGCTGATCCTGAAACCAAGTCCCAAATCGCTGCAGATACTCCCGCCGGTGATCCGCCGGTAGGGAGTCGAGGGATATGGACTTTCCCTTCTCGGCGTGCACCCCGCGAAGCTCGAGCCATTCCAATCGCTTCCTCTCCCAAGATTCGAGGGCGGACGGCGGTATCGAATCGATCAACCTGAATGTTACATACTGAGTAACACCAGCCTGTTCCCAATGGGGTAACCTCCGTCGGTTCTTCTTCGTCTCTCTATCCGGGTTGTACGGCCGGAACACCAGTCCACTGGAGTGGACCGTATCCTCTCGCAGGCTAGAAGCCTGCACCACTTTACCCACCAAAACTCGCCTGACGAGGTTCAACGCGGCCTGGCTCACGGCCCGCTTGAAGGCATCGCGGTCCCGCGGATGAAACTGCTTCAACGCTCTTGTCTTTCCGTCCTTCACCGCCAGCGCGAGAAAAACCGTTCCGACCGGTTTCTCATCACTGCCACCGGTCGGTCCCGCAATCCCCGTCACCGCCACGGCAAGGTCGGCTTCTCCCACCCGCAAGGCGCCTTCTGCCATCTGCCGCGCCACCGGTTCGCTGACCGCTCCGTGTTCTAACAGGTCATCCCATCCCACTGCGAGCAAATCACGCTTGGCCTCATTGGCATACGTCACGAATCCATAGCGAAAGACCTCTGACGCCCCTGAAACGTCCGTAATCCGGCTCGCAACCAGCCCGCCGGTACAACTCTCCGCGGTGGCCACGGTCTTTCCCTGCTTCTTCAAGAGGCGCACCACCACCTCTTCCAGACTCGCACCGTCATCACTCACGAGCTCCCGGGCAAAGACCCTCTCCGCAATCTTGCGCCCCGCCGCGATGACCTCCGCGGTCCCGATCAACCGCAGGTCCACCTCACCCAGGCGCGCGCAATACCCGTGTTCCAGGCCTCTCACCTCTTCCAGTTCGTCGTCGATCCCCTGGTGAAAATCGCTCTCCCCGATTCCCACGAATCGCAGCTCCAGCATTTCGGGAGGATTCGAGATGCCCGCCAAGGCTTCCAGGCGCGGCACGACCTCTTCCTCGAACATCGGGCACATTTCGCGCGGAGGCCCCGGCAGAAGAAACACCGCACAATTTCGTTCCCCGCTCAACCGTGGAGGAACATACAAGCCCGGGGCGGTTCCATTTGGGTTTGCCAGGATGTCCGCCCCCACCGGGGCCATGGCCTGCTTGCGGTTCGCCTCCACCATTTCCCGGCCGCGGCTCGCGAAAAACTCTTCAATGGTGCGCAGCGCCTGCTCGTCTTCCAACATCTCCAGGCCGAGCACCTCTGCCAGAGCCTCTCGCGTCAGGTCATCGCTGGTCGGACCCAACCCACCCGTCACAAGGAGCACCTCCGCGTATTCCACCCCGTCGTGCATCGCCTCGATCACGGCTTGCCCGTCCGGAACCGTCACCTGACGGCTTACCCGCAAGCCCAGCGAGAACAGGCGTTGCCCAATCCACGCCCCATGCGTGTTCTGAGTCGTCCCGAGCAAGAGCTCAGTTCCGGTCGTCAGCAATTCAATGCGCACTTCCGTGTCGGTATACTGAACACTGTAGACTGTATACTCCTAGGATCCCCCGGTCCCGGCTTCCGCCCACTCCACCAGCGGCGCATCTCCCCAGAGATCCTCCAGCGCGTAGTGTTCGCGTAGCTCCCGGTGCATGATATGCACAATCACGTCGACAAAATCGAGCACCACCCACCTGCTGTCGGCCTTGCCTTCGGAATGTAGCGGCACCGCCCCGGTCCACTCTTTCACGTGTGCCTCCACATCGCGCAGGATCGCCTTGAGGTGAGGCATGGAGGTCCCGGAGCAGATCACCATGAAATCCGTGAGCGACGAGATCCTCCGCAAGTCGAAGACCCGGATGTCCTCCGCCAGAATCTCTTCCGCGGCCTGCGCACAGGCTATCGCCAATTCCTGACCTTCAGAGGGCATGGGGTTCGGGAGTGATGGTGGGATGGTGGGATGGTGGGATGGTGGGATGGTGGGATGGTGGGATGGTGGGATGGTGGGATGGTGGGATGATAAAGGCAGCGCGGATTCAATTTGCTAAAGAATAATCTGGAACCGCAGAACAGGACGGCATTTTTGTTCTGAACGAAGCCCTCCAACCCTTGGAATCACGGGGGTTTGGTCAGAACGAAAATGCGTAAAACGTTGATTTACAGCCATGGGGCGATATTCGATAACAAATTGAATCCGCCTTGCTTAAAGTTCAAACAACGCTTACGAGATTGCCGTCACCTCCGCTCTACAAATATTCTCTAACAGTTCGAATCCGCCGGAGTTTGAATGGCACTGTTGCTATCATTTGGAAGAGGGGACGCTTCGGGCTTTCCATCTACACGAAAATGAGCCGCAAAGTCGTGAGGAATTGCTGAAACACTTCAACAGCGAAGAATGCCACAATGCACGAGAGTCCATGTGGATCCCAAAGCGACAGGGCAATTCCCAGCGTGCCGAGGCTGAGTGGTTGACGGAGACATGCGAGATGGCAGCATACGACGCTAGTGTAGTACGCCTTACAGATTGACCTTTAATCTGAAACTGCTATACTTGTAGTATGAGAGTGGCCCAAGTGATCGAGGGGTGCAGGACAAAAAAGTTAAGATGGTCTAGTTTAATGAAGAAGACCAGCGGCGTTTCTCTTGACGTCGCGTCTTCAGGATGTCGCGGCGCGCTGTCCAAGCCGCATCGAAGTGTGGT
>CAUZKZ010000117.1:0-12487 GCA_963580345.1 Verrucomicrobiia bacterium | reverse complement strand
CGGCATTTTTGTTCTGAACGAAGCCCTCCAACCCTTGGAATCACGGGGGTTTGGTCAGAACGAAAATGCGTAAAACGTTGATTTACAGCCATGGGGCGATATTCGATAACAAATTGAATCCGCCTTGTTCAGAATGTTGAACACCCCGCCTTTGCCGTCCTCCTCCATGCGTGCCGCGTGGACACCTCCCGGTGCGACGGTGCCGTGGTTGAAGCGGCCGTGATGATACGGTTTGAACCTGTGTGTCGTCTTGTCGTAGTCGCCGAGGAAATACTGACCGCCGTTGGAATGGCTGAAGAAACTCAGGATGTACTTGTCGCCAAGCCGTTTGAAATCGGGACAGGCCCCGTCGTCGCGCGGGACCGTAAACGGCGTCTTGAAGTCCTCGATGAAATTCCCCAGCGCCTCCCAGCTCACCAGGTCCTTGGTGGCCCAGATCTCCATCTGGGGCCACCAGGCGCCCGGGATGTAGTCGACCTTGTTTCCCGTCAGCCCGTAGTAGGTGTCCCCCTCCTTCCAGATGCACGAATCGCCCAGGCGCGTATTGACGGGCCCCTGCTTTTTCCAGTTCAGCAGGAGAGGATCCTCCGAGATGGCCACCATCTGGCCCGCGCCCATGCCGGGATAGAACGCGATGACCCGATCCTTCTCGACCAGCATGCCTCCGGAATAACACGCCCGCTCGATCCCCGGATTGATCGCGTAGGGCAGGTCCTGCCAGTGGACGAGGTCGTCGCTGACGGCATGTCCGACGCTGGTGCGATGCCAGCGTTTCAAGATGTCCGCCGGATTGGGGAATTCGTCGGGCGGCATGGCAATGAAGAACAGATGCCAACGGCCTTGCCAGAAGATGAGGGCGTTGGGATCGTTCATGGAGCTTTCCGGATTCACGTAATGATAGGCCGGGCGATACGGGTCGGCCGCCAGGCGTTGGCGTGACTCGGCGAAACGAACCATCAATTCGTTCGTCTTCAGTTCCTCCAACTGTTTGGCGAGGGTCCCGGAAAATGTGAATTGCGGGACAGGGGACGGAAAACGGCCTTGCTTCTTTTTCTTTTCCATCGCCTCGGCCATCTTCTCCCGCGCCGGCTGTTCTGCCGCCTGCCTCGTGGCAACCGCTGCTTCGGCATCCTTCGTGGAACGGAACACCTGCAGGTGATCGATCACCCCGAAGAAGCGAACGCCCGCGGTGTAGACAGGTGAAATCCTGAAGCGCAGGGGGCCGGTTCCATCGCCCTGGTAGGTGAAGGTGTGGTTCTGAAGCTCCAGGTTCCCCGACCATTTTCCCGGCGCAACGAGGTGTTTTATCAGGACGCTCCCGTCGGCACGCAACAGTTCCACCGCGAATTGATCCTTGGCGGCGGTTGCCTGGGAAATCATCGCATAGACACCGGCGCCGGCATCGAAGGAAACGGTATGGACGTGCCCCTTTTCGTTGGCCGCCATTCCTTCCTTCTGCGTGAACACATTTTCGTCCCGCTGGCTGGCCACCAGCATGAAGGCCCAATTCCCCGGATACTGCTCCACGAAGTGCGCCGGCATCTCGTCGCCCTCCTTGGTCCACCCGGGAAGCTCCTCCGCATATTTCACCGGCAGGAAGCTCTGCGCCTGGCGATTGTGCCCGAGCAGCTTCGCCTCGCGGTTGAATTCCTCGGTATGGATGGCTCCCGTTGGAGCGAGCGAGGCGGCGCCGGTCTCCGGCTTGCCATCCGTTCTTCGTTGCTCGAATACCCAGGCGACCAGTTCCTTGTCACTCGTGGCCCTGCTGTAGCAGTCGTGTCCTACCCCGGGATAAACAGTGAATTTCGCCATCGTCCCGCCGGCCTTTTTGATGGCATCGGTCATTTCCTGCGAACCACTGAGGGGCACCACCTTGTCCTTATCCCCATGAAAGGCCCAAATCGGAATGCTCTTGATCGTCTCCGCCATGGCCGGGTCACCGCCCCCGCACATGGGGACGGCGGCGGCCACCAGTCCCGGATACCGCATGATAAAGTTCCACGTTCCATAACCGCCCATGGAAGCGCCCATGGAAGCGCCCATCACGTAAATGCGGCTTCGGTCGATCGAGTTTTCCCGGACCACCTTGTCGAAGATTTCCTTCGCCAGCTTCATCGGTTTTCTGATCGGAGTAGTCGAATAGGAATAGGACCCCTTTGCCCAGGGGGTATCCACCCACTGTTGCCCGGAAGGACACTGAGGCATCAGGATGAAGCACGGATGATCCTTCTGGACCGCATCGATGATCCAGCCTGACACCCAGGGGCGCAGGTGTATCAAATTGTCACTGCCCCGGGAACCCGCGCCATGAAGGGAGAGCAACAACGGGTATTTCTTTTTCGGATCATGGTTGCGAGGGACGAACAACCGGTAGGGCATGGTCTGCCCCGACTCGTTCGTGAAAACATGTGCCTTGGTGTTGCCGGCATAGTACGCCCGGTCGGGCTGGCCAATCTCCTCGGCGCCCGCAGGTGACATGAGACTGATCGGGAGAAATGCCCCCATTCCGATTAACAAGCGTTTGGATTTCTGCGGTAACTTCATGTCGTTCATCGCCGGGACTTTTCAGGTGATCGTGATCGGGTCACCCGGCGGGGGTGGATTCTGGCACTCTTCAAAACGACCTGGAAGGGTTTTTGCCCCTCCACCGGTCCCGCCTTGCCCTCCGACTCGTCCGTCGAGCGCTGCACGAAATCGGAAGCCCCGCTGGCAGCGGGGCGAAGCACGGTTCCAGAGCCACCATGGACTCGGGACTGAAAAAGGGATTTCCTGCCTGCAATTGATGGAGACCAGCCTCCCTGCCGGCGGTTGTCTCAGAACAGCTCGGCCTCCCCGGCATCGAGAGATTCCTGGCGGAGATATCCACCATCGACCTCCCGTCCGGGCTTTTCCGCGGCCTGGACCGCGAGGAGATCGCAGCGTTCGTTTTCGTCGTGCCCGGTGTGGCCGCGGACCCACTTCCATTGCACCTCGTGCCGGGCTGCAGCGGTATCGAGGCGTTTCCAGAGATCTTCATTGCGGAGCCGTTTCCCCGGATTCCGCATCCAGCCCAGCCCTTTCCATTTAGGCAGCCAGCCTTTGGTCATGGCATTCACGAGGTACTCGGAGTCCGAGGTGAGCGTCACGCGACACGGCTGTTTCAGCTCTTCGAGGCCCGCGATGGCGGCGAGGAGTTCCATGCGATTGTTGGTGGTCCGCTCGAATCCGCCACTCAACTCCCTGCGATGGAAACCCGCCACCAGGACCACCCCATAGCCCCCCGGACCCGGGTTCCCGCGACACGCACCGTCCGTGAAGATCGACACTTCCTTCAACGGCAGGGATGGTCGGCGAAACACGTCGTGAGTCGAGAAATTTGACCGCGGAAGGCATCGACAAGGCAATTGGTGAGCCCCACACTGGTAGTTCGCGAATCGCCGATGCCGCTGGAAGAAATCGAATTACAACTGGACGGAGGAGAGCTGCCCGAACGCGCGGCGGCCTTGATCGAGGAAGCGAACCGGCGTCTCGATCACCTTTTCGAGACCAACCACAACCGCCGCGTGCCACGCTTCCTTCCGAGCGATCCGGTCCTGCTTTACGGGGCGTTGGAGTCCCTGACGCGAAAAGGCATCCCTCCGGGGCGGGTTTTCTGCGAGTGGGGAAGCGGGTTTGGAGTTGGAGCCTGCCTCGCATCCATGCTCGGCTACAAGGCCTACGGCCTCGAGATCGAGGACGATCTGGTGGCTCTCGCGGTGGAACTCGCACGCGACATGGAGATCGAGGTTAAAAACCTCTGCACCAGCTACTTTCCGGAAGGCTTCGGATCCTATCCCGCCCAGGGCGGAGCAGAGTTGATCACCCCCGCGCCGTCCTCGCGCTGGGAAGAAATCGCCCACACGGTCCCCGCCTACGAGGGGATGGATCACGAGGTGGACGAAATCGACCTCTTTTACGTCTACCCCTGGCCCGGCGAACAGGAACTCATGCACAATCTCTTCGATGCAGTCGCCGCGGACGGAGCGGTTCTCATCGCGTACTACGGAGACAAGGATATCGCCGCCTATCGCAAGGTTTTGGGCGAGGAAACCTGGTAGCAATCGCTACCCCTGGATTGAATTCAATTCCGCCGCACCCGCAACCGATAGTAGGCCCTCGGATAGGCATCGAGGGCATTGGGATCGGTCAGGTAGAGCGTCTGCCCGGTCCCCGGCACCGTGAAGAGCGGAGCAGCGGGCGGAGCGCCGAGATCGGTGGTTCGCGTCAGCCCATAATCGGTTCCGAACCGGCTCTGAACCTCCACCACGGCATGCCGGCCAACCAGGTGGAAGATTTGCGAGGGAACGGCATAGGCGTCATCGACCCCCCGACCAGCCAGACCGAGGGCGACGGGATGGGGATCGCTATCGGTGGCGAGGACCAGCGCCCCACCAAAGCGCCCGACGAAAGAAGGATCGAACGTCACCGTGATGGCGCGCGAGTCGCCCGGCCCGAGGGTGGTCTCCCCGCTGTCGGAGGTGACAGCGAAATCAGCTGCAGTCGGCCCGCCGACGGCGAGCGAGGCGATGTTTACCAGGCTGCCGCCGTTATTGGTGAAGGTGACGCTGCGCATCGTGCTTCCCGTCCCGACTTGCACCGAGCCGAAGTCGATCGGACCGGGCAGCGAGGCCTCGAGGGACGGCTGGAAGGCGGCGAGAAGAGAGGTGGAGTCGATCACGATCATGTTTCCCACATCCTCGGTGCCGGCCACCGCGTTTCCGGCCATTTCGTTGACGATCAAATCGAGTCGTCCGTCGCCATTGATATCGCCGGACGCCGCGCTGTAGCAGAGGATGTCGCCGCGATCCGATCCGGAGGTGCCATGCGCGCCCTGGATGAGAGCAATGCGCATCACCTCCGAACCGGGCAGGTTGGTGAGATTCAGATCGAGGGGGGGAGAGGTCGGCCACCCGCCGGGCTGTCCGTACAGGATGTAGAGGGAGCCCGAGTCGGGACGAATCGGGGCGCCGTCGTGCGGATTGCCGATCCCAAGGTCTCCGATTCCGTCGCCGTCGAAGTCTCCCTGCAGGGCCGTGTCGGAGCCGATGGCGTTCGCCAGGGGCCCATCGATCCGGCTGAAGATCACTCCCGGTTGCGCGTCATCGAGGTCGAAGTTCAAGCCGCGCAGGTTGGCGGCATTGTAGAAAACATAACCGCGGCCCGCGTTGCTCCGTCCCAAAGGATCGGCCAACAAATCGCCCACCATCAGGTCCGCAAACCCGTCACCGCTGAAGTCCAGGCCGCCCAGGATCTCCTCCCCGAAAGACTGCGCCGAGGTTTCGCCGTCGATCGCGCTGAAGTCGCCCAAGGGCGGGCTGGTGGCTTCGAAGCGGTGATTTTCCGGCCACAGACCCGGGGGAAAATTCTCGTCCCACAGAATATACAGGGTGCCGTCGACCGAACCGCCTGAAGTCATGCCCGTTCCGGGCGGCGCGTCCGGCAGTCTCACACCCGCCCCGGCCCGGTTCAAGGTGGCTGCCACCATCACTTCGGCACGCCGGTTGCCATCGAGGTCACCGACTTGCACGGTGGCGCCGAAATGATATCCGGCCGAGCCCGCAGGGGGATCGATCCATGCCACGTGACCCTTCAGGGCGGCCGGAAAGGAAGGCTGCCCGAATCCGGCGAGATCGACCACGGGAGGCGCCTCCAACAGGTGCGGACCACCCCGGATCACGAAGGCGGCGCCCTGGTTTTGCCAGACGAGCTGGCCGGGGCCGTCGGCCTCGTCGGCCCCCACCACGATGTCCGCGATGCCGTCCCCCGTGACATCGCCGGTCCGGAACCAAATACCGAGCCGGTCGAAGGCCGCCGGTCCGGCAAAGGTGATGAGCTTCAGTGCGGCGGGCGGCGCTCCCAGGTCGAGAGGGGCGAGTCCGGCGGCGTGCGTCTTCCACCCGGCGTCGCCCACCAAGATCGACAGCGCCCCCGCACCCCGCCGGGGGAGGTCCGGCGGGGGCAAGGTGAGCGAGTAGTTCTGCCGCCCTATCAACAAATCGCCGAGGCCGTCACCCGTGACATCGTCCATCCACACTTCGTCGCCGGCGGCCTCAAACGGTTGCTCCCCGGCAACCAGGAGGATCCCGGCCTGGGCCACCGCGGAGTCGGCCGTGCCCCCGATCGTGCCGTCGCCGAATACCACCGAGACCTCCCCCGCCCCGGCCCGTTCCACCAGGTCCACGACGGGATCGCCCCGGAATTGGGCGAAGGCGTAATCGGCATGTCCATCGCCATCGCAATCATGCCCGCCGCAAACCGGCACTCCCAATTGACCGTCATTGTCGAGGCCGTGACCGAAGATGCGCGTGATGCTTGCGCCCTGCGGCGGCGCGGCCAGGTCGAAGGTCAGGGTGGGGGCCGCGCAGTCCGCTCCGCAAACCAGCCCGGCCAGGCAGGTGAGGACGGTTGATCGAGGGGGTACGATCACGCGGTGCATGGTTCTCTGCCTTCGATTCAAGGCACTCTTCTCCCGCGGAGCAACCCGCAAACGCTCTTCCCATGGAAATCCTCGGCCGTCCCGCCCTGCCGGGACGGATCGGAAGATCCTCCTTGTCCCTGCCGCAGCATCATCTCAGGCTGGCGGGTACTATGATTGCAACGAGTTGCCGCCTCTCCTGGGGTCTCCTGGTTCTCTTCGCTGCCACCCCGCTCCTCCACGCCAACAAGGACAAGCGTCGCCCGACGGACTTCGGGATTATCTTCCAGATGGGCTATGCCGCAGACGCCTTTCCGCGGGAACCCGAGGCGTTCGCCAAACTGCTCGGGGCGGTAAAGGCGGCGAACTACAACGCCATCCTCTGCAAGCACGAGCCCTGGCGCGAAGAGCTCTGCAGGAAGCACGGGGTGAAGATGATGGTGGACCTGCTGGTGGCCGACCACCACGTCTACAAGAATGTCGAGGCCGCCGAGAAGCTGTGCACCTCCCTGCTGGGCAGCGAGGTAATTTACGCCTACCATGTCTGGAGCGACAGAATGGGCGGCCGCATGGATGGACGCAGCCGGGACATCGCGAACGTTCACAAGTGGGACCCCAATCACGCCGTCTACGTCGGCGATTACGGCGCCCGCGAGATCGGCGGGGTGAAGGATCCGGATTTGGTCGGCTACTACGACTTCCACTGGAAGCGGGGCGGGCACTGGCGCCATCTGATGCGTGCCCGCGATGCCGCCGTGAAAACCGAGTCCTTTTTTCTCAAGTACGCGGACGGTGCCCCCGGGAAGATCGGGGTGGGAAACTACAACCGGGTCCTCTACACGATCTCGATGTCGGTCGCCTGCGGGCTGAAGGGATACACCTTTCACCACACCGGGGGGGAGATTGACAAGCAGACCTGGGAGTGGCAGACGCTCGGCACCGATCTTTCCCGCGTAAACGCCATGATCGCGCCGCTGGGTCCGGAGGTGATGGAGCTCGGCAACGCGACCGCGATCTACTCCACGCCCATCACGCGGACCGCCAAGAACCGCCCCACCGAGGCGGACCCCGCGGTTCCCCCCGAGTTCAAAGGGATCCCCGGGGACTTCAACGTGCAGGTCCAGTCGGGCGAGGTCGTGATGGGAGTCTACCGCGACGCGGAGGGGCGCCAAGCCCTGCTCCTCGCCAACCACAATGCCTACGAGCCCCAGAAGATGGAGCTGCTCTTCAAGGACAAGGTTGCTGATGTGGCGCGCTTCGACCGCGAGGGGCGCCAGTGGAAGAATTCCCGACCAGAGAACGGGAAGGTCGCCTTTGAGATTCCGCCGGCGGCGGTGGAACTCCTGCTGGTGAAGCGCTGATACCCGGCTATCTTCCCCCTCGGGATTCGCGTGGTGAGGAAGTAACGATTGCTGGATTCCGTCGCACATTCATTGTTCAATCCCCGCGATGGCCCTGCCACCCAATCACGGAAACCACCGGGTCAGGATTGTCGTCACGGGCGGACCGGGGGGCGGCAAGACCACCGCGGCCGACATGTTTCGCCGCGAGATCGGCGAAGAGGTGGTGATCGTGGCCGAGGCCGCCACCATGATATTCAGCGGTGGCTTTCCCCGCTACCGGGAGCATAACGCCGTGCATGCCGTGCAGCGGGCGATCTACCACGTGCAGCGAAACCTCGAGGACGTCCAGGCCGCGAAGTACCCGGAGCGTATCCTCCTTTGCGACCGTGGCACGGTCGATGGCGCGGCCTACTGGCCGGGAACCGAGGGCGAGTTTTTCGAAGCGATGGGAACGAACCTGCAGACCGAGCTGGGGCGTTACGACGGGGTGATCTTTTTCGAGAGCGCGGCGGTGGGAGGGATGGAAATCGAGGGAGGCAACACGGCGCGTTCGGAGTCGATCGAAGAGGCGGCGGAACTCGATGCCCGGCTCCGCCAGATCTGGTCCCAACACGCGAATTTCAGGATCGTGCACCACCACCAGTCCTTTTTAAAGAAGATCACGTGCGGGATCGGGATCCTGGAGGAGATGGTGACAGCCCTGATGAAGGAGTAATCCCTTCCCTTCACGCTGCGAAGCGCGCCGGGCTCAAAAATCCGATCGGGTGCCGCGTTCTCCCCTCGGTGGCAAGGTCGGCCAGGACTTCTCCCATCACGCTCGCAAATTTGAACCCGTGCCCGCTGAAACCCGCCGCAATCGTGAGCCGGTCGTGGGCGGGGTGCGGCCCGACGATGAAGTGGGAATCGGCGCTGTTGGTGTAAAGGCAGGTCCGCGCCGCAAGGAAGCGTCCGTCTCCGCCGGGAATACAGGTCCGGAGAGCCGCTCGAAGGGACTCGATTTCCTCTTCGCGCGGTTCCTGTGCAGCGGCGCCGAGCTCGTCCGGTGCGATCACGTCGCCGGGCTTGTGGAGAGCGATCTTGAATCCCCGTTGCCCGAAGGAGAGCATCGGGAACCCGTAGTGCCCGTAAGGAGTGTCGGTCTCGATGAACCAGCAGGGCAAGCGCCCGAGGGAGAGTGCTTCGACATCGCCCTGCGGATCGAACCAGGCCAGGACTTGCCGCGTCACGGTGAGCTCCACCTCGAGGTCACGAAGAAGCGGGCCATTCCACGCGCCGGCCGTGATGACCAGGTGTCCCGCCTCGTAGGTCCCTGCCGCGGTGCGCACCTTGACTCCTCCCCCGCTCGCGCTCCACTCGAGAATCGGTTCGTCAGTGCGGAGGTCGGCGCCGTGAGTGCGGGCCTCCCGGGCATGCGCCGCAACGGCCAACTCCGGGACGAGGAACCCCGCCCTCTCATCGAAGAACCCTTCGAATCCATCCGGAAGCCGAAACTGCGGGAAGCGGGACGCCAACGCTTCGGAATCCAACAACTGATGGGGCAGGCGGTGCTCCCGCGCCGCCGCAAGGGCACCCGGAACGATCGAACCGTCGGGCGGCCCGAGGTAGAGGCCTCCGGTGAGATGGAGGATTCGTTCCGACTCGTTTTCGGTCGAGCCCGCGCGCTGCTCGAGTTCGTCCCAGAGCTCGTAGGCACGCTGCAAGAGAGGCACGTAGTCGGGATGCTCGTAGTAGGATTGGCGGATCATCCGCGAGTGCCCGTGATGAGATCCCCGATGGTGCGGAATTTCGAACTGCTCGAGACCGAGAACGCTCACCCCCCGCTTCGCGAGGTGATAGCAAGCCGCCGATCCCATCGACCCGACCCCGGCAACAATGACGTCGTGCGTCCTCACGGTGTCAATAGTGCGTTTCGAGGAAACGAACTGAACAAGGTCAACACGGAGGTGTCACGACAAGCCGGTCGAATGCCTCAGCCCGCCTTGTCCTCTTGGCACGCAACGCAAAGCGAGGCGGACGGCTTGGCGAGAAGCCGCGCCACCGGAATCTTCGCTTGGCACTCGGTACAGATGTCATAGGTACCTTCATCGAGACGCTTCAGAGCGAAATCGATCTTTTCCAAAAGATTTCTGTCATTGGCAGCAATGCGGTCATCGATCCAGAGATCCGCGAGGGCGGTGGCCCGCTCCTCGGGATCCCGCAAATCGCTCATCGTGTCAGGCTTCAGCGTCCCCCCATGCCTTTTCATTTCGTCCGCGATCTCTTCACGTTGCTTCAGCAACATTTCCCGGATCAACAATTCCTTCGTTTTGTCCATCGCTCTCCACACTACTGCCTGCAGTGTCCGTCTTCAACGCACATCTTGCGCAACAATGCGCGAATTCCGAGGGCGGCGGCCGGCCTTTCCATTCAGCACCGCTCTGAAATAGGGCCCTATCAAATCAAGGTTGATGGACTACTAGGCTTTCAGGTCCTCCAGGGCAGGAAACTCACGGCGCCACGACTGCAGCTCGGCGAAGTCGGGCTCGGCCACCAGGACCGTCTCGGAGTCGCCCGCTTCAGCGAGAAGCTTCCCGTGGTGATCCACGATGCGCGAACCGCCCGGGTAGCGGTAATTGGGATCGGTTCCGATGCGATTCACTCCCACCACGTAAGCCAGGTTTTCGATGGCGCGGGCATCGAGCAACGTCTTCCAATGCCGCACGCGGGCATCCGGCCAGTTCGCACTGACGGTAAAGAGATTCGCTCCGGAGCTTACCGCCGAGCGAAACAGCTCCGGAAAACGCAGATCGTAGCAGATCACCGGGCAAACCGTGAAATCGTGCCACTTGAAGAGCGCGAGACCATCGCCGGCCTGGTAGTACTCCGACTCGGAAGTGTAGGCAAAGGTGTAGTTCTTCTGGTAGAGCGCCACCGGGCGGCCGGTCGGATCGTAGACCGCGGCTTCGTTGCGCCCCATGCCGGAGGAGGGATCCTTGCTGACGAGTCCCCCGATCACATGGCTCTGGTACTGCCAGGCAATCGAGGCGAGAAACTTCTCCGTCCCGCTCTTCTTGCTCTCCGCCACGGTTGCAACGTCCATGCTGAACCCGGTTGAGAACATCTCCGGAAGAACGATGAGAGATCCGGGCTGGACCGCCGCGCTGGTGAGGAGACGGCGGACCGTGCTGAAATTGGTCTCACGGTCTTCCCAGGCCAGGTCGTATTGCAGTGCGACGACGTTCATGGAGTGCACCCAAGGAGAACATGAGAAAGGACGAAAAATCCAGCACCATTCCCGGACGGCACCACGAGCGGGAGAGATTGCCAAGTCAGGCCAGCCGGCTATGGTAGTGATTCGAACCCAAACCAAAGGACCATGAGCCGGATTCACGACGAAGTACTTGCCGCCAACAAGGCCTATGCAGCCGATTTCGGAGCCAGGGCGGAGCTGCCGATTCCTCCCGGCCGTAAGTTTGCCATCCTGACCTGCATGGACGCCCGGCTCGACCCAGCCAATTTCGCAGGATTACGGGAGGGCGAAGCCCACGTTATCCGCAACGCAGGCGGCCGCGCCAGCGACGACGCCATTCGCTCTCTCGTCATCTCCTACAAGCTCCTCGGGACGCGCGAGTGGTTCGTGATTCATCACACCGATTGCGGAATGGAGACTTTCACGGATGAAGTCATGCGCGACCTACTCAAGAGCAGCCTCAAGCCCGCCACGCACGATGGAACCGGCTGGCGCGACTCGGGGGAAGGCCCCGGCGCCACGGAAGGCTACTCCATCGATTGGCTCACCATCGAAGACAACGAGAAGAGCGTGGTGGGTGACGTGCGGCGAATCCGAACTCACCCTCTTGTCCCGGCCGACATCGCGCTCTACGGCTATATATATGACGTGAAGAGCGGAATGCTCGTCCCCGTTGAGGAGGCCATGGAGGTGGGGAAGGTACCATGAGTCACAATTCCTTGATCCGGATCCGGCGGTACTCCATCTGCCCCCGATCGCCTTCCAACCCGATCGGTCCGGTGTCGGGGACCGTCATGGCAGCCTCGAGGACTTCGCCATTGCAGGCACAGTGCGCGATGTTTCCTTTCACGGTCACCACCAACTCGTTCCACTCCTGCGGCTTGTAGTTCTTCAGATCCTTCCACGGACCGGCCAAGAGGAAGTCGCGGCATTGGAGCTGAGGTTTGCGGATAAAGACCCCGCTGTCGGCGAAAGGTGTGGCGCGAAATTCGAGTTTCAGGATGAAGTCCTTCCCGAACTCGCGGGTGGTGTCTCCACTGAGCCCGCGGTTGGCGACCTTCATCCCGGGAAAACTCCCGCCCAGCGTATCACCCCATCCCTGCGTGATGGAGTCGCGAAGATCATCATACCGGGAGCCCGGTCTGGTATTCCCACCAGGTGGGATTGAGTTCGGCAAAGGGTTCCTTCAGTTTCTCAAGCTCGGAGGCCGGTCCGTGCACTTCGATGCGTGTCACTTCCACCAGCGCAAATAGTTTATCCAACTCCGGCCCCACGTTCTCGACGTGAGCGAGCGCCCCGGCCGCACCCACATAGCCTTCCCGGCAGAAGAGTTCATCGCCGCTGAGAGTGAAATTGTAATAAAGACAGTTCTCCTCGTTCTCCACCTTCGCCACGAACACGGGCAGGAGAGCCTTCACCTCTTCGACCTTTCCATCGTGGATCTTGAAGTAGGGATGAATGCTGACGGTGTTGCTTTGATCG
>CAUZKZ010000116.1:0-12494 GCA_963580345.1 Verrucomicrobiia bacterium | reverse complement strand
GTCACGAATGTCGCGCGTCTGGAAATTTCCATGGGCGTTACGAACACAACGTCCGTTTGCTAGATGAGACCGCTTTTTCTTTCCTCGACTCGAATAAGTCACCTGGCGCTTTGCAAAGAAGCAAACGCGCGGATAGCAGGCTGCGTTCGGCGGAAGACCGACCACGCTCCCAGGGGAAGAAAGACCTTCGTGAAACACAACTCAAACTCAAACCATCGTCCACTCCGGAACAGGCGGCTGCATTGCGCCTCCCGTTGGGAGCAAGGATGGGCTTTCAAGAAAGCCCTTTGTCAGTCCCTGACCCTCGGCTCCCTTCCTTTTGACTGCACCTGAACCAAGAACAAAAATCTCACTCCCAGACTTGACCAACCTCATAGCAGCCCACAACCCGGACGCGTCCGGGGGAAGACATCGATGAAACTCAACGACTTATGGCAAGTGTGGCCGGTCAAGTTTCATAAGAGGAAATTGCTTTTCAGGACCGGGTTCATTGAGGCGCAAGAGCCGGGGTTGGTGGGGGTGCAGGGGGAGGAAGGGGATGCAGATGGCGTCCTTTTGAACTTTCGAGAGAGTTTGAGGCGGCTTGGTTGGTGAGATCAAGGGGGAAGAAGGAAAATTGGAGCCTGGTGGCGGGATTTGGGCCTGATATTGCGCTTTCGAGGGCAGAGCTCTCTCGTCCCGCCGCGTTCGAGGTGCGGCGAGTAGCAAACAGAGGTGAGGCTGGATCAGGAGTCGAAAAACTCGTCTGCCGGGAGTCCCGCGGCCGCGGGATCGAGGACGAGGATGCGTTCGTCATCGAGGGGAAGTTCCGGGGCTTCCCACGGGACATCGGATGCATCGATGGAGACCGTGTCCTGATCGATGGCCCAACGCCACAGGGCGGGCACATGGATGGGCTCCAGCGTTATCAGGTGAGTAGCGGACGGTGTGCTGGTTCTTGGGCGGGATGTGCTCGACGGCGGCAGCGAGGAACTCCGTGGCGGTGAAGACCTCGAAGTTGCGTTTGGTCCGCCAACTCCGGCTGGAGCGGTAGATGACGCGCTTCGTCTTTTCTACCCAGGTGATCTTTTCCAGCGAGAATGGAGCGCGGAGCAGGTACTCTGCGAGTTGTTGCCGACCGGCGGCGCTGTGAACGGGTTTGTCTCCGGCATCGAGACTGAAGCCGCTGTGTTTCCAGTTCAGGAGCTGGCGGGACTTCTTTTCGCTGATGAGTTTCTCGCGAAGGAGGGTCGCGATGAAGCGGTGGCGGAAAAGCTCGGCGAGGGGATCGAGGGACTCGATCGGGAACTCATGGAAGCGGCCTTCGCGGTCATAGAGGCCGGTGGCGGCCAGGACGTGGGCATGGGGGTGGAACACAAGGTAGTCGTCCCGCGGTCGCGGGATCTGCACCGCGGCGATGGCGGCGAGCTGGCCGTCGGGAAGCTTGAGCCGGGCGCGGAACCAGTCGCGCAGGCATTCAATGGCAGCGCAGTAGAGGAGGTGGAGCAGATGACGGCGCTTGCGGAAGATGCCGCGCAAGGGGCGAGGCATGGTGAAGACGAACTGCCGGTGGGGGACCTCGTGGCAGAGGGTGTGGGCAATCCAGTGGCCGGTCTGGCGGACGCGTCGTTGGTGGCAGGAGGGGCAGAAGTGGCGACCCTTACACGAAAACGCCAAGAGCTTTTCGTGGCCGCAGTCGGGACATTGGAGGCGGGTGAATCCGGCGGAGAGGTCGCCGCAGCGGTAGAATTTCTCGACGACGTGAACGGTGTCGGGTCGAAGCGGTCCGCAGGTCTTGCGGTGGGCGGTTTCGTATTCGGCGAGAAACTCATTCCAGGCATAGTGGACGATTTGCCAGAGGGGCGAGGCGCGAGGGCGACGGGGACGGTAGACAGAGGGCACAAAGAATGTTCATAAGAACACGCTCAGCAGCCGTCAATGTCGGTCGGAAAAGTTCGGGAATTGTGATTATTGGAGAAGATGACCGCCGGGAGCGGGAACCGGGCGAGAGCGATGATCAATAATTGCGCTCCTATGGGTCGTGTCCCCCTATGGGTCGCCCCCTATGGGTCGGGTCGATCACTTGACCTGCTGCGCGGTCCCGGATTCCGAGGCCCGGTAGGCCGCGAAGATGACCTTGAGGACTTGGAGGGAGTCCTCCCCGGTCAAGGGAGGGGGGCGGGATCCGCGCACGGAATCGATGGCGGCCTGGACGAAGGCCTGGTAGCCGCCGACTTTCGACGCCGGGTTCTCGGTTTGAACTCCCCTGGGGGCCTCGGGGTGCCTGGACAGCCATTGGAACGATTCGGCGGTCCCCTCCGGACCCCGGTGGGCGGAGAGCCGGAGCCATCCCTGCGACCCCCAGATCGTCAGGCCCGATTGCATGGCGCCACCGCTGAGGTAGTAGCCCCCGTGAAAAGTCCCGACCATGCCGCTCTGGAATTGCAGGGCCAGGGCCTCGGCATCTTCGATCTCGACCGGTTGGCCGCCCACGTTTCGGCAAATGGCCGTGACCTTCTCGACGCGATCCCCTGTGAGAAAGTGAAGCTGGTCCATCTGGTGGATGCCGAGCCAAATCAGATGGCCACCTCCCGCCTTGTCCTTGAAGGCAAACCAGGACTTCTGGTAGTCCGGCCGCGTCAGGCGCGCTTGATCCTTTACCTGGAGAACGTTCACGGCATAGAGCTTTCCGAGGAACCCCTTCTGAATGATCTGGCGGGCCCGCATTGATCGGGGGCTCACGCGGCTGGGCAACGAGAGCATCAGGTGGCGTTTCTTGGAGCGGGCAAGTTTCACGAGCGCTTCGAATTGCTCGGCGCGGACGCAGCCCGGTTTTTCGGTCAGGACATGACAACCCGCTTCCAAGGCGAGACGAATCGGGCCCGGCGACAGGTGCGCCGGCAAAGTCACGATCACGAGCTGGGGCTTGAATTCGGCGATCATTCCGGCGGCGCTCCGGTAGGTTGGAACCTCGCGAAACGCGCCGCCAAGAGCCCGCCGGGCCCGCTCGAATTCCTTGCCGCTCTCGTCGGAGACCGCGACCTGTGCCACACCCTTGCAAGCTGCCGCCGCGTCCAGGTAGATTCCCAGGTGCGGGCCGTCGTGGGCGGTGACGATGCCGACCCGGATCGAGACGTTTTCCTTTTGACCGTCGCGCTCGGCGTGCAGGGGGCTGCCGCCCAGTGCCCACAGTGCAAGCGAGAGGGCCCCAAGGCCCGCCGTGTTAATGAAGAGAGGATGCTGTTTCATGACTCGTTTGCTGCGCGGCGTGGGCCGATTTCCGTGCCTGGCCCGGTCCGCCATGCCCTGGGCCCGGCCCGCTAGGCTTTGGGCACGGCCCAATGGCCCGGCCGGTAGTTGCGGTCCAGCAATTTGCCAGCTTCCTCGTCGCCGAGGATCATTTCAGTTTTCGGATCGAACCGGATCGCCCGGCCGGTCCGCGCCACGATGTTGCCCAGGTGGCACAGGGACGAGGAGAGATGACCGATTTCAATCTCCGCGTTGGGCCGCCGGGTGCGGTCCTTCATGGCGTCGAGGAAGTCGCGCTGGTGGGCGTCGCCACCCCGCGAGATCTTCTCCTGGCGAAGCAGCTTGTTATTTGGCCCGTAGACACGGATCTCCCGTCCGATCGCCATCATCCCTTTCGTGCCGTAGAAGAACGTGCCGTTGCCATCCGCATCGGCCCTGTACGGGGACCAGATCCGCTGTTCGTAGACCAGCAGGCGCTTCTGGCCGACCTTGCCTTCGCCCGGATACTCGAAGGTCATCGTGTAGGTGTCGGGGAACTCCTGGTCGTCGTCGAAGAAGAGCTTCGAACCGTATCCGGCCACGAAGCTGGGGTGGGTATCGACGCCCAGTCCCCACCGCGCCACATCGATCCCGTGCACGCCGTCGTTGCCGATGTCGCCCGTGCCAAAATTGTGGAACCAGTGCCAATTGTAGTGCACGAGGTTTGATTGGTATTCCTGCCACTCGGCCGGACCCACCCAAAGGTCGTAGTCGAGGTGGCCCGGCGGCTTTGACGGCTTCTGATGTCCGATGTTGGCCCGTTTCTGGCTGTTGACATGCTTGGCAACCAGTACCTCGCCGATGGTGCCCTCCCGAAGAATCGCGATCGCTTTCCGGATGTCCTCACTGGAGCGGCTCTGGGTGCCGTGCTGCATGACCACGTCGTGCTTGCGGGCGGCGTCGATCATCATGCGTCCTTCGCGGAGGCTGGTTGAACACGGCTTCTCGACGTAGACGTGTTTCCCGGCCTTGCAGGCGAGGATTGCCGCCGGGGCGTGCCAGTGATTGCACGAGGCGATCACAACGGCGTCAACCGCCTTGTCCTCGAAGATGCGACGCATGTCGGCCACGGCGTGATCCGCCTTGGTCGCGGCCTTGGCACGCTCGGCGCGATTCCGGTCGGGATCGCAGACGTAAGCCACGGTTGCATCCGGTTGCCCGTCGCAGATCTTCCCCAACTGGACTCCGCGCCCGCCACAGCCGATCACGCCCACGACGATGCGTTGGTTGGCATCGCGAGCTGCCGCTGAGGTCCGGCCCGAAGACAGCACCGACGTCGTGGCGGCCGCTGCGCCGGCATGTTTTAGAAAGCTCCTGCGGTCCGATCTATCCATGGTCTACTCCTTTCGAAAAAAATGTTGCGCGCTCTGTGGCTAGCACGACCGGGAACCGGTTCCACGCCCGCCAAGCCGTTGACCCTATCAAGACCCGCTGCCAATTCAAACCATGGAATCGCTTCAGATCATGCCGGATACACCCGTGGGGCTTCTTCCTGTCTATCCCCCGCCCCTCCGGGATTCCCCATAATTCCCCGCCCGGCATATGACTTCGTTCATGCCACGGCAATTCCGCCGCGGGAGCTGGACTGATCCAGACCGGGCATCCGGCCTGCAAGCTCGAATTCCCATCTGCCCTGTTGACACCAGAAGGGGACCCTTTACACGGTGGTGATGTGGTTGTCCGTCAACCGCTTGGAGCCCCTTCACCTCCAACGTTGTTCACGGAATGATCGCGTCACTTTTGAACTGGAATTCAACCTGGAAGCGAATCCATGACCGACATAGGGCGACTCACCATCGGCATCGCGATCATCCTGGCAACGGGACCACCGGTCCGGGGCGACCTGTTGTTTTACGCCTCTTACGATTCAACACGCGATGCGGATGTCGCCGTCGGGGATGGCAAAGCGATTGCAAAAGAGGGAGACCCGCTGCCGGAGCTGACGACCGAGGAGCACGGAAGGTTTGGCCGGGCGCTCAACGCCCGCGATCCCGGAAAGGGGCGCGGCCTCCGCTATGACACGGCCGGCAATATCGATTTGACCCGCGGGACGATCGAATTCTTTGGCCGTCTCGGCGACTTCGGCGACGAAAAGCCGGCGCATCGTTACTTCACGCTCACGGGCCCGAGTCCCTTCCTCCTGGGGGTCGGCCCGCGGCCCAACGGCCAGGGGATGGTTTTGGGCTACAGCTGGAATGGCCGCAACGGCTGGGACTATTACTCGGAAAAATTTCTCGGCGTCGATCGGTGGCAGCACATCGCAGTGACGTGGGACATGAGCGGCGGCAAGGGCAGAGGGACGTTGTCCGTCTTCGTCGAGGGTGTGCGTCAAATCCACGCCACAAACCTGGATCCCTACGATTCGGGATTGGAGTTTCTGTCGGTGGGAGGACGCCGGAACTCGCGGGGATACCTCGACGATTTTGCCGTCTTCAACGACGTCCGGTATGAGCGGAACTTTCCGCCGCGACAACGGGCGCTGGGCGAGTTGGCAGAGACGGCTCTCGCAAAAAAAACGAGGGGCGGGAAGGCGCCAGGGCCCGTCAAGGTCCCGCTGGGAAATCCGTCGCTGCAGAATGGCGGCTTCGAGCAATGGGTCGATGGCAAGCCAGTCGGCTGGCGGCTGCAAAAGGGCGAAATGTATCCGGATCAAACCATGAAGATGCAGGGGCGCCGATCCCTGGCGATCCTGGTCGACCGTAAGGAGAAGCACCCGTGGCCACACAGCCTGATATCGTCCGATCCCTTTGTCCTGGAGCCGCATTCCCAATACCGGTTGAGCGCGTGGGTGACATCGTCGGGATCGGTTGGGGACCTGCGTTTCGAAGTGCACGGCTCCGAGGCGGGGGTGGTCGGATCCTACCGCTCCGGTTGGACGAGGTCCCACCCGTGGCTCGAGATCAATCAGACCTTCCGCACCCGTGAGAGCCGGCAATACCAGATGTCGGTTTGGTCACAGTCGGGTTTCGGTTGGCCGGTGTGGATCGACGAGATCAAGATCGAGAAGATCGGGGCGGCCGATGTCGAGGCTGCGCCGGGAGCCGGCGGCGTTCAGCTTTTCAGCCGGTCCGTCATGGAATCACTGGACATTGACCAGTCGTTGCCAGCGGCCTCGGAGCTGATCGATTCCTTGCAGATCAACCTGGCGCGGGGTGAATACGAGCCGGGGCTGGTGGGGCTCCATGCCCTCCGGAATTTGAGCGACGTCGACCTTGTCGGGTCGGGTGACCTGGTTGCCGCGGACGGATCGACGATTGCCGGAAACGACGTGACGATCCGCCGGCTGCAAGGCGCGGTGCTGCCGCTCTCGCGACCCCGATCGATTGACAGCGGAGACATCATTGCGTGGTGGGTCACCGCCAGGGCGGACATGACCTGCCCGGCGGGCGTCTATCGCGGAACCCTGAAGGTCACCGCAGCGGGACAGGTCATTCGCGAGTTGCCACTCGAGGTCGAGGTGATGGACATCGATCTCCCCGAACCCGACATCGCCTTCCTGATCTACCACCACGAACACTACATCGCCGCGGAATTCCTGACTCCGGAATTACAACAGGCGTACTACCGGGACATGCGCGAGCACGGCATGAACACCGTGACCGTCTACAACAATGCCGACGTTGACGGCTCGGCGAAGGTCGACTTCGCGCACAATTACGGGTACAAACCGGAGGATCCCCGCTTCGCGGTGGGCCTGGACACGCAACTAAAGTGGATCCTGGCGAGTGGATTGGGCGCCAGCGGTCAACCGGTCCTCTGGTTGCCCTCGGGGCACGGTTACGGCTGGGGTGGGGTTCCGGAACCGGCCCTGCGAGCCACCCTCGAGACCTGGAAATCCCGTGGCTGGCCGACGCCTCTGCTCTACGTCAACGACGAACCGGGCGGCGAGGGACCACGGGCCGAAGCGGCGTTGAAACGGCTCAAGCTGATCAAGTCCTGGGACGTGCCGGTCCGCACCACGACGGCGGGCCTGGATCCCGACGTGTTGGGCCGGTATTACGATGTCTGGATCGAGGGTGACGGCGCGATTACGCTGGAAACTCTGCAGAAGGCCAACAAGCTCTCGTCGGAACTTTGGACCTACAACTGCACCTGTCCTCACGACAATATGCCGTTCTGCCGGGCGTTCTACGGGTTCCTGGCCTTCCGGACCGGGGTCAAGGGGGTCGCGCAATGGGCCTACTACGACAACAAATTGTGGACCGCCGATGCGGATGGAAATCCGGGCGGCAATCCCCGCACCAGGCTGTCCAGGGTTTGTGTCTCGCCGAACGGCCCGATTCCAACTCTCTCGTGGGAAGCGATGCGCGAGGGGATCGACGACTATCGCTACGCACAGAGGCTGCGCAGCCTGATTACCGAAGCCGGCGAAAAGCTTGCGCGGCTTTCCAGCGAGGCTGAGCAACATCTTGGCAAGGAGGACCGCGAAACGATCGACAAGCGCGAGCAGCAGCGCTTGGCCCGGAGTGACCGGGACAAGCCGCCCATCACCTGGGAACCTGCCGATGCCTCGCAAGCCGCGAGTGAAAAGGCCCACCTGTGGGCCAGGAAGCTGAGGGAATCGCTGGAAGCCGCCAAGCGCGCCCTCTCCTTCGTGATCGATACGATCCCCTTCGACGCGATGGTGACGCGTGGATATCTTTCTTACCACGCGCCCCGCTGGACGAGATACTCGCCTCCCTTGGGACCGGCCGGACTTGGGGAGGATCCACGGACGGTCACGGAGGCCCGGCGAAGGGTTATTACCAGTTACATCCTGGCATTGCAGGAAGCTCTTCAAGAGCCCTGAAAACGATATTTTCCGGCAATCCCGACAGGAGCGTTTGCGATGAGAATCAAGTTGGGGGTTCCCAATTGTCCGTCGCCGGCCTCCCTCTTTCCGGCCATCCTGCCTGCTCGAGAAGATTCCTGCCACGATGATCGCCCGGTCTCCTATTCACGTTCTTGATGCAGGGCTTCTCCGCATCTAAGTTCGCGCTCCCGTGAATCGCCCTCCCGCCCGCGCCTCAGCGTTTGCCCTCGCCCTCGCCCTCGCTGTTGCGGCGCTTCTTCCCCAGTGCTCGAAACGCGACGACGAGGAGCAGACCGGGAGCGGTGCGGCGGAGGAGATCGTCATCAATCCACTGCGGCGTCTCGCTCCCGGCGCAGTGCAAAGCCAGCCGCTCGCGCCGCGCGACTCCGGAGGCGATGCCCTCTTCCAGCGCATCCCGGCCGGCGAGTCCGGGATCGATTTCGTGCACCGGTGGGCGCCGCCCAACAAAGCCGTCCGCGAGCAGATCATGGGCCCCTTCGCCGGAGGCGCCGTGGCCCTGGGCGACATCGATAACGACGGTTTGCCCGAGGTCTTCCTGACGCGGCCCCATGGCGGGTCGCGCCTCTACCTGAACCTCGGCGGCTTCAAGTTCAGGGACATCACCAGTCAATCCGGCATCGGGGGCGCGCTCGGAAGTCACTGGACCTCGGGGGCGACCTTTGTCGACATCCAGGGCGATGGCTATCTCGACCTCTACCTGTGCGCCTATGCCATGCCCAACAAGCTGTTCATCAACACCGGCGACGGCCGCTTCGTCGAGAACGCGGCGCAGTATGGGCTCGCGTTCTCCGGCGCCAGCATCATGGCCAGCTTCGTCGATTACGACCGCGATGGCGACCTGGACGCCCACCTCCTCACCAACCGGCTGGCCCGGGGAGGCCCGCCCCCGCGGGGCCGCATCGATTTCAAAGTCATCGACGGCCAGGTGATCGCTCCCAAGCCCTACCGCGACGAGATCGGCGCCATCCGCAGGAAAGACGGCAGCCTGCATCCGATCCAGGCCGGCCAGGCCGACCTCCTGCTGCGCAACGACGAGGGCAGGTTCACCGATGTTGCCGGGCGCGCCGGGTTGATCGACCACTCGCTGGGGCTCTCGGCCACCTGGTGGGACTGCGACTCCGACGGCTGGATCGACCTCTACGTCGCGAACGACTTTTTCGGCCCCGACCACCTTTACCGCAACAACCGCAACGGCACGTTTACCGATGTGATCGCCGAGGCAGTGCCGAACACACCGTGGTTTTCGATGGGGAGCGACACCGGCGACCTCGACGGCGACGGACGGCTCGACTTCATCGCCACCGACATGGCAGCCACCACGCACTACAAGCAAAAGGTCAACATGGGCGACATGGACGCAGAGGGCTGGTTTCTGGAACTCGGCAATCCCCGCCAATACATGCGCAATGCGGTTTACCTCAATACCGGCACCCCGCGCTTCCTGGAGGCGGCGCAGATGGCCGGGCTCTCGGCCACCGACTGGACCTGGGCGGTCAGGATCGCCGACTTCGACTGCGACCGCCGCAACGATGTCTTCTTTTCCAACGGTATGACCCGCGATTTCTTCAACGCCGACACGCGGGCCGAGGTGCGCCGAATCTACGATCGCACCGGCGAGAACCGCTGGGGCGACTACCCCCCGCTCAAGGAGCGAAACCTCCTCTTTCAAAACCGCGGCAACCTCGCTTTCGAGGAGGTCTCCCGCCAATGGGGCCTCGGCGAGGAGACGGTCAGTTTCGGTGCGGCGACTGGCGACCTCGACGGCGACGGCGATCTCGATCTCTTCGTCGGAGCGCGGGTCATCCCGGGCAAGTACCCGACCTCCCCGCCGAGCCGGCTGCTGCTCAATGACGGCGCCGGCCGCTTCTCGGATGCGCCGCCGGAAGCGGCCGCGGCCCTCGCCGGGGCCGGCATGGTGACCGATGCCCTGTGGTCGGACGCCGATCGCGACGGCGACCCGGATTTGCTCGTGACCACCGAGTACGGGCCGGTGAAATTCTATCGCAACGATGGCGGCAAGTTGGTCGAAGCGACCGCCGCTGCCGGGCTGGCGGAACGTCTCGGCTGGTGGAACTGCATTGCGGCCGCGGACGTCGATCGCGACGGCGACATCGACTACGCCGTAGGGGACTTCGGTTGGAACACCAGGTACCACCCGACCAGGGAGCGCCCGCAGCTGCTGTATTACGGCGACTTCGACGGACTCGGGAAATCGCACTGCGTCGAGGCGCATCGGGACGGCGACTCCATCGTGCCGAACCGCGGCCGTAGTTGCTCGAGCGGCGCGATGCCTTTCATCAAGGAGAAGTTCGGCAATTTCCACGACTTCGCGGTCGCCGACCTCGCGGAGATCTTCACCAAGTCCAAGCTCGAGAGGTCGCTCAAACTGGAAGCGAACGAACTGGCGAGCGGGATCCTGCGCAACGACGGCAAAGGGAAATTCGAGTTCCATCCTTTGCCCCGCCTGGCGCAAATCGCGCCGAGCCTGGGACTCGTGTTCCTCGAGGCGGACGGCGACTGCCCCTCCAGTTCGGCGGAATCCCTGCAGGCTGGCAGGGCGATCAATTCAACATCCATGCCATCGATCTGAATAATGGGGTCGGGTCCCCAGATTTTGCGTTGCCGCTCCAGAGCATCCACTCCTCGATCTCCCTCGTAACGGGGATTGCGGGGGCCAACGACGCGGGCACCCTTTACGAAGTCACCTTCGACGCGGGACCCACCGTGATCGATTCCATCGCCAAGAATGCGACGCTGGCAGGCGATGGGCTGCTGGTCGAGATCCTCAATGGGTCCGACGGCGTCATCGGCAGTTTGAACCATTTGACCGGGGAGTGGACCAGCGGGTCACCGGTCCAGCCTCTGAGCCCGGCCCGCTTCACCTACACCGGCGACGGCGATGGGCCGGCGCGAATCCGCATCAGCGGGACCGGCAGCAACCACTTCAACGGAGCGATCGACAACTTATCGATCGGGCTGCTCACCGTTCCGCGGGTCCGCATTACGGACGTCTCCCACAACTCGTCCACCGCCCAGTTCAGCATCAGCTGGGAAAGCGCCGGGGGGAAGCTCTACAACCTCCGCAGCGAAACCGATCCCTCCGCTGCGGAGCCCATCAACTGGCCGATCTTCGGAGGGCAGGCCGACCTTGCCGCTACTCCGCCGGAAAACACCCTCACCATCGCGCTTCCACCCGAGGCCAAGCGCTTCTTCGTGATCGAGGAGTTCAACGCCCCGCCGGTTTCCATCCTGGCCGATGACTTCGAGAGCGGGCCGGGACTTTGGACCACCGGTTCGCCCGGAGCGGCGGGAACGGACTGGGAACTGGGAACGCCCTCCAACGTGGGCCCAGCCGCCGCCCACAGTCCCGTCAATTGTTTCGGGACAAACCTCGCCGACTCTTACGCCATCGACGCCGATGCCTGGCTTCGCTCGCCGCCGATCGACCTGACCACCGCCGGGGGGGCGACCCTGACGTATTTCCAGTTCTACGACATCGAGGCGGGCTTCGATTCCGGAAACGTCTCGGTGCTCGACAGCAGCGACGACTCGGTGCTGGCCGTGATCGAGGCCGACCTCGGCGGAGAGTCCCCCGACTGGGAACAGGTCACGACGGTCCTGCCGCCCGCGGCCCTCGGCAAAATCATCAAGATCGAGTTCAGGCTCATCAGCGATGACTTCGACGAGAACCCCTTCGCCGGATGGTACCTCGACGATTTCAATCTGACCGTCCCCTGAGCAGCGTCACCCCCGGGGCCGGCGCTCTCACCGCCAGATCGATTTCATCTGCCAGGCGTCGAGCCGTTTCAGCACCGCCTCCTGCCCCTGGGCGCGCAGCGAGACCCCGAGGCTGTCCTTGCGGCCCGGGTAGACGCGCATGGCCAGGCACTGCTTCCCGTTGGCGAATACTTCCACGATGCTGCGGTCGATAAAGATGCGCAGCTTCAGCGGCTCCGCTCCCCGTGCCAGGTTGGCGCGTTCGGGCGGCCTGGGCCACACGTCGGGCAGCGTGGTCGATCGCGTGCCGTCCAGGCAGATCACACCCGGCGTGTCATACCAGAAGGCCAATTTCTGATCGTAGTTGTAGAAGGTGATCGAGGTCTGCTCTTCGGCGCCCGGCGAACGCAGGACATTGAGTTGCACCCAGCGGGCATTCCCGGGGTCGATCTCCACCTCCAGTTCCATGGAATTGCCTTCGATTCCCTCCAGGATGATTTCCTGGTTGGCGGGCATGGCCGTTTCCTCGACCTGCCGGTGTTCCCCGCGCAGGGAAGCCACGGCGTCTACCGGTTCGATTCGGATCAATTTGTCGGGACCGAGGGTCATCCGCTGGGTGAGCGACATGACCTGGTCCCAATCGTCGCTGGGCTTGCCGTGGTTGTTGCGCGGATTCAATTTGCTAAAGAATAATCTG
>CAUZKZ010000115.1:0-12579 GCA_963580345.1 Verrucomicrobiia bacterium | reverse complement strand
GCACGAGCACTCCGTCGTGCGCCCGGAACGCCGCGCCGCTTGAGCGGCGAGTCGCCGCGCCCTGACCCGGCCTCGCCCCCGCTGTCGAGAAAATCTACACGGGGGCCGGTCGGGTGCTTACATCGAACCGGTCGATCTCGGGGTGGCGCTGGAAACGCTGGAGCGGGACGGCCAGTTCCAGGGACTCCGGCTTCCCAAGGCGGCGGTGGAGGAGATTCGGAAATTCACGAACAGATCGATGTGCTACGGGAATGCCGATCCCGCCCTCGCCTGTGAACCGGGGCAGGTAGAAAATGCCGTCGACGATCGTGGTCAACCGATCGTTATCGCGGACTACCTCGAAAGCATCAAGGATTGCGGCGCGATTCGCAGGCTGTGGGAAGACCGTCAACTTCTCGAGATCGCCGGGGGCTACCTGCGCACCGAACCGCGCCTGGTCCGCTCCAGGCTGTGGTGGAGCCTGCCCCTCCGACCGGCGGCCCGAAAGGAGTGCAACGGAGGCGGAACCGCCGCCGCCGTCAATCCGGCCATCTTCGGCCAAAACCGCTACCACTTCGATCTCCACGACTGGCGAACCCTCAAGTTTTTCTTCTACCTGACGGACGTACACGAGGGATGCGGCCCGCACGTATTCATTCGCGGCAGCCACCGCCACCATAAGCTCGTCGATCAATTTTCCCTGAAACGCGGCTTCAACGCCAGTCCCCTCCTGGATCGCTACGGCGCGGAGAACGTCGTCAAGGTGACCGGCGACGCCGGGTTCGGCTTCGTGGAGGACCCCTTCGGGTTTCACACCGGTCTCCCCGTCACCAAGAGCCCGCGTCTCATCCTCGAAGTGACCTTCGGCGTATCGCGGCACTCCCCCGCCGGCACCCACAACGCCGCGATCTAGTGCTTCGGCCGGGAAGTTAGTGTGGCGGTTGGCACCCTCCTGCAACCCCGGCACGCTCTGGCAAAGGCGCCGCCAAAATGCGCGGGGCCGCGGAGCCTCGCACGGTCACGGGCCTCAAAAGGCAAATCCGGGAACTTCCATGGTGGCTTCCCGGTGCCCTTTGCGTTAGGAGAATTGCCGGGCTTGGCCGCGCACCACGATGAATGGCTCCGGGCAAAAGAATCGTCGCGAGTTTCTCCATGAATCGGTGGTGATCACCAGTTTTGTCGTGGCGGGATGCGCCACCCCCGGGGGGCGGGGTGAGCGAGCGGCGACGCAGGCCCGCGGTTCTTCAGGGTCGGCTCCCCTGCCCACCGGCCCTCGTTTTCTTGGAACGGTGGAACTCAAAGATCCCTCGTGGATTCCCCGCCTGCTGTCCAACGATCCGGCCTATACCAAAATGGGCGAGGGCCGAAACGCCCGTCAATATGCCGACCTCACGGAGTTCTTGCCCAAGGGGCCCGCGGACTTCGACAAGATCGAAAGCTCCGTTCATTCCATCGGAAACTTCTTCGTGCGCACCGAGACTCCCGATCTGCTTGGTATCGGCCAGCTGAGGCACGTCGCCATCAAGGGCCTGGTCGACAAACCACGGACGGTTTCCATCAACGAAATGTTTGCCATGGAACGAGACATCGGCGTGGCGATGCTGGAGTGTGCGGGCAATGACCGCTATTCTCGATTTCGCCTGATGTCGGCGGCTCATTGGTCCGGAGTCCCGTGCCGGAAGGTGTTCGATAGACTGGGAATAAGGCCCGAAGCCTCCCACGTCCTTGTGACCGGATTCGATCGGAGAAAAGTGAACGAAAAGCCGGGGGTTTTTGCGGTCAAGTCGATCCCGGGCGCGAGCTGGATCTTCAGCTTTGATGACCTGAAAAGGCAAAAGGCGTTTTTCGCAACCAGGATGAACGGCGCACCACTCACTCGAGATCACGGCTTTCCGGTGCGTCTCGTGGTGCCGGGGTGGTACGGCTGCGCCTCGATCAAATGGGTGAGGGAAATTTCCTTCCTTCAAGCCGACTCAAATACCCGTGCCACGGCCCAAATGCAAGAGTTCGCGGATCGAACCCACCAACGAGGGCGGCCAAAGTTCTATTCGGAATACGTCGCGCCAGAGGTCGACGTGGCGGCCGCTCCGATTCGGGTGGAGAAGTGGCTCGAGCCCGACCGCTCCAAGAGCTACACGATCATCGGCCTGCTGTGGGGCGGGATCGAGGTCGTGGATCCGGACCTGCGGATCACGATTCGTCACCAAAGAAGCAAGGAGGTGATGATCGATCGGGCTCCGGTAAGGCGGTTGAAACGAGAGAACCCCTTGTCATGGCAATTGTGGGCCTTCAACTGGCGGCCCGAATCGAACGGTCTGTTCAGCATCGATCTCTCGGTGGAATCCGCCAGCGTCCGCACCCGGCGCCTCGATACTCATCATTACCGGCAGGTCATCGCGCTTTGATATCGCGGATGCAGCTGCCCCGGCAGGCCAGGGCCGGGACCTCATCCGGCGGCCGACCCCGCTCCCGGCGAGGCCCCGCGGAGCTGCGCCGCCTTCGCCCCGGGGGCGGTGTCGTTCCACCGCGTTCCAGATTCTCGAAACCTCGAGCCACCCATTCCACGTAGGAAGCCCATATGTTTGCCCGGCTGTGCCTCCTCCCCCTGGGTTTCTGTTTTTGGGTCCTCGGTTTTGGGGGTGTTTCCGCGGCCCCGCCGCCCCACGCCGGCGATCTTCCGACGGGCAGGCCGAACATCCTCGTCCTTATCGGCGACGACTGGTCGTGGCCGCATGCGGGAGCCCTGGGGGATCCGGTCGTGAAGACACCCACTTTCGACCGGCTCGTGAAAGAGGGCGTCCTCTTTCCCTACGCCTTCGCCTCCTCGCCCTCCTGCACTCCCAGCCGCTTTGCGATCGCCAGCGGGCAGTCCCACTGGCGGCTCGAGAGTGGACAGAACCTGGGCGGATCGCTTCCGGGGGAGGTGCCGGTTTATCCCGAGCTGCTGCAGGAAGCGGGCTACCAGCTCGGATTCTCCCGCAAGGGGGCGCAGCCGAGCAAACACGAACACACCGGCCGCGATCCCTTCGGAACGCGGTTCGAATCGTTCGCCAAGTTCTTCAAATCCAAAAAGGCCGACGCCCCGTTTTGTTTCTGGTACGGCGCCGGCGAACCGCACCGTCCCTACGTCTGGAAGACCGGGGAAAAGGCCGGGCTCGATCCCTCCAGGGTGGTGGTGCCCGCCGGCCTGCCCGACAACGGCACGACGCGAAGCGACCTGTGCGACTACCTCGAGCGCGTCCAGCGCTTTGACCGCGACGCGGGCCTCATCATCGCGAGGTTGAAACGCACCGGCGAATTGGAAAACACCATCGTGGTGATGACCGGCGACAACGGGATGCCGTTCCCCCGTTGCAAGGCGACCCTCTACGACACCGGGACCCGCGTCCCATTGGTCGTGCGGTGGGGCGCCCGGACCAGGAGCGCTCGCGAGATCGAAGACTTCGTTTCGCTTACCGATCTCGCCCCGACCTTTCTCGACGCGGCGGGCCTCCCGATCCCTTCCGTGATGACGGGGCGCACCCTCCTCCCGATCCTTCGCTCGGAAAAATCCGGACAGATCGAGCCGGCCCGCACCCACATCCTGAGCGGGCTGGAACAACACGTCTTTCCAAATCCCAGCCGGGCCATCCGCACCAGGAGCCACCTCTACATCCGCAACTTCGCGCCGGAAAAATGGCTGACCGGCCGAGGCCGGGGCGATCCGCCGGTATTCGACTTCACAAAGCATCCCTGGCCGGATGGACCGGAAGCGTTTTCGTTCAACATCGATCCCTCTCCCACCAAGCAGTGGATGCTGCAACATCCCGAAGACTCCGCCTCAAAGCGGTGCTTTTCGATCCGCCCGGACGAAGAACTCTACGACCTGGAAAAGGACCCCGGCCAGCTTCACAACCTCGCGGCGGATCCGCACCACTCGACCCGGCGGGACAGCCTGCGCGAGCTTCTGGACGCGCAGCTGGTCGCATCGGGCGATCCCCGCATGGACGTGAGGGGCTACGAGTCGCATCACATCGAGGGGTGGCGAGTTCTCGTGAGCCGGAAGCTCCTCGAGAAGAACCGCGCGAACACCGTCAAGGCCCTGGTCCTCCTGAAAGAGCAGCTGGCCGATCTCCAGAAACGGGTTCCCGCCCAGGCCGTCCATCATTTGCGCAAGGTCCCGCTCTGGTTCTCGCCGCTCTACCCGGAGTTCGGCTCGCGGGCCGAGTATCACCCCGAGCGCTCCTGGTTGATCGAAAACAAGCGCAATCCCCTCATGGCGAAAGGCGTCGAGTTCAGCTGCATCGATGAGATGACGGAGGAGATCCGCCGCATGCCGCTTCGCACCCTGCACCAGCTGGCGCACGCCTACCACGAGCAGATCTTCGGGTTCGACGAGCCCGCCATCAAGGCCGCCTTCCAGCGGGCCGCGGCTTCCGGAACTTACCAGGCTGTGAAACGGACCCGCGGCATCCCGGGTCAGCCTTACACCACCGAAATGGCCTACGCCCTCACGACCCAGATGGAGTACTTCGCGGAGACCAGCGAAGCCTATTTCGGCCGCAACGACTGGTATCCATTTCACTTCATTGACCTGAAGAGGCACGATTCGAAGGTCCTGCCGGTGCTCGAGGTGGCCTGGGGCGGACCGCCCCTCCGCAAGCACCTCGCGGTGACCGCCCCGCCCCCGAAACTGAAGGCCGACCCGTTCTACAAGAAGTACGTCGACGCCTACGGGCTTCCGGTTCTCTCCTCCGAAAAGGTCAACGATTACGCCCTGCGCGAAGCGGGCTTTCTGGTGACCGAGATGCTGGCCCTGCGCCCCGATGTCCTGCAAGCCATGATCGAGAGCGGGTCGCAACTGCGCGTGATCGCTTACAACGAGTACACCACCGATCTTCCCGGATGGGATCACCTCAAGCCAAAGGATTTCCATGACGCCCGGTCCCGCGGGCGGGGTGGCTCGGAGAGGGATCCGCTCTGCTCGTGCGCCGAAGAAAATCTTCTCGGCTACCCCGGCGATCCCTATGCCACCGAAAGCATCGTGATCCACGAGTTGGCCCACAACATCCACCTGCGGGGCGTGGTGCGGGTCGATCCGACCTTCGACCGGCGGCTGGAGAAGACTTACCAGGAGGCCATGAAGAAGTGGCTCTGGACCGGCAAGTATGCCTCCGTGAATCACTACGAGTACTTCGCCGAGGGTGTGCAGTCTTGGTTCGACAATAACCGTCCGCCCGACCATGACCACAACCACGTCGACACCCGCCAGGAGCTCATCGCGTACGATCCGGGTCTGGCCGCGCTCTGCAAGGAGGTCTTCGGCGAAACCGAATTAAAGTACACCAAGCCGGCCACGCGCCTGCACGGTCACCTGGAGGGCTACGATCCGAACCGGGCGCCGACCTTCAAGTGGCCGGAGCGGTTGAAGAAGGCGCAGGAGGAGATCCACCGCAAGGCCCTGAAGCGGGGGCGGGAGGCCCGGGAGAAGAAACTGAAGAAATGACTTCGGGGTGCGGCGATATGGTGCCACCACCGCAATTCACCCCAAATGACGACGTTTCCTTGCGATTCGCGGCTGGACAATCCGTATTGTCGGGGGAGAACTAAAGGAAAGGCGTGATGAGACCAGCAACCCCCCTCGCCCTCCTGATCAGCGCCGCGAGCCTCATCTTCGCGGAGCCCTTCGACTATCACAGCGTGCGCGGCCGGCAGGCGGCGGGTCCGGCGGGTCCGGCGGGGGGGCGGTTGGAAGGAGAAAGCCTCCCGATGCGCGGGAAGTCGCGGCAGCAGGACATGCGGGGATTCGGGGAAGGATGGAGCGGCGAGGCCCACCTGCTCTGGAACGGCGAGGTCGGCCAGGCCATGGAAACCGAGCTTCGAGTTCAAAAGGAGGGCAGCTACAAGGCCTCCCTCCGGTTGACCCTCGCTCCGGATTACGGGTTGTTCTCGCTGAGCCTGGATGGAAAGGAATTGCGCAACGACATCGATCTCTACTCGTCCCGCGTCGAGCTGGCTCCGCTGATCGACCTCGGAAAACTGGATCTGAGTGCCGGCACACACAAGCTCGTCTTCAAGCTCATTGGAAACAATCCGAAGGCAAAGCCGTACGGCGGCGGGGGTTTCCTGATGGGCCTCGACTACGTGGATCTCGTCGACCTCGCCCCTCCCAAGGCAGTGGCCGGGGCCGGGCCCGGGAGCGCCGAAGGCCCGTCGACACCGAAGCCCGAAAAGAAGATATCCGTCACCTTGGAGGAAATGCGCCCCGTCATGGCCACCTACTGCTTCAAATGTCACGGCGACAAGGAAAAGGTGAAGGGCAAGGTCAACCTCAAGAAGCTCCTCACCAGCGAGGACTTCCTGAAGGACATCGAACTGACCAACAAGGTGGCGGAAGTCCTGGCCTACCAGGAGATGCCCCCGGAGGATGAAAAGCAGCCAACCGCGGAAGCGCAGCGAAAATTGCAGGCCCTCTTCAACGGCTACCTCGAGGAGTACTTGAAGTCGTCGGGCGGCCTCACCCCCATCGTGATGCGCCGCCTCAATCGATACGAGTACAACAATGCCGTGCGCGACCTGCTGGAGCTGAAGGGCGACCTCTATCCGCTCCCGGAAAAGGTCATCCGCGCCGGCAACTACTTCAACCCGGCCTCGGGACGCTTCCCCGATTCGATCCGGGTGTCCAATCGCGCCCTCGGCAAGAATCAGATCGAGCAACATATTCTCACCGGGGTGACCCCCTTCGCAATCGATCTGCAGGCCGAGCACGGATTCAACAACCAGGGGAATCAGCTCAGCGTCTCGCCGATCCTGCTCGAAAGCTTTCTCAAGCTGGGCCGCTCCATCGTGAACAGCAAGGAATTCGACCGCTACTCGGGGCTGACCGGAACCTTCTTCGCTCCGCCCAAAGCCGCCGATCAGGCGCTGTGGCCGATGCTCGCCGAGCAACGCCTGCGACCCTTCCTGGAGCGGGCCTTCCGAAGCCGCGTCACCGATGAGCTGGCGGCACGCTACGTGAACTTCCTGAAACGCGAGTTGGAACGCGGCGAGACGTTCCAGCAGGCGATGAAGAGCGTGGTGGCAGCAGTGCTCGCCTCACCGCGCTTCCTCTACATCACGGAACGCAAGCAGGACGCCGCCGTGGAAGAACCCCTCACTGCATACGAGCTGGCGGCGCGGCTCTCCTTCTTCCTCTGGAGCAGTCTCCCCGACGAGGAGTTGGTCGAAAGGGCCCGCAGCGGGGATCTCGTGAAGCCCGAGATCTACGCCGCACAGGTCAAACGCCTCCTCGAAGATCGCCGCAGCAAGGCCCTCGCCGAAAACTTCGCGCGGCAGTGGCTGCGCCTCGATCAACTCATCACGGCGGTGCCCGACTTCGACCGCTTCCAGGTCTACTACTCGCGCATCGGCTGCGAGCAGTGGAAGTTCGGTCTGCAAACCATGGTCGAACCGCTCCTCCTTTTCGAGAGCATCATGGTAGAGGACCGCTCCGTCATGTTGCTGGTGGACTCAAACTACTCCTACCGCTCCGACGAACTGCAATCGTGGTACAAGGACGAGGTCCCCTTCGGCAAAAAGTCCAACCGGGGCCGCTTCAATACCGGCTCGCAGGATTTCCGCCGGCGCGACCTCGAAACCCGCCGCGAAGGTGGCGTCGTGACCTCCGCGGCAGCTTTGACGATGACATCCTCCCCGCTGCGAACCAGTCCCATCCGCCGCGGCGCCTGGGTCGCCACCGTCATCTTCAACAAGCCTCCCCCTCCCCCCCCGGACGTGGTGCCGGAGATCGAGGCGGACGACGCGGTGATCGAGGCCAAGGGACAGACCTTGCGCGAGCGCCTCATTGCCCACCAGGAAAACCAGAGCTGCGTCTCCTGCCACCGGAAGATCGACCCTCTTGGGTTTGCGCTGGAGAACTACGATGCAATCGGCCGCTGGCGGGACAAGTACCGCTCCGGCCTCGCCATCGATGCGAGCGGCGAATTGTTCGGAAAAATGAAATTCAACGACGTGATTGGCCTGAAGGACACCCTCCTGAAGAACCCGGACTGGTTCATGCGGGCCTTCTGCGAACACCTCCTTTCCTACGCCCTCGGGCGCGAGCTGGACCTCGGCGACAAGCCGGCTGTGGACAAAATCCTGCGCAACGTCATGGCGGAACACGGCAGGTTTTCCACGGTTGTCTCCGGGGTCGTCACCAGCTATCCTTTCCTCCACAAGACCAACCAGCTGGACTTCAAGAAAGCGAAGAAGCCATGATCCTGAAACGAACCACCCTCTCCCGGCGCACCATGCTCCGCGGTGCTGGCGCGACCCTCGCACTCCCCCTGCTCGAAATCATGCAGAACCGCAGCTTCGCGGCCGTCCCGGCCAAAACGAAGCCTCCGGTGCGCGCGGCCTTCTTCTACATTCCCAATGGGGTGGTGCAGCGCGCCTGGCACCCGGAGGAAACGGGCCCCGGCTTCAAGCTCAGTTCCACCCTCCAACCCCTCGCCCCGGTTCGCGAACACATCTCGCTCTTCACCAAGCTGGACCGGGTCAAAGTAGCAGGCACCGACGGACACGCTCAGGCCGGCGCCTGCTGGCTCAGCAGTGCCGCCCCGGACGAGCTTTCCCCGGCCGGCTACCCGCTCAAGACGACCATCGACCAGATCATGGCGGAAGAGGCCGGGAAACACACCGCCTTCCGTTCCCTCGAGCTCAGCTGCAATCCCTACGAAGACAACCGCGAGTCGGTCTACTTCGACAACATCTCGTGGTACGGGCACGGCCACGTGGCGCGCTCCTTGCGCGACCCGCAGGCCGTCTTCAACCGCCTCTTCGCGGTGAAGGAACACCAGGAGCACGGCAGCGTGCTCGATCTCGTGATGGACGACGCCAAGTCTCTCGACCGCGGCCTCGGGAAAGTCGACCGCGAGAAACTGGACGAGTACATGCAGTCGGTACGCGCCGTGGAACGCCAGATCGAGCGCGTCACGAAACGCCAGTCCGAAATCGACAATCTCAAAATCGCGCCGCCCAGCAAGCCCTGGCAGGCCATGACCCGCGACGAATTCATCCAGGTGATGGGCGACCTCATGATCCTCTCCTTCCGCACCGACCTCACCCGCGTCTCCACCATCATGAGCAGCCCCGAGCGCTGGGGCTCGCCACTCACGGTGCAGGGTGTCTTCGACAAGCCCGTCGACCACCACGGCATGACTCACGGGCAGGGCGCCCAACACGTGCGCACCAAGCTCGAGGCCCTCGACCACTTTCACATCCAGCAGTTCGCCACTCTCGTGGCCAAGATGGCTGACATCAAGGAGGGGGAAGGCACCCTGCTCGATAACATGATCTTCACGCTCGGTTCCGGAATCAGCGACGGCTCGCTGCACGTCTACACCGACCTCCCCACCATCATCGCGGGCCACGGCGGCGGAGCGATCACTCCCAACCGCCACGTGAAGTCCGATCCCGGCACCCCGATCGCAAACCTCTGGCTCGCCATGGTGCAGGTCATGGGCGTCAAGAGGGACCACCTCGGCGACAGCACCGGAGTGATGCCGCTCGTCTAGTTTTCCCGGGTGCGTTGGCCGAGCACCGGAAATTGCGACGTGCCATGACGGCCCGCTTGTGCTGCGATGCCGCCCACCCACGGAATGAAGATCAAACTTGGTGACTATGGGATGGTGCTGGTCCTGCTGGCGTTGTGCCTGCTGTTCAGCTTGTTGACCCTCAAGCGAACCGACCCGGACGGACCCAGCGCAGCGTCGGCTATGGTGGAGAAAATCAGCGTGAAGGTGTCCGCCGACGAGACCGTGCTCATCTTCGGGGCGCGCAATACGAAGTTTGGCAACTTCGCCGAGCTGGTCGGAAAAGGCCTGGAGTCCAGGGGATCGACCAAGTTTCAACTCGTGATCGGGGAACCGCGGGACTTGCGCGTCGCCCTGGATGAGCTGAAGGCGGCGGGAGGAAATCTGGGGGCGATCGCCACCAGCGGTCCCGTCGCGATGCCCGTGATTGAAAATGTCGCTACAAACTATCCGGAGTTCGAGGGCTTCGAAATCCTCACGCCCAGCTCCCACCTCAAGTCCACCTTCTTCAGCCCGGCGAATTTCATGGCGATTGTGAACCGCGTGGTGGTGATCGCTATCGTGGCGATCGGGATGACCCTCGTGATCGTGACAGCTGGAATTGATCTCTCGGTTGGAAGCCTCATCGGGCTCTCCGCCATGATGGGAGCGTGGGTCGTCGAACTCAAGGTCGACAAGGTGATCGCAGCCGGCGGCGACGTGAACGACGTCAGTGGCGGTATGGTCTTCCTGGGGTTCGCAGTCGGCATCCTGTGCTGCGGATTGATCGGGCTCTTCTCCGGGGCGATCGTGGCCTTCTTCAAGGTCGCTCCGTTCATCGTGACACTCGGCATCATGATGATCGCGCGGGGACTCGCGGAAATGACGAACGAGGGATTCACCGTCACGAACCTGCCGGACTCGTTCGCGTGGTTGAACCACGGCAGGATTCTCGCCATTCCCAACACCGTCATCCTCCTGGCACTGCTTTACATCGCGGCGCACATCTTCATGTCCCGCACAAAGTGGGGCCGCTACATCTATGCGGTGGGCGGCAATCCCGAAGCGGCACGCCTGAGCGGCGTTCCCGTCACAGCTGTCATCGTCTTTGTTTACTCCGTATGCGGTCTCATGGCCGGACTGGGCGGCTGCCTCGAGGCTTCGCGCGTGAGCGCCGCAACCACCGTGATGGGCACGTCTTACGAGTTGGCCGTCATTGCGGCGGTGGTGGTGGGGGGCACCAGCCTGTTCGGCGGAAGCGGGCGGGTTTTCGGCACGCTCATCGGCGCCTTCGTGATCGGGGTCATGCAGAACGGGATGAACCAGTTGAACTTCGCGGACCCGCTCCAGGACATCGTGCTCGGGGGCATCATCATTGCGGCGGTCCTGCTCGACAGAGCGCGGCAAAGCGGCGGAATCGGGAAACTTCTCGCAAGCACGTAGGGTCACCTTGGGTAAGTGGTTCTAATACACGAATTATCACGATCTCTCACAAATTCCGCGGCCCTGCAGCTGCCAGGATGAGATCGCACCAGTTGAGGACTCCGGGAAGAGATTTTGGATTCACAGGGAGCGAATCTGAATCCAGTCTTGCGCAGGCATATGAAAACGAATCGCTTCCTATTCATCATTATCGCGGGGCTTCTCCTCTCACTGGTCTCCTGTGGAGAAAAACAAGAAAGCGGCGGCAACGGCGGCGGCAAAAAACAAGGGACCGGCGAGAGCAAAGGCACGATCGGCATGACGTGCATGAACTTGAACAATCCCTTCTTCCAATTCATCGCGCAGATCATGGAAGAGAAGGCGAAGGCGGCGGGCTACACACTCAAGGCCATGGACGGGAAAGGAGACGCCGCGCTGCAGAACACCCAGATGAACGACTTCGTTTCGCAGGGCTGTGTCGCGATCTTCCTGAATCCCGCCGATTCGAAAGCCACCGCGGAAGGAGTCCGGCAGGCTCACGCCAAGGGAGTGCCGGTCTTCACATTCGACATCCAGATGGAAGACCCGGAAGTAGCCAAGCTGGTGACCTTTCACGTCGGCAGCGACAACTTCCAAGGCGGGCGGCTGGCCGGCGAAAGCATGATGAAGGCGACCGGGGACACCGGGAAAATCGGAATTCTCAACCTGCCCGAAGCGAACTCCTGCATTCTTCGCGTGAATGGCTTCAAGGACTTCCTCAAAGAGAACAACAGCAAGCTCGAGATCGTGAGCGAACTCAACGGCAAAGGAGACCGCATCGTGGGTAGCAAGGTCGCCGACGATATGATCAATGCCCACGGTGACCTCGTGGGAATTTTCGCCATCAATGACCCGTGCGGACTTGGCGCCTACACCTCGGTCGAAAAAGCCGGGAAACAGGATCAGATCGCGATCGTGGGCTTCGATGGATCACCCGACGGCAAGGTCGGCGTTTATGAGAAGAAGCTCTTCGACAGCCCCCAGCAATTTCCCCGCAAGATGGCGGAGATGTCGGTGGAGACTTTCCTCAAGCACGTGCAGGGCGAAGATTTCGAGAAGAAGGTCATCATCCCTTGCACACACTACTTCTACAAGGATTCCGTCGACGATCCGAACCGGGAGAAGTTCTAGGGAGAAGGCCAAAGTGTACAGTATTCGGTATACAGTGTACAGACCATCGAAGGCAGACTGAATACTGAACACTGAATACTCCACTGAATACGCTCCGGAACCCCACATGAATCTCAAGGCTCTCTGTGCTCTGATCTTCGCCTCGGCGCTCTCGGCGGTGCAACTTCCCGCCGCGGAAAAGCCCAACTTCGTCATCATCTTCATGGATGATGTCGGGTACGCGGATCTCGGCTGCTTTGGGGCGACGAAGCACAAGACCCCCCGGCTGGACCAGTTCGGAAGGGAAGGCACCAGGTTCACCAGCATGTACGCCCAGACGGTGTGCGGGCCGTCGCGCGGCGCCTTGCTGACGGGTCGCTATCCGGTCCGCATCGGCGGGGGGTGGAAAACCAACGGCGAGGAAGTCACGGTGGCGGAGGTCCTGAAGGAAGGGGGCTATTCGACCGGTTGCATCGGCAAGTGGGACGTTTCGCAA
>CAUZKZ010000114.1:0-12582 GCA_963580345.1 Verrucomicrobiia bacterium | reverse complement strand
TCTACCTCGATGTGGAGGCGAGCGAGTATATCGCCGAAGAGCTTCGCGCCGCGATTGGAGCGACGCCACTGTTAATCAAGACGGGCTACTTCGAAGACGGGGAGAGGCTGGCCTCCTACCTGACAGCCCTGGATGGAGTGGCAGACGGAGTGACTTTGGTGAACTGCATCATCGGGAAAGTGCTCCACCGCGACGGGAGACCGGCCTTCGGTGATCAGTTTGTGGAGGCCGGAGTGCTGGGCCGTGCCATTCACGATCCCTGCGTGGAGAGCGTGCGCCAGGCGGCCAGGATCATTTCGCGCGAGACTCTGAATCTTGCCATCGCGGCGGTGGGAGGAGCGGCGACTGCAGAAGACGTCGGGCGCTACTTCGAGGCGGGGGCGGATGCCGTCATGATGGGATCGGCGCCGATGTATTTGCCGGATATCGCTGCGGATTTGAAGAGAGCGCATCCTGAGTGGTGAACGTTAGGTAAACCACGAAATTCACGGAGCCCACGAAGAAGTTGCGCTCATCTCTTCTCTGTGCGCTCCGCGTCTCGGTGGTTAGATAATGCCGAGTTCGCGGCCGGTCTTGGTGAAGGCCTCCACGGCGCGGTCGAGGTGTTCGGTGGTGTGTGCGGCGGAGATCTGGGTGCGAATGCGGGCGGTATTTTGGGGGACGACGGGGAAGAAGAAACCGATGGCATAGACGCCATGGTCGAGGAGCTTGTTGGCGAAGCGCTGGGAGAGGGCGGCGTCGCCCAACATGATGGGGGTGATGGGGTGGTCGGCCCCGGCGATTTCGAATCCGGTGTGGGCCATGGCGGTGCGGAAGTAGCTTGAATTCGCCTTGAGGCGGTCGGGCAATTCGGTGGACGCGCCGAGGAGGTCGATGACTTTGAGGGAGGCCGCCACGATGGGCGGGGCGAGGCTGTTGGAGAAGAGGTAGGGTCGGGACCGTTGGCGGAGGAGATCGATGATCTCCTTCCGTCCCGAGGTGTAGCCCCCGGAGGCGCCCCCCAGGGCTTTCCCGAGGGTGGAGGTGGTGAGGTCGATCTTGCCGAAGAGACCGCAGTGTTCGTGGGTGCCGCGGCCGCGGGCGCCGAGGAAGCCGGTGGCGTGGGCGTCGTCGAAGTGGACGAGGGCGTTGTAGCTGGCAGCCAGGTCGTGGATCTTGTCGAGTTGTGCGATGACGCCGTCCATCGAGAAGACTCCGTCGGAAGTGACAAGCTTGTGGCGTGCGCCGGCTGCATCGGCCTCCTGCAATTTCGCCTCGAGGTCGGCCAGGTCGTTGTTGGCATAGCGATACCGTTGGGCCTTGCAGAGGCGGACCCCATCGATGATGGATGCGTGATTGAGAGAATCCGAGATGACGGCGTCTTCGGCGCTGAGGAGGGTTTCAAAGAGTCCGCCGTTGGCATCGAAGCAGGAGGGATAGAGGATGGTGTCCTCCGTGCCGAGAAACTCTGATATCTTCTCCTCGAGCTCCCGGTGGAGGGTCTGGGTGCCGCAGATGAAGCGCACCGAAGCCATGCCGAATCCCCAGAGCTGGAGCGCCTCGCGGGCGGCAGCGATCACTTCGGGGTGGTCGGCCAGGCCGAGGTAGTTGTTGGCGCACATGTTGAGCACCTCACGACCGTCCTGGAGACGAATCACGGCATCCTGCGGGGAAGCGATGAAGCGTTCCCGCTTGTAGAGTCCGGCCGCTTCGATCTCGGCGAGGGTGTGGGCAAGCTGAGATTGGAAGGCGTCGGAGAGCATGGAGGAGGAATTAACCGTGAATGAACGCGAATGAACGCGAATTTTTGCTGATCTTGGACGGTCGAACGGGTTTGATGAACCCTGTCATGAAAACGACGTATCTGCTGTTCAGCGTCCTGTGGTTCCTGTCCAACCCGTTGGCTGCGCAGGATGAAGGGGGTGAACCGGATCCCTTTGGAGCCGACCAGGGCGCCCTCGGCGGAAAAGCGGTTCGCAAAATCGTGCCCGGGCGGCCCGGCCAGACGGGGATAGTGCGAGAAACCATGTGGGACGTCTCGCTCGCCCCCGAATCGGTGGAGCTCGCGGGGATTCTGGAGTGGGGTGTACTGGGCGCCAAGATGCCGCAGTTTATCAGCTTCCGATCTTCCACCACGCTGCGGGTGCGGGACGGAGAGTGGGCCCTGGTAGGCACCCAGACGCCGCGCAACGAACTGGGGGAGAAGAGACCCGAGGAAAAGCGGATGGTGTTCCTGAAGGTCGAGCGGGCCCGCTGAGGAAAAGCCGGCGGAGAGCCGCCGGCCTTGGAATGATGATGCGAGAGCGTCGGCTTCAGAAACTCCGGATGCCACTCAGGATACTGCGAGCTCCCCACACGGTGCGGTTGGCGTCCTGGACCGTGTTCGAGATGTTGCGGCGCTTGACGCTCTCGGAGTAGACGGCGCGGTCCTCGACGTTCCTTTGCTTCATGTACTGCTTGTACTCAGCGTCGGAAACGTAACCATCGCCGTCGTAGTCGGAAAGCTCCGGGGTACGGAAAGTCACAACAAAAAGCCCCGAACGCCTCGGCTAGGGTCTCCCCTCACCCCCGCTGGCGAGCGATTCGCCGGCGCCAGCGTCAATCCCGATGAGCTCAATGCGGTGTAATCGAACCGGTGTCTTGCGATGCTCGTGCGTGGTTGCTGCGCTCACGAGGCGGGAGCCGCATCGAGGTCGAAGGCCCCGTGAACAACTCGGGCGGCGTCTTCGATCTTGGCTTCATCGACCGTGACGGAAATCTTGATTTCGGAGGTCGAGATCATGCCGATGTTGATTCCGGCGTCACCGATGGCCTTGAACATCTGGGCCGCGACGCCGGAGTGGGAGCGCATCCCGATGCCGACCACCGAGAGCTTGGCGATACCGGCTTCGGTCTCGATGTTGGCGTCCGGGCCGAGGTTGGCGAGGATCGGCTTGAGGGCGGCCTGGGCGCGGCCGAGATCGTTGGTGTGCATCGTGAACGAGTGCCGGGCGAAGCCGTCGTGCGCGATGTTGGATACGATCATGTCGATGTTGATCTCGTCGTCGCCGAGGACGCCGAGGATGCGGGCTGACATGCCGGGTTCGTCGGGAATACCGGTGATGGTGACGCGGGCTTGCGAACGTTCGATCGAGACTCCTCGGATGACGACGGCTTCCATGGCTTCGTGTTCTTCGGTGACAATAGTGCCTGGGTTGATGTTAAGAGAAGAGCGGACTTCGAATTTGACGCCGTATTTCTTGGCGAATTCGACGGAGCGGGACTGCATGACCTTCGTGCCCACCGAGGCGAGTTCGAGAAGCTCGTCGTAGGAGATCTCCGGGAGCTTGCGGGCGTCGGGCACGACGCGGGGGTCGGCACTGTAGACGCCGTCGACGTCGGTGAGGATCTGGCAGATGTCGGCCCCAACCGAGGAAGCGAAGGCGATAGCGGAAAGGTCGGAGCCGCCTCGGCCGAGGGTTTGAATGAGCCCTTCCTCATTGACGCCCTGGAAGCCCGCCACGATGACGACCTTGCCTTCGGCGAGATAGCGGCGGCTAAGGCTGGGATTGATGGCATCGATGCGCGCGCGGGTGTGGGATCCGGTGGTTTTCATTCCGGCCTGCTGGCCGGTGACGGAAACTGCTTCGACGCCGAGCTGATGCAGGGCCATCGTGACGAGCGCGATGCATTGCTGTTCTCCGGTGGAGAGAAGGACATCCATCTCGCGCTTGGGAGGATCGGAGCAAATTTCGTTCGCCATGCCGATGAGCCGGTCCGTGACGCCGCCCATCGCGGAGACCACCACCGCAACTTGGTGGCCATCCTCGCGGAGAGCCTTGATGCGGCTGGCGACGTTCCGGATGCGGTCAAAGGAACCGACCGAGGTGCCGCCGTATTTCTGGACGATGAGCATGGAGCGCGGCGCGAGTCAAAGGTCTGAAAGTTGAAGGTCAGGGTCAAAGGGCGGCCTCAGACTTGGGGCGGCTTGGGTAGCGGGCGCAGGGGCGCAGGGCAAGCTTTCTGGGGCCCGGGAAGATATTTCAGGTGACCAGATCCCAGATTTGGGATCAGTCACCCTGAAATTCGAGATCTCCAATCTGTCATTTCGCGGAGGCGCTTACTTCCCGACGATGTTGCCCCGCGGGGCGGGACCGAAGGGCTCCGGCACGGGCGGCACGACGGTCGGGATGTCGGTGGCGCCCTTGTCGACATTCAAGTTGATGGCCTTGGCGAGACCTTTGGCGAGTTCGACCTCCACCCGCCCGACTTCGACTTCCATCTTGAGGACTTCAGCGTCGGTGCCGAGGGAGAGGACTTCGTTGAGATCGACGGCCTGCTTGATGATCCAAGTGAGGAATTCGGTTCGGCCCTCCTCGTCGGCGCCGACCATATGATTGGTGGGCTTGCCGAGGATGCGCCTCAACTCGGCGAGGTTCATGCCGAGGGCAGGCCGTTTCTCCGCGACCAGCTTCTCGATCCTGAGCTGGCGCTCGTAGAAAGCGCGCATCGTGGCGAGTTGCTTGTCACTACCGGGAAAGGCCTTCTTCTGCCCGACCCAACCGGTGAGGAGACCGTTCTTGCCGCGGCCCCTGACCTTGAGGCCGAACCGATCCATGGCGAGAACGGTGAGAGTTTGCCTGGCAGCCAGCACATCGAGAACCCGGCCGGCCCGTCGGTCGACGTAGAGGGGAAGATCCTTGGTGATCACGAAGCGCGAGTTCAGGCCCTCCTCCGCAAGCGCGGCCAGTTCGATGACCGGATGGTCGTCCGCGGGTCGGGCGCCGGAGGCGGAGACGGGAACAAAAAGTCCCATGAGAGCCACCGCCATCGCGGTTGGTTTCGCGCTAAGTGGGAGATTCATATGGCTAAAATATATGCAATGTAAATACATTGTGATCGCGAAATCCGGCGACCACAATCAAATTCTCGAGGCTTTTTCCGGCAAAAAGCAAGAATCGGCCGGTCCATGCTCCCCTTGAGGCCTTCGGGAGGGAGAGCCTGCATGGGCGGCCTATTTTGAAGCCCCTACACCGACTCGGGCTGGTCGGAGCGCGACGCGGAGCGCTGCGAGAGATGGTTCATGGAGGCCTGGCATCCGAAGATCGAGTATTACGCTCCCTTCGCCAACGGGAACTGGGAGACTGCCGCCCTGCAAATGAAGATCGCGATCGCGGTCTATTGCGACGACCGCAGTTTGTTCGAGGAGACGGTGCGCTACGCGGTGAACGGAGCCGGCAATGGCAGCATCACTCACACCGTTGTCCGTCCGACCGGCCAGGCGCAGGAATCCACCCGCGCCCAGCACTATGCCCAACTGGGCTTGGGAGGAAAGCACAAGGACTACGACAAGATCTCGACCGTCAGTCGCGGCAGCTTTTGGCCGATCTTCGAGCGAGCGCTCCATCACTATGCCGGCCGCCGTAGCTCGCCGGCGCCATACACGGCCCGCGCCGTCGCGAAGATCCGACCCGAGGGCTGGAATCGCGATCATGTCGGATTCGGCACCCTGACCCACTGGCGCCCGCGGTTGAAACCGGCGAAGGCATCACGCCCGCCGGGCACGCCGGCCGGGCTGGTGGCGCACACCACGGAGGAAGGGATCCGCGTGACCTGGGTGCGCTCGGTCGATCCTGTCAGTGCCACCGATGCCCGCAGCTACACGGTCAAACGCGCCGTCATGCCCGGCGGTCCTCATCAGGTGGTGGCCTCCCGGAATTCAGAGCACAGCGTCGTCGACAAGGACGTCGAGAGGGGGCGGCACTATTATTACTCGGTCACCGCCGCAAATGGAGTGGGTGAGAGGGGGGATTCGGCGGAACTTTCCTCCGGTGCGGGCCTACCGGCGTCGTGGTCGAGCCGGGACATCGGTGCGGTCGGCGTTCCCGGATTTTCCGAATTCAACGGGCGCCTGTTCTCCCTGGAAGGCGAAGGGCGCGACATCGGTGGAACGGCCGATCAGTTTCACTTCGCCCATGCCCCGATGAAGGGTGACGGCGCCATCACGGCGCGAATCGTCCTGCCCATGAGTTCGCAGTGGAGCAAGCCGGGCGTCATGATGCGCGAAACCCTCGGTCCTGGCGCATGGTGCGCCGTGACAGGGTGTCCAAGCCCGCGGTGGTCCGAAATTCGTCACTTCGAGCAGTTGATGACTCCGATGAAGATCTTGTGGGTGCGGGTGTTGCCGTTCGGACACTCGATGGTGAAGATCAGGTAGACAAGGCACGGACCCTGACCCGCGGGGCAGACGAGATCGTCGGGATCCATGTCGACCTGGAACTGGCGCTTTCCGTTTTCGACCGGGAGATTCTCCGCCACTTCGGATTCGGAGGTTGCTCCGTTCGCCATTCTGACGTCGTGTTCCTCCCAGGTTCCCTTGTAGCGGGAGCCCCCGTCCGCCTTTTTGAAGCACTTCTTCTTGTAGGCTGCCGTAACGAGGCAGTCCTCTTCATTGGGATGAGTCCTGAATTCGATCAGGCGGCTGGGATAAATCGTGCGCGTTTCGGCCTCGATCGCGGTGATGAGGAGCTTGTTGATCTCTTCCTCCAGGGCCGCGATCTGGACTGCCGTGATGATGGCACTGCCCGCATTCACGAGGTCGACCAGGATCGAAACGATCGCACCGGCCGCCTTGGCTCCCAGGTGTTTGGCGAGCTGGGCGATGAGCTGCTCGACAAGCTTGTCCTTGATGAGGTTCACGAGGTACCCCACCGGATCGGAAACGAGGTTCTTGATCTCCTCGATGAGAGCCTCCAGATCCTCCCAGGCCTCCGAAATGTCCTGCGAGGTCTCGAGGGCATCGATGATGACGTCCAGGCGGTCCTTGAGAAACTTCAGCGCGTTCTTCTGGGCCTGGCTCAGGTCGCTGTCGTAGTTGATGTAGTAGTCGAGGAGCTTCTGCAACTGCTCGAGGACATCGATGAGGGTGTCCGTGCTGAAGATTTTCTCCTTCAGCTTGTCGAACTCGCCCTGGAGGATCGCGACGACGTAATCGCGGAGCGCCTTGTCATCCTGGAGGATGGCCAGCAACTGCTCGATGAGGCGGACTTCCTGGATCAACGGGTTGCCGTTCAGCTGGCTGCGCAGGTGCTCCAACTCTTCCTGCATTTGCCGGATCAGCTCGAAGAGCTTGTGCCAGTCGATGGTGGTCTGGGTGGAGAGAAAACTCCGGAATGGAATGGCCCGCCCGGTAAACATCTGGGCCGTGGCGGGCACGAAGGCACTGACCGTGTAGGCGTAGTGCCGGTCGGGTCGAAGCACCGGATCGCTGAACTGAAAACGATAGTTGGGCTCGGTCAGTCCCCCCACGGAGAGGATGGGCCGGACCCCCTCGTGGGCCAGGAGCGTGGTTCCATCGGAGTCGGTTTCGAATTCGTAAAGATGGAAGTCGTAGAACACCTCCGGTGGAAACGGAAAATTCGGATCGCCCCCCGGAGGAAAGTGCTGGTCGGGCTGGATGGCGACAAACTCGACGGCCGGCTGCCACTCGAAGGAGGGGAGCGGGCCAACCTCCTCGCCCGGCAAAGGCGAGATCGGGTAGGTATCCAGCCAACTGGGGGGTGCTCCCAAGTCCTCGCCGTGAAGTTGATAGATGCGAGTGGGGTGGAAGGCGGTCTCCCCGTCGACGAGCTGGTAGAGCCCCGGCAGGATGGTCTGCACTTCGCCCGCCGGAAGCATCGTCCCGCCTGGGGAGATTGCCCGGCCCTCGTAGGCGATCTCGGCACTCCCCCAGAATTGAATCTTGTAGCTGAGCGGACTCAGCGTGCGTGACTGGACCGTGACCTGCGGCAGGGCCGACAGGAGGTTTGACACTCCGAAGAGCGCCGCGACGAGTGGCGTAGCGCCACGCAGAATACTTGATGATTTGTAGGACATGACTTCGACGGGAATCGAAGCGGAGAACAGGGGCCTCTTTCCAACCGGAGGGGCGCTCCCCAATTTCCAATAAAAGATCGTGCACGATCCCCGATTCTTTCCCGCGTCACGGATTCCGCGGAACGGAAAGGGGGAGGAAAATCGGAAAGTTATGAATGGCGCTACGCTAGGGCATGTTTATTTATTCTGGCGCACCGTGGCACCTGATGGGATCAGGTTTGGAGTTTGCGGCTTCGCCGTCCAGGGGAAAACGGTGCCCCAGAGGGCGGCGGCCCCTTCTTCTGCAGGCTGCGTTGCAGCTCGGTCGCAGGTCGCGACCTACTCCCTCCCCGCGTCTGACCTGCAAAAAAACTGGCTCGCCGCTCGATACACCACAATAAATAAACATGCCCTAGGGGCGGGACTCGTAGCGGAAGGGCTTCCCCTTCCGAGTGTCGAGCCTTGGAACGCGATGAAGTAGGCGCTCCCACCTCTTTGAACCGATCAGGAACTCGTCACGCTCAGGGCGAAGAACCCGTCCTCCCCGACGATCGCCTTGTCCCGGGTGACCTCTCCCGCGGTCCCGCTCACCGTTCCCATTTCCTGCCACTGATTGGTGGGCAGGGCCAGATCCTGCGTGAAGAGGATGGTGTAGGTCTGGGTGTCGAGGGCGTCCCACCTCAGGCGCACCTGGGTGGAGTTGAGAAGTGAAACATCCAGGGTGGGCAGAACGACGCCGGGAGTAGTGTCGAGGTTCAGGATGAATCGCACCCCCGGATCGGGACTGCTGACGCGGAAGGTGAATGTATTTCCGGTGTCGGTTGACCACGCGTTGGTGTTTCCCGACTCGAAGCCATCGGTGAAAATGGACAAGCTTGAAAGCGTCTCGAGCTCGATGTCCACCTCCAATTCGATATCCATCTCAAGCGTCCGGTTGAAATCCACGTTGGCCTGTCCCGGTTGGGGCGTGGTGGTGGTCGTGAAGCCCTCGTAGCCCGGCGCAAACTCGTCGTCGAAATCGGGCTCGGGATCGAGGGCGGAGTCGAACTTCGAAATCCCGAGCAGCTCTTCGATCAGTTGGTCGGTGTCGACCTCCACGAAATCGATCAGGAAGTAGCTGCCCACATCGCCGTCGATGCTGCTGTCGAAGGGATCGATCAACTCCATATCCTGTTCCAGCTTGAGCTCGAGGGGCACCTCACCGATCGCCCCGGGTTTGTCGGCTCGGAAAACCAATTTGCTCTGGCTACCGACCGTGAGGAAACGGTCGGTAGCGGTACCTGGAGGCGGCGCCTCGCTGAATGGGAACATCCCGACGCGGTCCTTGTGCTCGATCGTGAATTCCGTGATGCCACCGGCATCGCCCGTCGTTTTGACCTCTACCGTGGCAAAGTTGGGCTCCGCCGGATCGAAGAACTCGGGCAGGATGTCGAATTCCTCGAAGGCGTCGATGCTTGCCGAGGTGGCGCCGCCATTGGCGGTGGAGATGTTCTCAACCACGGTGCCCGTGAAGCCGAAGAAGGAGAAATCGGCGCAGGCCCCGGAGGTACCAGGCGCAAGAGCCTCGAAGAACTCGAAGCAGGAATCGATCTGCCCGCCTTGCGCGCTCGACAGCGAGAGCATGGCGCTCGAAAGAACCGAGGCAAGAACGGGGCGGGTCCAACCCCGCCGATTCGCGGGCGAGGGCACGGCAGGCTGGTTTGGGACAAAGGTCGTCTTCATGAGGTGCGTTTTCTTGGCAGTTCAGGTTGAGAGTAAATTGCCGGCAGGGTTGTTGCGGTGGGTGACGAAAGGGCAAATCGACTACTAATCTCTGAAGAAAAATGCGGAAAGAGTCCAGAGGTTTAACTCATTGGTGCGCCCGCCAAGCAATTGCAGGACCCGCCTCGACAGGCTCGGGACTTACCCTGTAGATTCCAGGTCTGCGATCAATCGCTTCGCAAACGCTCGGGCCGATCAATCGTCTTCTCGTTGAGGGTCAAGGTGATTCGGAGGAATGGAAGGATACCAGATGATGAAGGCCGGAGACCGCATGGCGAATCCTCCCTGCGGAGGGGACATCCACATGGTCTTGCGTCCCTTTTGCCCTTCCCTTCGTCGTTTTTTGTGGCGGATCTCGGGGGCGGCAGGTAGGAGAAGGGGAACTCGGCGCAGGCCAAAGCGAGTCCGCGTGATGATGGTCCCCTCTCTCGAAATTCCCGTGAAGTGGCGCGCCTTGTCGGTCTTGCTGATCCTCGCGCCCGTGGCGCCCGCTGCGTTCGCGGCGGAGTTGACCCTCGAGGCGGTGGTGAGGGCCAAGGGGGACGGACCGGACGGCGTGGGCAACACGGACGACGACACCTGGCAATTCTGGTTCGAACTGGCGCACGCCCCCGGCAGTTTTCGCCTGCTCACGAGGCACAGCTCGACGGTTCCTGCGAAGGGAATTCCTGGAAAGGTGAGCGGCCCGGTGGCGGGAGCCTTGCCGAATCCGGCCGAGACGGAAGGCTGGGTGCTGCACACCGATTGGGATGGGCGTTACGAGGGAATCTGGGGCGACGGGAAGGCGAAGGAGATTCTGGTGCATCCCTATGTCGAGAAGACGGCGCACATGGCGGTGGCGGTCAGCTACAAGATCCCGGAGGATGGAGTATTTGTGATCTCGGCCGGTCTGACGGATGTGCAGGTCAATCCCAACCACCCCAAGCATGACGGCGTCATCTGGAAACTCGAAGCGGTGGAACCGGGCGCGGGAAAGACTGCGGAGCTTATGAAAGGCGAGCCGTTTGGCGACGGGCACGGGCGCCCGGACTCTGCCAGGTTCAAATCGAAGAAGATAAAGCTGCGAAATGGCTACCTGGTCCGACTCGTGATCCACCCCAACAAGTGGTGGGGTCAGGATCTGACGCGGATCGATTTCTTCCGCATCGAGAAGCAGTAGGAGTGGTTGTTGAACCGAATCGTCAACCACTCTGCGGCGAAATGCCGTGAGAACGGCCAGCGGCAAGATGCCGCAGCCACGGTTACTTCTGCAGCGGCACGATGGGGGCATCCCAGCCGGCCAGGTCTTCCGGCTTGGTTCCGGCTTTGCGCCTTCCGCCGCCCTTCCCCCAGGTGGGGTTGAAGGGGCCGACGAAGCTCACGTTGGCATCGGCCACAATGGCGTCTTCCAAACCGGCCGCCCAGAAGCATCCGTTGATGAGGAGGCGCCGGTAGCCTTCGCTCAGGATATCGTTGGAGGCTCCGTAGGTGCTGGTGAAGACGCGGCCCTCCTTCCCGGACTTCCCCTTGTAGCTTCGGATCCACGCGCCGGGCACCGGTGGCATGCTTTCGTTGGGAGGAGAATCGGGCTTCATGCCCTTGAGCGGTTGCGCCATGGCGAGGACTTCGCTGGGTTTCAGCGGGTCGGCCTTGTAGCCGCCGCACTGGGCCCACATGTCCTTCACCCCGCGCAGGATGGGGTGATCCTTTTTCTCGGGCACGATGTCGAGCCGCGTGCTTTGCTGGTGATTGCCCCCGTAGTGGCCGGCCCACTTTTCGCCCAGGACCTGGCGGCCCCAGCCTCCTTTATAGTCGTCGCCGTTGTAACCGTTGCCGTACTTGGCCCACTTGCTGTTGCCGGGAATTTGAAATCCGTGGGTAGCGGTGCGCAATCCGACGATCGGCCCGCCCCGCGCGAGGTAGTCGACGAAGTGTTGCATTTGGTCGTCCGGCCAGTTCTGGAAACGGGTGAAGACCACCATGAGGTCCGCGGACTTGAGAGCCTCCAGCCCCGGCACGTTGGAGTGGCCCGGCGCGATCTCGCCCTTGCCGTTCACCCCGAAGAGCACCGTGCACTTGAATCCGTGGTGCCTGGCCAGGATGCGAGCCAGGGCGGGCAGGGTTTCTTCGGATTTGTACTCGTGATCACTCGCGATGAAGACGAGGTGCTTGCCCTTTCCGGGTCCCGCCTCTCCTTCGTAGAGGAGGGGTCCCGCTACGGCGAGGGAGTGAAACAGGGCGAAGCAGGCGGCGGCGAGGGCGCGGGCAAGGTTCATGGCGCGAAGATAGGGGGGCAGGGGTTCGCCCCGCAAGGATCGAGAAAAAACTTGGGAGGCGGCCCGCCACCTGCGATATTTAAGGTATCCGAACTAAACCCGCACCACGATTCGGGAGTTCGGTGCCCACTAAATGATGAAAACACTGCCAAAACTTGCCCAGGTGATGTCCCTGGCTCTCCCGGGACTGCTCCTTGCCGACCCCGTCAATGAAACCCAGGTGATCACCTTCCAGGCCGGACAACCGGCCTGTGCGGCTGATATGAACCAGACCGTGCAGGCCCTGATCGCGGCCGTGAATGACAACGCGGCTCGCATCGCGGAACTGGAGGCCCAACTGAGGCGGGCCCAGCGGCCGCTGAGCGCCAAGGTGCTCGGGAGCTCCTACCAAATCTACTCCTATGAGGCCGGACTTGGCGAGGTCTCGACCACGCAGAACGTGGGTGGGCCGGGCAGCATTGTCGCCAATACCCACGGCAAACTCGGCCACTCGAGTTTCATTGAGACCGGCACGCTCGTCCTGAACATCGATGGGACCGCGTCGCTCACGGCGAGCAGCTTCGAACGGGAAGTCTATATGGATACCTTTGCGACCCACGACGCAAATTCGCCGGCCGTGCCGGATATCCCAGGGTGATTGGCCAAAAATGCTGCGAAGCTGATAGAATCTTCGATTGAGCGTTTCTGCTAGACAAGAGCCTCCGGATTTGCAGGATAGGTTCGTGATGCCAGCTCTTGAACCTTGCGTATTCCA
>CAUZKZ010000113.1:0-12647 GCA_963580345.1 Verrucomicrobiia bacterium | reverse complement strand
GTGGCGGTAAATACCGCTTGGCCGTTAAGACCCGAGGCAGGAGCCCAGTGCGTCAATCGCGCCCGCTGGGATCTGTGCGGGGGCCGCCGGGCAACCGGCGGTCCTACCGCGACCGGGCCAGGCCAGGCCAGGCCAAAGAGTCATAACTCGGCAATCGGCCCGTAGTGAAATCCCCGGAATGGGGTAGCAAATCCCCCGATTTATCTCGATCCGACCCCGGTTTTTGGTCTTTTCCGGCAAATACTTCCTTTCCGACCCGAAATTTGAGGGTTTTGCAAAAAAGGATTGTCCGGAGAGGGGAGTCAGACTACAAACTGCCGCCAAGCTGTTGCTTGGTTTTCTTGGAAATCAAGATCCCCTGTCTTACCTGTATGAAATCCCTGCTCGTGAATGCAGTTGCATGCGCAATTGCGATTGGAACGTTGGCAAGCTGTAGTGGCTTGAATGTTGCTTCGAAGTCGAAGCCCCAGCCCTCTCTGCTTTCGAAGAACAGAGCGGAAAGCGTGGCCGGCGGCGCGACCACCGCGTCGAGCAGACCTCGCTCAACCACCGCCTCGCTCCGGCCCACGTCTGCGAAGTTGGTGAAGCCGCGGACCGCCCGCCCGTCTCAGCCCAGGTCTACCGCCACCAGAAATTCGTTTCTGCCGGCCACCGCAGACCTGGCGGTCAAGTCCTCGGCCCAGGCCTTGCCCAAAGACCGGCACGGACGCCCCACCTATGGCAGTGTCAAGGCCCGTCATCGCTATGTGCGCACCACGGCCTACTCCCACCAGGAGAATGAGAAAGGCGCGCCGGGCCGTCTCAACGCGATTGGCACCACCCTGAAGTACGGCCGGGTGCGCAGCGCCGCCGCCGACTGGTCCCGCTACCCGGTGGGCACCACCTTCAAGATCAAGGGCCTGCCCCACATTTACGTCATCGACGACTACGGTTCCGCCCTGGTTGGAACCAACACGATCGATATTTACCATCCAACCCTCGGGTCGATGCGGCGTTGGGCCACCCGTGACGTCGAAATCAACGTCATCCGGTGGGGCTCGTGGGAGCGCACTGCGAACCTCCTGCGTGGACGGACCAAGTACGGCCACTGCGCGCGGATGTATTACGCCACCATGCGCAAGTTGAAGAGCAGCCGGGTGGTCCGGACCGAGACAAGGCCGGCGCAGACCGACAACGCGCTCTGATTGCTTTTCAGCCCGCCGTCCCGCACGCATGACCAAGGCCGAGCGGGCCGACTTTATCTATCGGCGTCTTGCGGAGCTCTATCCGGAGACGCCGATTCCTTTGGATCACGAGGACCCCTTCACCTTGCTGGTGGCGGTCCTGCTCTCCGCGCAGTGTACCGACGAGCGGGTGAACAAAGTCACTCCGGATTTGTTTGCGCGGGCCAAGACGCCCGGTGCGATGGCTAAGCTTCCGGTCGAAGAAATCGAAAACCTGATACGTCCCTGCGGGCTGGCGCCCCGCAAAGCAAAATGCATTTCCGAACTGTCGAGGATCATCGTGGAACAACATGGCGGAAAGGTGCCGGCCAATTTCGAGGCCCTTGAAGCCATGCCGGGCGTGGGCCACAAGACCGCTTCGGTGGTGATGTCCCAGGCCTTCGGGGTAGCGGCCTTTCCCGTCGATACCCATATCCATCGTCTCGCACAGCGGTGGCAACTGGCCGGTGGAAAGAACGTCGCGGAAACCGAGCAGGCCTTGAAGCGGCTCTTTCCGCGCGAGGGCTGGAACCAACTCCACCTCCGCATCATCTTCTACGGACGAGAACACTGTTCGGCGCGGGGATGTGACGGAACAAAATGCGAGATCTGCCGCACCCTTTTTCCGAATCGGCGCAGCCCGGTCCGGACCCGCAAGGGATAACCGGGAAGGGGTACTCCAAACCCGGCCCGTCGAAAGTTCCAAGCTCTAACGGACTTCGCACGTTGATCCCATGGGAACGGGAAACGGTTTGGTTGAGTAAGGGAATATTTTTTAAAAGGATCCTTTACTCATCCACATCACTTTACAGAATCACCGCCCCTCCAATTTGACCCACGCGCAACAATCCGGAAGGAACCCACAATGATATCCACACCCACGAAACGCCTGCTCCGCGTTTTCTCGCTTGTCATCACTACCCTGTTCGTCTCGGCGCCCATGCTCCTGGCAGCCGACGACACGGCCAAATCGGACAAGAACGCCCTGGAGAAATGGGTGCTCGACGGCGGCTGGCCCATGTTACTGATCGGCCTCGCCATCGTGGCCCTGATCGCGCTCAGTGTCTTCAATTTCATCAACCTCACCAAGCCGAAGTTCTGCCCGGACGATCTCAGGGCCGCCCTGCTCGATCACATGATGAACTGCCGGGTGCGTTCCGCCATCGAGCTGTCCGCATCCCATCCCAGCTACCTGGGCCGCATGCTGGCCTACTCCCTTCCCAATATCGACGCCACCAGGCCCGAAGACCTCGGTCGGGACGGGGTGGAGGACGCCATCGCGGATTTCACCATCAACGAGAGCCGCAAGAACATGGTGTGGATCAACTACATCGCGCTCATTGCGCAGGCCGCCCCCATGCTCGGACTGTTCGGGACGGTCTACGGGATGGTCGGTGCCTTCTCGAGCCTGAGCACCACCGGGGCCGCCGACCCGGCCCAGCTGGCGGGAGACATCCAGATCGCCCTTCTCACCACCTTCTGGGGCCTGCTGACCGCCATCCCCTCCCTGGTTGCCTACTTCTTCTTCAAGAACAAGCTCAATAACATGGTAGCCGATTCCCATCACGTGTCCGAGGAACTGATCAACGCCTCGATCCAGACTGTTAACCAGGACGCCTACCTGGCTAAGATTCCGGAGGGTATCGCCGTTTAACCGGATTGGGATGATGTGCTCCCCGCTCCGAGAGGGAGCGGGCCTCCTTCCCGCGAACCGAACCCCCACCAGAAGATGTCTTCGAAAAAACTCCGGGCCGCCCAGGGCGGGGATGAGGACGACACGCACGTCGACATGTCGCCCATGATCGACATGGTCTTCCTGCTCCTCATCTTTTTCATCGTCAATGCCACCCTCATCATCGTTGAGATGGACAAGCGGGTGAAGGTCCCCATCGCGGAGTACTCCGCCAAGCAGGATAGCAAGCACGGGCGCATCGTGATCAACGTCTACAGTGACGAGCACGCCCACGAAGGGCGCTTCAGGATGGCGGACGGAAAGGTCGTCTTCAAGGACGACGACGATCTCAAGGATTTCATCGAGAAGAAGCGCCAATTGTCGGACCAGAAAGGGCAGACGGCCCGTCTCCACCTCCGCGCCGATGAAGGCGTGGGCTTCGAGTACGTCCGCCGCGCGATCCGCGCCGCCGCTGCGGCCGGGGTGAACGAAGTGATCTTCGTCAGCCTCTACACGCGCGAGAACTAACCCCCACCCCGCGAACTCATGGCTCGACATCGCCGCGTAGAACGACCCGAGGAAGACAAGCCGGAACTGAGCATCTCACCGCTCATCGATATCTGTTTCCTCCTCCTGATCTACTTCCTGGTGACCACCACCATCAAGCAGAAGGAGCGCGACACCACCATGCAGCTTCCTTCCGCGGCGCCCACCGACGTGCAGCCGGATATCCAGCCCTTCTTCATCAAGGTGGACGAGAACGGCTACATCTACGCCAATACCGGGACTTCCCAGGAAGTTCTCGACACCGATACGGCCTCCCGCACCCTGCCCCTCCTCGACCAGCGCCTCGACATCTACGCCGCCTCGGCCCGGCTCGGGGATAGCCAGCCCCTGGTGCAGATTTACGCCGAGGGAAAAGCCATGCACCAACGCGTGGTGGATGTGCTCAACGTGCTCCGCAAGTATCAGATTGATAAAGTCACCTTTACCGATCTCATCGACCAGGAGTAGGTTTCCGATGCTCACGCCTAAGAAAATCCCCGGCATATGCGTTGGCATTCTTGCCGGGGGTCGCAATTTTTGAGAGAGGCGGATTCAATTTGTTATCGAATATCGCCCCATGGCTGCAAATCAACGTTTTACGCATTTTCGTTCTGACCAAACCCCCGTGATTCCAAGGGTTGGAGGGCTTCGTTCAGAACAAAAATGCCGTCCTGTTCTGCGGTTCCAGATTATTCTTTAGCAAATTGAATCCGCGAGAAGCTGAAGTTCCATATTCAATCGCCATGATCAGAACCAACCAGAAACGATTCCTCTGCGGAGCGCTCGCACTGTGCGCGTTATTGAGCTCGCCGCTACTTCCCGCCCAGGGCATCGACGTTGCCTGGAGCAACTCCCTGACCGCCATGCGGGCCAAGGAGTGGGCCAAGGCCCATGCCATCCTGTCGAAGGCCGTGGCGCTGTTCGACGGGCGGGCCAAGGTGCTTTTCGGTCCGAAGTTCGGCTGGTTCTGGTATCACAAGGGATACTGCGAACTGAAGATGAAGAAGTGGGACGAGGCCATGACGTCCTTCGAGGCCTGCTACAAGAAGTACCCCAACAAGAACGCCGGAGCGGCCGGACTGAATGCCGCCGCGCAGGGGAGCTTCAACTTCTATCACAAGAAGGCCCTCCTCAAGTGGGGCGACGCCGCTATCGGGGCCAAGGAATGGGAAACCGCCATTCGCCAGTACAAGAAGTTCCTCGCCGAACGGGACCCCGAGAAGGATCCCTACGAGCGCGGCGCCTTCTACATCAACATGTCGATGGCCCACTTCAAACTGTTCCGGATTCCCCCCGGGATCGAGAATCTCGAAACCGCCATCACCAACAAGGAGAAGTTCCCCACTCCCGACGAAGGAATCATGGTGGGCTTCCAGGCCCTGGTGGAAGCCGTGATCGAAAAGACCAAGGAGCAGGCACTCATCGATTTTCTCAACAAGAACCGCGCCCACATCAAGCTGGAGCCCTTCCAGATGCACCAGTTCGCCTCGGTCTTCATGAAGCTCGCGGCCGACGCCCTGGCGGCGGAAATGCACCGAGCCGCCTTCGAACTCTACGCCCTGGTCCCGAGCACCCAGGCCGCCATCGACGACATCAAGGCGCGCCTCGTCCAGATCGGCAGCATCGACCGCCGCTTCGCCGATCCGCCGCGCAGCAATCGCATCATCCTCAAGGAGAAACTCGACGCCGGCCTCGAGGAGCTGAACAAGCAACTGCGCTCCGGCGATCCGCACGAGGTGATCGCGACTGCTGCGACCGCCTACATCCACGAGGACGGCGCCAACGTGCGCGGGGCTTTCGCCGCCTACGAGCAGCTCGAGCTCTACTTCAACAAGGCCAAGAAGCGCGAAAAGTACCTCTACAACCTGGTGCGCACCTCCGCCATCATCGGCGAGGTCCTTGTCACCGAGAAGTACGGCAGCATTTTCCTGGCGACGTTTCCCAAGAGCAAGCACGTCGAGTCGGTGCGCAGCATGATGCTCACCAGCCTCTTCATGGAGGGCGAATACGAGAAGTGCATTGAGGTGGCCACCGTCATGCTCCCCAAGCTCCCCAAGCCGTCGAAGCAGCACGATATCTGCCTCCATGTCCTGGGCGGCAGCTATTACTACACCGGGCAGTACAAGGTGGCGCGCGACTTCCTCGACGAACACGTGGAGACCTACGAGAAGAGTTCCTTCCGGATGGCGGCCCTCTACTTCCAGGGTTCCAACCTTTCCCGCCTGCAGTACTGGAAGGCGGCCGCGGTCCTTCTCGACAAGTTCCTCTCCAAGTACCCGGATTCGGGCCAGAACGTCTACCTGCCCTTCGCGCTCTACGATCGTGCCAACTGCCACTTCGCAGAGGATGAACTCGATCCGGCGCTCGTGAAGCTGAACCGCATCGAGAGCGAGTTTCCCAATACCGACATCATGGACATGGCCTACAACCTGAAGGGCAATGTCCTCCAGACCCAGGGCGAGTGGGACAATGCGGAAAAGTACTACCTGATGGCGCTCGAACTGGCCGAGCGGCTCGAGAACCGCCTCGTGGCCGGGGAGTCCCTCTATTACCTGGTGGGCCTGCTCGGTGCGGAGAAGCGGGACAAGCAGGAGAACCCCCGCGTGAAGGACGCCGTGCCCTACTACGACAAGTTCTGGCAGGAACACGGCTCGGAATCGCCTTACAAGGCCCAGGTGGCAGTGGCCGGCGTGTACGCTCTCACCACCGTTGACCGCGCCAAGGAAGCGCTCGAACGACTGCAAGGAGTCATTGCCGAGCTCGCTTCGGTCCAGGGCGCCTTTGGACTGGAGGAAGCCATCAACTCCTACACCCGCGCCTACCTGAAATCGAACTCCGAGGCCAAGTTGAAGGAGCACTACTACAACTTCCCGGGCATCGACTCGCAGAACCGCGAAGCGCAGGCCCTCCTTCGCATCGCACTCATCACGGTCTTCGAGGAGAAGGGCAAGAAGGCCGACAAGGAGAAAAACGAAAAGGATCGGCGCGATTCGGACGCCATGATCAAGGTCCTCTTCACCGATCTGAAGAACGAGTTCCGGCCGCCACAGCTCACGAACTACGTGCTGGTGCGCCTCGGCGACTACCTGCGCGAGATGACCTCCACCCCCCGCCTGGCGCTTCCCTACTACCAGGAGGTGACCGGCCGCGAAGACCAGTCCTACCGATTCAATGCCCACTTCGGGATCGCCGACATTCTCGGGGATCCCAAGAGCCCGGCGCCCGACAAGGCCGAGGCCCTCAAGAGCCTCGAGCACGTCGCGGCGAACGCCCCGCAGAGGAAGCAAAAGGAGCGGGGACTCTACCGCATCATCACGATCCTGGCGAACAAGGGCGATTGGGCGGACGTCACGACCCGCGCCAAGGAATACCTCACCAAGGAGGGCTACCGGACCTATGCCGGGTACGTCTCCCTACTCCTGGCGCAATCCTACGACAAGCGCAGCATGCGGGAGGACGCCCTCGTGTCATACGGACAGGTCTTCGGAGCCTTCACAGGCCAGATTGAGGTCTCCGCGCCGGCTGTGAAGCGCATCATGGAAATCACCTGGGCCCGCAACCAGGCCGACGACCACCAGGTGTCTTACGAAGTCGGGTACAAGTACATTGCGTCCACCAAGCAACTGAACAGCCAGATGAAGCCCCACGAGGTCAAGCTCTGGGAGGAGGTGGCAACCCTCGTGCAGGACTACGAGGATCACAGCTCCGTGGAGAAAATCGTGGAAGAGGAAAAGAAAAAGGGCGCCTGATTCCGATGAAAATTCCAACCGATCTGAACTCATGAAGAAACTTCTCGTTCCCTCGCTTCTCTTGCTGGCGTGCACCGGGATCGCGACCGCGGCCGATGCGCACTCGGTGATCGTCTACACCACCAAGAGTGGCGTGGAAGACGTCGCTCCGATCTGGATCATCGCGGCCAGTCCCCTGAACATCGAGTACAAGACCACGGAGCAGAGCCTGAACCGGGTCCGCAAGCCCCGCGCCGAGATCAAGTCCATCTACTTTTACGAGCCGCCCATATTCAAGGAGGCCACGGAGCTCTTTGAGAGCCGGGACTACAAGGGCGCACGGGAAAAGTTTGCGCTCTGCAAGGCCGGCTTCAAGGCCCTCGATGACCTGCCGGGCAACTATGGCACCCTGGCCGGGTTCTACGAATTGGAGAGCTGCCGCAAGATGTTCGATCTCGAGGCCCTCAAGCAGCGCCTCGACAACTACCAATTCGGCTCCCTGGTGCGGGAGAACCATCGCAACCAACTCGAGATTTACGGGTTGTGGGATGCCGTGCGCACCAAGAGCTGGCCGCGCCTCGACAGTCTCGCTACGAAGCTCCTCGCAGAGAAGAAGTGGATCGGGGAGCACCTCGCCCAGATCAAGTACTGCCACGGCCTGGCGCTCGAGGGGGTGGACCGCCCCACCGATGCCCTCAACGCATTCAACGGCGCCTTTACGGCGGACTACACCGCCTCGGAGGAGCTCACCAAGAAGGCTGCCTCCAGCTGCCTGCGCATCATCAAGAGCCATCCGGAGGTGAAGCTCGCCATTACTCTCTGGGGCACGGAAGACGAGGATCCGAACTCGACCGGCTACGTTCTCCTGCAGGAAGGTCTCTCGCTCTGCAAACTCTGGAACAAGGCGCTGGGCGGCGGCCAGGCCCTCGATCCGGAATTCGCCTTCTTCCTGAAGTACGAGGAGACCAACAAGTCCAAGGCCCGGCCCGGCAAGAAAAAGGATCCCCTCGAGAAGGAGGACGGAACCAAGACGCCGGCCGACAAGAAGGCGTCCGCCGAGAAAAAGCCGGCCTCGGATCTCAAGAAGAAGGACAAGTAGGGAGAGCCCGCCACGACACTGCCGCGGCGGCGTGGTGCACTCCGCGGGGCGCCACGTGCCGGGACCGGAAATTAGGCCGACCCGGCGTTGCGTCCTTCGTCGATAAGGCGCCAGAATTGCTTCGACTTGGCGAGTTCTTCGTCCTCTCCGACCGGAAGTTTGGAGCGGAACAGGAAGTCCTGGAAGGTGTTCTTGTGCAGGATGCGGTGCACGACGACGTTTCCGTCTGCGACCTCGAAGTAGAACCTCCAGTCCCTGGAACGGAAGCGGTAGAGGGTCTTGCCATCCCGGTCGATCCTGCCGAAGCGGTCGTCTCCGAGGTGGTCGAGATCGTCTTCACTGACCTTGAACTCGTCCAGCAATTCGAGCTGTTCGAGGGTGCCGAGCTGCGAGATCTCGGCCGCGCTGATCTCGTTGAAGACGATCTGGAGCACGGGGAGAGGTTACACCCGAAGGAGAGGTGAATGCACAGATTTTTGTGGATGGAATGTCGGAGGGAGGGAGTCGTGGAGTGCTGCACCAGCAGGAATGCCACTCCGAGGAAGCCGATTCTTGTCCTTATTCCAGCCAGGTCCGGCCAGCGGGGCGCCCGGCCTACAATTCCCATCAGAGGGCGCCGGTCTATGCACTGGGAGGGCATCCGGATCTCGAATCCTCCAATCCTGCAGAGCCGCCTCCTTTCACCGGGCCGGAACGCCAGACCGGCGTTTTGTCACCTGGGCCGCCGCTACGCGATGGGATCGGGGCAGACGCTGCGGCGCTGGCAGGTGTGGCAGGGTTCCCCCAGGTACAGCTCGTCGATCCACGACATGAGAGGCCGGATGTGCTCGCGTTCATCTGTCAGGAATCCGGCTTCGAAGTTACGGCGATCGGGCGACTTCGCCCCGAATCCGGCCCCGGTGAGATTCGGGGAACCCACGAAGGCTCGCGCTCCGTCGATAATGATGGTCTTGGTGTGAATGCGGGGACAGAGAACGCGTTCAAAGAGCTCGCTCTCCAACAGGACCGGATAGCGATCGAAGTCTTGCCGGAATCGAGGGCCGGGTTCCTTGGCATGCATGAGCCGCACCGGCACTCCCGCTTCCACCAGGTCCCGCAGGATCTCGAGAAAAGGAACGTGCCGCCGCCCCTTCTCCACGTACATATCCTTCAGATCCGCCGTGACGATCCACAAAAACCGCTTGGCCTCCGGCACCGCCTCGAGAATGACGCGGCGGTAGATGTCGTGGTTGAGGAGGAGTTCGGTCATTTGGGTACAGTATACAGTCTTCAGGGTACAGACTGAGAACAGCGAGGCGCGATGGTCAGTACACTGGCGACAGTGTACAGGACACGGTCCTCAATGCGAGTGCGGCAGGTGCAAGGCGTGCGCCGCCTCGTGCTCGACGTGATGATAGATCTCCCGCAGCGGGGTGCCGCTGGATTCCGCGGCCTGCCGGCAGTCCTCGAATTCCGGGGTCACGCGGGCCTGGCCGTTGGGCAAGGTGGCGATCTTCACGCGAATCGCTCCAAACCTGGTCTCGATCGTCTCACGGCGGCGCGGGAGGGAATCGCGCTGCACCTCGCTGCGCCGCACTCCGAGGGTGGAACTCTCGTGAAAGAGAAGGTGCTCGAGTTCCCCGGCGTGCTGGGGCTTGCCGAGGACCTGGAGGAGGATTCCCGGGCGTCCTTTTTTCATCTGGGCTGAGATCACCGAGACGTCGAGCGCCCCCGCCTCCATCAGTTTTCCGGAAAGATGGCCGACCAGCTCGGGTGAATCGTCGTCGAGGTTCGTCTCGAGCTGCACGAGCGTCTCGGTCAGCAGTCCGTTCGATCCGGCCGTCTCGCCGATGAGCAGGCGCAGGACATTCGGAATCTCGAGGTCGTTCGATCCCGCCCCGTAACCGATCGCGTCGAGGGTCATGGCCGGGATGGCCCCGAAGGCATCCGCGATTTCGGAGAGAACCGCGGCGCCGGTGGGGGTGACGAGCTCCGCGTCGATGGCGCTACCGGTCACCGGGCAGCCCTTCAGGAGCGAGAGGGCGGCGGGGGCGGGAAGCGGGATCTGGCCGTGCGCGCCCGTCACGAATCCGCGACCGAGCGGGAAGGCCGAGACGTGAACCCGCTCGATCCCGAGGGCATCCAGTCCCGCCAGGGTCCCGCAGACATCCACGATGGCGTCCACTCCGCCCACTTCGTGCAGGTGGACCTTGTCGACCGTGGAGTCGTGAATGGCGGCTTCCGCTTCGCAGATCCTGGTGAAAATCCGGATGGCGGTCTCCTTCACGCGGTCGGAGAGGTGACTGTCATCGACCACTTTCCGAATGTCGGAGAGGTGCCGCTCCGGGGCATCGTCGTGGACGTGCACATCGACCTTCACGGCACTAAAGGCGTTTTTTGCGATGCGATCGATGTGCAGATGAAAGTCCTTGAGATGCAGCTTCGCAAGCTCGTCCTCGAGCTGTCCGGCCGGCAGGCCGGCATCCACCAGGGCGCCGAGCATCATGTCGCCGCTGGCTCCGGCGATGCAATCGAAGTAGGCGGTGCGCATGAGTGAGAGTGGAACCGCGAATGGACGCGAATCAACGGGAAAATCTCTTGGCGGCCAGGCGGGCGTCCGGTTTTCCAGAGATTCGCGTCAATTCGCGTTCATTCGCGGTTGCCGATCGCCCGCAGAATCGCGTCCGCGAAGACCGCCGCACCGAAGCCATTGTCGATATTGACCACCGCCACCCCGGAGGCGCAGGACGACAGCATGGCGTGCAGGGCGGTCTCGCCGCCGCGGGCCACCCCGTAGCCGACGCTGGTGGGAACCCCGATCACGGGAGCGGGGACGAGGCCGCCCACCAGGCTGGTGAGGGCCCCTTCCATCCCCGCCACGCTGACCACCACCTCCGCCCCCCGCAGGACATCCAGCTTGCCGAAGAGACGATGCACGCCGGCCACTCCCACGTCGGTGAGGCGCTCGACCCGGTGCCCGAGGAACTCAAGGGTTTGGGACGCCTCTTCCGCCACCGGGAGGTCGGAGGTTCCCGCGCAGGCCACCACCGCATAGGGATTGGCCGGGGCCTCGGGGCGGGCCCCGATCGTGAGGAGCCGCGAGACCGCATTGTAAGTCGCCTCCGGGAGGCTCTCCTGCACGAAGCGGGCCTTGCGCCGGTTGACCCGGGTGGCGAGGGCGCGCTGGTGCGCGGCGTGAAGGTGCTGCAGGATCTCGATGAGCTGCTCGGGGCTCTTGCCCGCCCCGTAGACCGTCTCCGGCACGCCCTGCCGAAGCTCCCGATGCGTGTCGAGAGTGCTGTGGCCCAGCTCGGAAAAGGGCAGATCCTTCAATTCTTCTACGGCGTCCGTAGTAGAAAGTTCCCCCCTCGCCACCCGGCGCAGCAGATCCTCAATGCGTTCCGGGGTCATTGGCGCGGAGTGCTTCGTTCATGCTTCCGGAGCGGAATCCTGCCAGATCGAGGGTAACATACTGGAATCCGGCCGCTCTGACCGCGGCCGTGATGGATTCTCCCTCCGCCACGGCGCGGGGCAGATCCTCATTCGCGACCTCGATGCGCGCCACTTGGCCGTGGTGGCGGACCCGGAATTTCGTGAATCCCAGGGCGCGCAAGGCCGCTTCGGCCGCTTCCACCTGTGCCAGCTTTTCGGGAGTGACCTCCGACCCGTAGGGAATGCGCGACGACAGACAGGCGTTGGCGGGACGGTCCCAATTCGAGAGTCCCAGCTCACGGGCCCAGGTGCGGATCTGCTCTTTGCCCATCCCGCACTCCTGCAGGGGACTGCGCACTCCCTGTTCGCGGGCGGCCCGCAAACCGGGGCGGTGGTCGCCGAGATCGTCCGCGTTGGTGCCGTCCAGGATCCAGGAGTAGCCCTCGCGGCCGGCGTAGCCGATCAGCGCTTCGTAGACGTTGGTCTTGCAGAAGTAACAGCGCTGGGGGTCGTTCTTCCGGTAGCGCGGATCGTTCATCTCGCCGCTTTGCAGCAGGGCGTGCCGAACGCCGATCTCCCCGGCCAGGCGCTGCGCGTCCGCCAGGTCGTTCTGCGCCAGGCTGGGCGAGACCGCCGTGACCGCCACCGCCCTGGCGCCGAGCTGCTGGTGCGCGACCCGCAGTACCAGGGTGCTGTCGATTCCACCGGAAAATGCCACCAGGACGCGATCGAGCCCCTTGATGAGGGACTCGACGCGGCGGCGGGAGGGAGCACTCATGGTTCGCAGCTACGCAACGCCATGCCGCACCGATCTGCAAGGCGGCAGATCGCGTCCGGGAAAAAAAGGGCCCCGCCGGAAGAGACTCCGGCGGGGCCCTTCGAAGAAGCGGTCCTAGTGTAGTCCGTCAAGCAGACTGGGTTTTATTCAATTTCTTCCGCCCCCGCTTCACCTTCTCAAGAATATCGCTGGCTGAAGCGGTCCAGACGAA
>CAUZKZ010000112.1:0-13210 GCA_963580345.1 Verrucomicrobiia bacterium | reverse complement strand
ACCGATGACTTCAGCATCGCCCGCCTCCACACCCCCGTGCGGGCCCAGGTGGGCGAACCGTTCGTCCTCGGCATCACGGTGCGCGGGTTCGAGGACATCAACCTGCCCCTCCGAATCTTCCGGGACGGCCAGGTCATCTCGGAAGAGACCACCGTCTCCATCGTCGATGGCGTCGGCAAGGTGGAGTTCACCGATCGCATCTCGCGGGCCGGCTCCTACAACTACTCGGCCGAGATCGTGCCCCCGAACGATGCCCACCCCGGCAACAACAAGGCCGAACGCTGGATCGAGATCACGGGCGGACCGCGCATCCTCCTCGTCACCAAGTATGCCGACGATCCCGTCGCGGAGGTGCTCCGCAAGCAGGGCTTCACGGTCGAGACGGCCAGCGATTCGCTCTCCCTGCGGATCGGGCAGCTTTCCGGCACACGCGCCGTCATTCTCAACAATGTTTCCGCCTTCGAAATGCCGGGCGATTTCCTCAACGCGCTCGATTTCTTCGTCCGCGATCAGGGCGGCGGACTCATGATGGCCGGGGGAAAGCAGTCCTTTGGCTCCGGAGGCTACTTCCAATCCGCGGTGGATCCCCTCCTGCCCATCTCGATGGAACTCAAGACCGAGCACCGCAAGCTCGCGGTCGCCATGGCCATCGTCATGGATCGCTCCGGCTCGATGTCCATGACCGTCCCGGCCGGTGGCAAGAACGTCTCAAAGATGGACCTCGCCAATGCCGGGGCCGCCAATGCCATCCAGCTGCTCGGCGGCATGGACAAAATCTGCGTCTACGCCGTGGACAGCGAGCCCCACACCATCATCAAGCTCAGCAATATCGGCAACGACAAGAAGAAGTGGATGCAGCGCGTTCGCAAAGTGCGCTCCAAGGGCGGCGGGATTTTCGTCTACCGGGGACTCAAGGCGGCGTGGGACGACCTCAAAAAAGCCGACATCGGAACACGCCACATCATCCTATTTTCCGACGCGGCCGACTCCGAACAGCCCGGCGATTACAAGAAGCTCATCAAGGACGTCACCGCCAAGAGCGGAACCATTTCGGTGATCGGTCTCGGGACGCGGACCGATCCGGATGCAGCGCTCCTGGAAGACATCGCGAAACTGGGTGGCGGACGCATGTTTTTCACCAACAACCCGGTCGAGATCCCAAAGCTCTTCGCCCAGGAGACCGTCACGGTGGCGCGCTCCGCCTTCATCAAGGACCCGGTCGGAGCGAAGGCCACCGGACATTGGTCGGAGATCTCTCCCAAACCCTTCGAGTTCCTCGCAGAGGTCGATGGCTACAATCTCTCCTACGCCCGCGAAGACGCCACCACCTCCCTCGTCGCGCAGGACGAATACCTCGGCCCGCTCGTCGCCCATACCCGCCGCGGAATCGGACGCTGCGTGGCCGTCTCCTTTCCTCTTGGCGGCGAGCACTCGGAAAAAATTCGCGCCTGGCCGCAATACGGTGACTTTGTCCAGACCCTCGGCCGCTGGCTGATGGGGTTCGAACTTCCCCCGGGACTCGGCCTCCGGCATCGCCTCGAAGGAACCCGTCTCACCGTGGACCTCCTCTATGACACCGAGGAGTGGACGCAGCGCTTTGCACAGGCTCCGCCCCGCATCAAGCTCCTCGAAGGCGAAGGCGGTGGGTCGCCCTACGAGATCGCCTGGAAACGCGTCGCTCCCGGTCACTTTTCCGTCACCCGTGAACTGGAAGAAGGCCTCGTGATCCGTGGCGCCGTGCAGGCCGGCCCCCACGCCCTCGCCTTCGGTCCCGTCGTAGTCGGCAGCTCGGCGGAATGGGCCTTCGATCCCGACCGCCTGGCCGAACTCCGCGAAGTCTCCCGCCTCAGCGGGGGCCGCGAGTTGATCGACCTCTCCAAGGCCTGGATCCGCCCTCCTGCCACCCACTCCACCGACCTCCGCCTTCCTCTCCTGCTCGCCGCCCTCCTCCTCATGTTGCTCGACGCCCTCATCACCCGCATGGGATGGCGCATCCCCATCCTCGTCCCGTCCGGAGGACTCGCGCGCCGCAAGGCAGCCCGCGGGGCGAAGAAGAAGAGCAGGAAGACACGGCGCCCGGCTCCCGCTGCCGCTGAACTCGGTCCCGAGCCCGCCCCACCTCCTTCTGCTCCCGAACCCGGCCAACCCACCCAGCCCCAGCCCGTCGCCAGGAAACCGGCCAGCCCGGAAGAGGAAGAAACTCAACGCTCCACCCGTTTCGACCGCGCCAAACGGCGGAAGTGAGGCCTCCTACAACCCCGAGGACTCGAGGCTGTCGTAGCAATCCAGGCTCTGGTCCATCGCCAGGGCCGGGTTCTCTTCCCGGCTGGGGCCCACCAGTTCGGCCGGAACTCCGGCCACCGTAGTGTGGGGCGCCACGTCCCTGAGGACCACGCTGCCGGCTCCAATCTTGGCACCTCTACCGATCTCGACGCGGCCGAGAATCTTCGCTCCCGCTCCGATCAAAACCCCGGAGCGCACGGTCGGATGTCGCGCGCCGCTCTCCTTGCCGGTCCCGCCCAGGGTCACCTCGTGAAGGATCGAGACGTCGTCCTCGATGATGGCGGTTTCACCCACCACAAAGCTGGTGGCGTGGTCGAGGAGTATTCCGCACCCAATCTGCGCCGCCGGATGGATATCCACTGCAAAGACCTCGCTGGCGAGGCTCTGGAAATAGAGTGCCAACGGCCGCCGACCGTGAGTCCAGAGGTGGTGCGAGACCCGGTAGGTTGTGATGGCCAAAAACCCCTTGTAATACAGCAGGGGCTCCAGGACCGTGGAGCAGGCCGGATCCCGCTCCACGATCGCACTCAGATCCGCCGCCGCGCTCATCACCAAAACCGGGTGCTCCCGCAGTACTCCCATGAGCAAGGGCGCGAGTTCCTCGCGCGTCATGTCCTCTCGCGCCAATTTTCGCGCCAGCCGCATCCCGAGAGCCGATCCCAGGCAGACCTGGTCCAGCACTACATCCGTGAGAAGTGACTCCAGCTCAGGCTCCGCCCCGCATATTTCCTGCGCTTGCACGCGCATCCCTTCCCACAAGGTCCCCATGTCCACATCGTGCTCCACGCAAAGATGTGCGGAATGATTGCTAGCGCCCATTTCGGACCTGTGCTTAGTTGCCATTGGTGAGAGTTTCCCAAAAACTTGAGTATGCTTGCCGTGCCGCGGTCTGCCTCGCGAAGCACTACGATGGTAGCTCGGTCGTAAAGCTCGAAGACATCGCCCAGAGGGAAGATATCTCCTCCAGCTTCCTCGTCCAGATCCTCAATGAGCTCAAGAGGTCAAATATCGTGCTCAGCAAGCGCGGCAAGGCCGGCGGATATGTGCTGGCCCGGTCCCCCGCCACCGTGACGCTCGGGGAAGTTGTGCAGGCCGTGGAACCCAGCCTTCTCGCCGCTCCCTCTGCCAGTTCAGGCTCCTCCGGCCCGGCCGTCACGAACGTCTGGCAGGAGTTGTCCCGCACCATCTCGAAACGCCTGGCATCCGTCAGCCTCGAAACGATGGCCTCCGAAGCGGGCGCTCCGATGTACTTCATCTGAATCTATTCGAGTTCCGCGACCGGGAGGTTGGCGACCTCTTCGCGCACGGCCTCCGCCAGCGGGGTGCTGAGATATCGCTCGGTGGTGCTGGCCGCGATCACTACCACACGCTTGCCGGCCATCTCGGGACGCTTGGCCAGTTCCAGAGCGCACCAGATCGTGGCTCCGCTGGAAATCCCGCCCGGAAAACCTTCCAGCAGGCACAGTTGCCGGGCCGTTTCGAAGGCATTGTCGTTGGAGACCTGCATCACCTCATCGACGATTTCGGTGTTGAGGTTGCCAGGGATGAATCCCGCCCCGATGCCCTGGATCTTGTGCGGCCCCGGTTTTCCGCCCGAGATGACCGGGCTGGCCTCGGGCTCCACCGCCACCGAATGCAAGTCCCGCCGGGCCTTGATGACTTCGGAAACCCCGGTGATGGTTCCCCCCGTTCCCACCCCTGCCACGAACACGTCGATCTCGCCGTTGGTGTCACGCCAGATTTCCTCCGCGGTCGTCTTGCGGTGAATCTCGGGATTGGCGGGATTCTCGAATTGCTGCGGCCCCCATGCTTCCGGGTCCTCTTCCAGCAACTGCTTGGCCTTCGCGATGGCGCCGCCCATCCCCTTCGGTCCGGGGGTGAGCACAATCTCCGCACCCAGCATCCTCAGCAAAATGCGCCGCTCGATCGACATCGTCTCCGGCATGGTGAGGATGCAGCGGTATCCCTTGGCACGCGCCACAAAGGCCAGGGCAATTCCCGTGTTTCCCGAGGTGGGCTCGATGATGGTCCCCCCCGGCTTGAGAGAGCCGTCCGCCTCCGCAGCTTCGATCATGGACTTCCCAATCCGGTCCTTCACGCTAAGCAACGGATTGTAGCCCTCAGCCTTGACCACTACTTCGGCCTTGCAGCCGTTCGCAATGCTATTCAAACGCACCATTGGGGTGTTCCCCACCATTTCGACCATGTTGCCTGCGATACCGCTCATCGTTCTTTTGCTTCGGTTGCGGGTTGTCTAACGACTCCCGAGGGGGGCATCAATGAATTATATCTGAAAATCCTGCTGGCCGGAGTCGAGGTGCAACCCGCACTCGTACTTCTCTCCGTTGAAGCGGGTCGATTCCTTGGCCGACCGGACGCCCGGTTTCGTCGAGTGCCAGTCCCCCATCGTGACATAACCGGCCGCCGCGAGGGGGTGGCGCGGGAGCGCATGCTCACGAATGTAGCGATCCACCTGCTCGTCGTCCCAGTCGATAATGGGATACAGCTTCAGGGTCTTTGACTGTTTTTCGGCGATCGCGCGGCCGGAACGTGTGCTCGACTGGATCCGCCGCAGGCCGCTGATCCAGGCATCGGCCCCCAGTTCCTGCAGGGCGCGGTTCATGGGCTCGATCTTGTGGACCCGAGCGTACTGCTCCATGCCCTCCGCTCCCTCCTCCCACGGCCTGCCCCAGATCGCTTCCCGCCGCGCCGCCGTGATGGCAGGCTGGTAGACCACCGCCTCGAAGCCCAGGTGCTCTTCCAGCAGGGCCGCGTACCGGTAGGTCTCCGCAAAGAGGTACCCGGTATCGATGAAGACAATCGGGATCTCCGGAGCGTTGTCCTTGAGCAGTTTCAGCATCACCGCGGCCTGCAGGCCAAAGCTCGTGGTGGCGATGACACCTCCCCCGAACCGCTCCGCCAGCAACGCGATCCGCCCCGGCGAATCGAGCCGTTCCAGCTCCTTGTTGAGAGACGCCACCTCCGGATCGGTGGCTGCATTGGTAGTCGTATTCATGGCTTCAAATCACTTTTTGCCGGCCGCTTCGGGCAAGACGACGTCCGTGTGGAAGTCGAGTCCCTGGCTGGTCGCTTTCACGTATCCCTTTCGAATCACAAAATCGCCAAAGCGTTCCCCCTCATTCCGCGTCCTGGCGTAGTCCTCGATGACGGGGGCCAGCAGGCCCTTGATCTCCCCGCTCGTCACGCTGGCGCGCCACAGCTTGTTCAGCCGGTCGCCGGTGAATCCGCCGCCCAGGTAGATGTGGTACTTGCCGGGAGCGCGTCCAACGAAGGCGATTTCCGCGATGTAAGGACGCGCACAGCCGTTCGGGCAGCCCGTCATGCGGATCGTGATGGCATCGTGCCGCAGGCCGGCCGACTCGATCACCTCTTCCAGTTCCGTCACCACCTCCGGCAGAAACCGCTCCGCTTCCGCAAGGGCCAGCCCGCAGGTCGGCAACGCCACGCAAGAAATCGAATTGAGGCGCAGGCCGGAAAGTTTCCCGAGACTGTTCAGGTCGTACTCCTCGATCAAGGCCTCCACCTGCGGACGCTGCTCGGCGCTGATCTTCGCGATGGTGAGATTCTGGTTTCCCGTCAGCCGGAACTCGCCGTCGAGGATCTTCGCGATTTCGCAAAAGCCGGCGCGCTGTTTCGAATTCTCCGTATCGAGCACCCGTCCGCCCTGCACGTAAAAGGTGAAGCTGGCGGTCCCGTCACCGTTCTCCGACCACCCGTAGTGGTCCCCGTTCTCCGTGAATTCAAACTCGCGCGCCGGTTCGAACTTGTAGCCGAGGCGTTCCTCGACCTCCCCGCGGAACCAGTCCACGCCGTGATCGTCGATCGTATACTTCAGCCGGGCGTGCTTGCGGTTGCTGCGGTCCCCGTGATCGCGCTGCACCAGCACCACCTTTTCGGCGACGTCCACCACCTTGTCGGGCGGCACGAATCCAATCACGTCCGCCACCCGTGGATAGGTGTCCTCCTGCCCGTGCGTCATCCCCATCCCGCCGCCCACCGCAACGTTGAACCCTTCCAGACCCTTCCCGTTCGCTATCGCGATCAAGGCCAGATCATTGGCGTATACATCCACGTCGTTGCTGGGGGGAACCGCCACCGCGATCTTGAACTTTCGCGGCAGGTAATACTTCCCGTAGATCGGCTCCACCTCTTCCTCGCTGGTCTCGACCTTCTCTCCGTCGATCCAGATCTCGTGGTAGGCCCGCGTCTGCGGGGTAAGATGATTGCTCAGGTCCTGCGCGAGCCTCAACACTTCCGCGTGAAGACCCGAGGCGTCCGGATTGGCGTTGCACATCACATTACGGTTCACGTCCCCGCAGGCCGCAATCGTGTCCAGCGCCGTCTCATTGATCTCCTTGATGGTCCGCTTCAGGTTCGTCTTGATCACGCCGTGAAGCTGGAAGGCCTGCCGAGTGGTCAGCTTGAAGGTATCGTTGCCGAACTGGCCCGCGATGCGATCGATCTCCAGCCACTGCTGCGGGGTCGCCACCCCGCCCGGGACGCGAATCCGGATCATGAATGAGAAGGCCTTCTCGAGCTTGTGCTTGCGCCGCTCCGAGCGCAGGTCCCGGTCGTCCTGCTGGTAGGTCCCGTGAAACTTCAGCAACTGCTGGTCATCAGGCGAAATTCCGCCCGTCGAAAGATCCTGCAGGCTCTCCGCGATCGTGCCGCGCAGGTAATCGCTGCGCTCCTTGATGCCTTCGTTGGCCGATGGCTTGCCGTTCTTGCTCATGGTCGTTTCGCAGTTGGGAGGTATCAATACACGTCGCGCTGGTAGCGTCCGTTCTTCTTCAGGTCGTTCAGGTAGGCTTCGGCCTCTGGCGGGCTTTTCCCGCCCTGCTCCGCGATGATTTCGAGAAGGGCGGTGTGCACATCCTGCGCCATGCGGGAGGCATCGCCGCACACATAGAAATGCGCGCCCTCCTGCAGCCAGGCCCACAGGTCAACGGCCCGCTCCCGCAGGCGGTCCTGCACGTACACTTTCTCGGGCTGGTCCCGTGAGAACGCCACGTCCAGCCGGGAGAGTGCTCCCGATTTCAGGTGGTCCTGCCACTCCAGTTGATAGAGATAGTCGTAGGTATAGTGCTGGTCGCCGAAGAACAGCCAGCTCCGCCCGCTCGCTCCCTGCGCGGCGCGCTCCTCCACAAAGGCCCGAAAGGGTGCAATCCCGGTCCCGGGGCCCACCATGATGACGGGTTTGGCCCCGTCCTCCGGTAGGCGAAAGCGCTTGTTGGGCGCCACGAACACCGGAACGTGGTCGTCAACCTCCACCAGGTCGGCCAGGCAGCTCGAGGCCACGCCCTTGCGGGACCGGCCGTGCGTGTCGTAGCGCACCGCCGCCACCGTCAGGTGCACCTCTCCCGGATGCTCACGCGGGCTGGAGGCAATCGAGTAGAGACGGGGCGGCAGCGGCCGCAGCATCCCGATCAGCTCCGGCGCGGCGAGACCCTTGGCGGGAAAGTCCACCAGCAGATCCACAATCTGCCTGCCCCACACGTAGTCCTTGAATTTCTCCTTGTGGTCCTCGTCGAGCAGTTCCGCCAGTTGCTTCGAGCCCGAGCGTTCCTGCCACGTCTTGGCCACTTTCCGCGAAAGGGCCGTGATGTCGTAGTTCGAGACCAACGCCTCGCGCAAGGGCTTCGCACCCGCCGTCCTGGTCTCCACTTCCTCGTCCCCCTTCAGCCCGGAAGCGGACAGCAGCGCCTCCACCACATCGTCCGCATTGGCCGACACCACTGCCAGGGAATCGCCGGGTTCGTAATCCAGTCCCGATCCCTCCAGGCTCAACTCGAAATGCCACGTTTCCTTTTTTGAGCCCCTCCCGCTCAGGAGAACCTTGTCCAGCAGCTTCGCCGAAAAGGGATTCTTCTTCCCATACCTGAACGGAGCATGTCCCGGAAGCTTAATCATTAGTTACTTGATGAAGTAAATTGCGATAAGCGGATGATCCGCCATTTCCGGCGAATTGCAACGGTTTTTCGCGCATTTTTTGCGGTCTGGCCCCTCGGCCCCTCGGCAACTTCGGGGCGGCACCCCCCGCCCTGCCGCCCGCCTCAATCGCGCCGGCGAGCAGCAGCACGACCCCGGCGTGCGCCGGTCCCTCTCTCCTTGGGCGCCGCATTGGCCCAGTTCCAGGTGATGGGCACCTCGATCTCGGGGTGGATGCTGTGGTGCACCGGACATCCGAGCACGGTGCTTTGGAGCAGCTTCTTTTCGGGATGCTCTTCGGAGATCGGCATGTCGATCTCCACCTCCAACGTCTCGATCCGGCGCGGCTGGTCCTCGGACATGTGCTTGTGAACCCGCAGTTTCATGCCCTCCAGGGAGATCTGCTTCCGCCCGGCGGCGATCCCCATGACGGTTGCCATGCAGGTTCCCAGCGCAGTGGCGACAAGGTCGGTCGGCGAAAAGGACTCGCCTTTCCCCTTGTTGTCCACCGGGGCGTCCGTCCCCAGCGTGGCACCCGAGGGTCCATGCTCGGCGCTACAGTGGAGCTGGCCCTCGTAGTCGATGCGGATCTCGATCATTTTTCAGCTGCCCTCTCAGGGCCCTTCTCAGGTGCCTTGCCTGTTGCCTTTTCAGATCCTTTCTCAGGCGCCTTCTCGACCTCCTTCTCGGGGATCACCGGCACTTTGGCAAGAACGACTCGGAAGCCGTAAATTCCGGAATCATCGATCTTTTGTTTCTGCAAAGGTGTCCGCGCCGAGGTCTTGAGGCTTTTCGGCCGGTGCGATTTCCAGCTCGCTCCCCGCGCCACGTTGTACTGACCCAGCGCGCTGTAGTCATTCGAGACCCACTCGAGGACATTGCCTTCCAGGTCGAAAATCTCCAACCGGCCCACCACCCTCCCGCTAAAGCGCCCGACCGGCGCCGTGTAGGCGTAGCCGTCTTGGTATCCGCGGATGGCGTCTTCGGGAAGCACGACCTCCGCGTCCACCGCCGACTGGTCTGCAAAGTTCCCGGCCCCCGGCGGTGGCGGCATGACTATATCGCCCCACAGAAATCCATCCACCCTTCCGTGCTTCTCGATCGGCCAGATCCCGAACTCGGCATTGAGCCCCAGCAGCAGACTCCACTCTGAATCGGTAGGCAGGCGGTACTCGTGGTCCGCTCCGATGTCCTTGCTCTTCCGCTCCTTTAACGTGAGCCAGCGGCAGAATTGCTCCGCATCTTCCCTCGTGACGTTCACCACCGGGTGATCCTGGGCCTGTTCGAAGAGAGGCGGCGGCGGCATGGAGACCGTCCCGGCATGCTCGTTCACGAATTTTGCGTATTCCAGCTCCATTGTCTTCTTGCCCCCGGGATCCCTGATCTTCGTCTTCAAGGCATCCACGTACTTTTCGTAGTCCTGCACGCGCGTCTCCCAGACACCGACCAGCAGTTCCAGATCCTTCCGCACCGGGACGAACTTCATCCCGAAACTGTTCTCCAGGGCATTCCGGTCAAAGTCGAAGATGTTCTCACGCTCCAGCTTCACGATCATGGCGTCTTTCCACATGTCGTCCGGCCGGAGGGTAAAGCTTTCCTCGGCCCGCTTGAACTTCGCGAGCTCGACGATCACCGTCACGTTGCCCCCTTTCGGGCCCAACTTCACCTCCAACCTCAAGCCGTCCGGCTCCGGTGGCTCTTCCCCCTCTTCCCCGCTGAGCGCGAGGGGCTGCCAGGGCTCCTCCCCCTCGGCAGGCGGTGGCGGCAGCGGCGGGGTCTTGCCGATGTGTTCCGCCGTGAAATAACGCTCCCCCTGGATGTAGACATCCGCACCAGGCGGATCACTGGCAATCCAGATCGTGGCCTTGTTCTCCTTCCGCACCACGCAATAGAACGGCCGCATCTTGCGGCGCACCCATTCCGCGTCCAGGTCGGCGCGGCCAACCTCGAACCGAGGCTCGATCCAGTGAACTTCGTCGAGATGGGTTTCCCGGCACTGCGTCCCCAACCACTTCGTATACGCCTTCGCCTCCGCGGGAGTGGCCAGCACCACCTCGTTGTTCATCCCGTTCTCGCTCAGCGTCACAATCTTGCCCCCATTTTCTCCGCTCTTCGCCAGGTAGTTGTTCCAGGAAGTGGCGCTCACGTAGTACTGGCTCTCGTGGTGATCGTCCACCGGACGGTACTTCACATCGAAGACATCCCCCCAGAAATCCTGCGGCACCGGGGGCTTGTATTTCGTCAGCTCGGGGATCAACACCAGCCCGTTCCTCGTCACCTCCCCACCGATCACTTCGTCCCGGAAGCCATCCATCCGCAGCGTGAACGAGACCAGGCTGCCAACCGGAAATTCGAGCGGTTCCAGCGGGGTTTCTCCCAGTTCCTCTCCCTCCTCGCTGATGACCGTCGCCTCGTGCGGCAAACTCGAGATGCTCACGCGCGCCATCTCCACCGGCTTGGCCGGACCAAGTTCGGATGGAACTTCCAGCGGCCTCCAGTTCATGAACTGCGTCGCTCCCCCCGCCCCCACCGCCGTCGCAAGCAGCGCCGCGACCAGGCCCGGCCGCACCCGGATCGGCCGGCGGCGCCCTGATTCCAGCCGGCCCAATTCCGCCGCAAGCTCCCCCGCCGCCTTGATCTTCCGGCGCGAGATCTTCGGCTCGCACACGTCGCAGATCACGGAGTTGAGCAGGCGCCAGCGCTTCAGCTTGGCCCCCTCCGGCAATTCGTCCGGGAGCTCCGGAAAGTCCAGCCGGTCTTTCCCGGTCGCCATCTCGTAGAGAACCTTCCCGAGGCTGTAGACGTCCGCCTGCGCGGATCCCGGTCCCTCCGGAGGCACGAACCCCTCCGTCCCCACAAACGTCTGCTGGCCCCGCAGCGCCACCAGCCCGATGTCCGCCAACTTGGCCTTGCCGTCGACGAAAATCACGTTGGAGGGCTTCACGTCGCGGTGCGCCAGGCCATTTTGGTGCAGGTGCTCCAGTCCGTCCGCCAGGAGCCGCCCCGCCGAAATACACTCTTCCACGTCCAGAGCCCTGCCCTCCGCCGCTTTCATGTCGCTGCGCAGCGTCCGCGCCTCGTACTCCACCGGGTTGATCTCGCTCCCCGTCGCGAGGTCATCACCCAGCTCCATCACGTAATAATAAAACGGCTCCCCATCCGTCTCCCCCCGGCCCACGTGCAGGATGTGCACCAGCCCCGGATGATCCCGGGAGATCGGCTCGTACTTCAGGATCCCCTCAAACTCCCGCTCAAACCCCCGCTCATCCTCGAAATCATTATGCCACACCGTCTTGACCGCCCGCAGCGCTCCCGTCACGCCCTGGGCCAGCCACACCTCGCCGTAGGCGCCGCCGCCGATCTTCCTCAGAACCTCATGATCAGGAATCTTCGGTTCCGGGCGAACCTTATTTGTCTGCATGTTTCTCGAGTTTCGCCAGTTCCCGCTTCAACACCGCCCCGACCCGGTGTTTGGCAAGATAGACCTGCGCCATGCTCACGCCAAGGTGCTCTTGCACCTTTTTTGCGTCCCACTGCCTCACGACGTAGTAATCAAAAATCTGGTATTGTTTCGGCGAAACCTGCGCCTTTACCCGGCCCAGCGCGGCGTCGGCCAGGTTCTTTTTCCACTCCACGTCCCACATCCGTTCCAGCAGGTCCCCCTTCGGGTCCTCGAACCGGTCGATCACCGCCGTCTTCCGGCCGTCCTCCCACTCCGCCCCGGCCATCGCGGTGTCCTTCTTGCGTTTGCGAAACTGATCATTGATGCGCCAGCGCGTCATGTTCATCAGCCAAGTCTTGAAGGACCCCTGCTCAGGATCGTAGAGCCGCTTCTTGCTCTGCTTCGCAATCGAGAGAATGGTCTCCTGCACCACGTCGAAGGCCTCGTCCGAACGCAGCCCCGCCTTCAGACCCACCGAGTAGATCAGCCGCCAGTAGGTTTGATAAAATTCGTCCCACGTCCTCCGGTCATCCCAGTTCTCAAGCCGCGCGATGAGGCTCTTCCGCGTCCGCTCGTAGGCCTGTTCGACGCCCTTCCTCTCCCGGGGGGCGGCATCGCCGGCTTCCTCGCGTTTGGTTTCTTTCGGCATCGGGGGACTCATACCATAAAGCGACACTCGTGTCTGTCCTCCCCTTGAAATTATCGGAAACTTGCTGATAATCAAGACTCCCGAACTTTCCTCAATGTCATTGCGTCTCGCTTCCTGCCCGCCTAGCGTCTGCATCGAGTCCTTCTGCCCCGCCGCTCGTTCCTTCACCCCACCCCGCGTTGCGCCAGATCCGCACCCCGCGACCCTCATGGAAGATCCCCCCCTCAATCCCTCCCAGCAGGTCGAACGAATCCGCGAAATCCTCGTCGGTCGCCAAATGCACCAGCTCGAAGACCGCCTGCGCCACCTCGAGGGCGCCGTGACCTCCCAGGACGCCCAGGTCGGTCCCGAAGTGCTGCACCACCTGCAGACCAGCCAGGCCGCCGTGCTCGAAGAAACTCGCCAGCTCCGGCGCCAACTGCAGCAGGAAACCCAGTCACGCAACGACCAGATCGACCGCCTCGGTAAACAATTGGAGTCCACCTGCCGGGACATCCACCAGCACGATCAGCAACTCCAGCAGAACCTCAGCGCCCACCTCGAACAGATCAGTGCCGCCATGGCGGCCCGCATCGACGCCCGCGTCCGCGAAATTCTCCATCACCTCCAGTCCGAAATCGTCCAGTGGAAAAACCAGGTCGATCGCGACTTGCACACCGTGCGCGACGATTCCGTGAGCCGCTCCGAACTCAAGAACCGCTTCGCACGGTTGGCCAGCGCTGCGATGGAAGATGACCCCGCCCCGCAGGACGGATTCCTGCCGTGATCCTTGCCCTCGCCCCGCCGTGAACGAGCTCCCCACCCCGCCCTTTCCCGAGTTGCACGCTCTGGACCAAAAGCGGACGGTGCCCACCATGGCGGAGCTCCTGGGCAACGCCCACCCTCCC
>CAUZKZ010000111.1:0-13345 GCA_963580345.1 Verrucomicrobiia bacterium | reverse complement strand
CCAGAAATGGCTTTTAACATACCGAGCTTGCCGACTCGCTCAGTAGGTCAACCTAAAAGTTGGCTTTTCTTCACTTTTATCTCACTGATAACCAATCAGTTCCGACGCTAGATTGACGCGAATGGGCGCGCTCCCTGGTCCGAATCGAACTCGATCTTGCCTTACTCATGCGAAGAAGTTTGGCACGCTGACTGGCGGTCAACTCGATCACTTGGGCCACTCTCATACTACAAGTATAGTAGTTTCAGATTAAAGGTCAATCTGTAAGGCGGACTACACTAGAGCATCGGACAGCCGCCCACGGCAAGCGGACCCCAGAAGCGGGCCACGGAGTCGTCGCAGACGTCCGCGAGGGTGCGAAAGCGCGTGATCATCTGGCGATTAGAATGGCCTCAGAGCTTGCCCACTTTGGCGAGGCGCTGCTTTGCCACGGAGGTGATTTCGAAGGCGAAGCCTTCCTTCTCGACGAACTTCGCGAGGTCGGGGTGGACGCCGTACTTGAGAGTCTGTTCGGACTCCACCTCGAAGCCCTTTTGCAGCTCCCAGAGGAACTTGCCGGAGATGGTGAAGCGGGCAAAGGGGAAGTCGGGATCCTCCACGGTGGCGAGGTCGGTGCTGCCGCGATAGGAGATGCTGGCGTGCTGGCGCTTCCAGCGGGTGACGAGCTTGTCGAAGGTCACGGTCACGGTGTACTTGGTGTCCGCGACCGGGCCCTGGAGTTCCAGCATCTGCTGGTAGATCTCCGGGAGCTCGACTTCCCAGGAGTCGCCGGGACTGACCGGGTTGCTCGGGAGGAAGGTGGTGGAGAAGGCCACCATGGCCTCGCATTGCAGGCCCATCATGGCGCGGTCGCCGAGTGCCATGAGGTTCGGGATGGTTCCGAGGCCGTCCACTTCCGCTACCCGGCCCTTGGCGTCGAAGTGGGTATCGACCTCGGCGTCGCGCAGCCGGGCGAGATCGGCGCGGGCGTCCTTCCAGCGGCGGCTTTCGGCCTGGCCGGGGTCCTTGGAATCGTACTTCTTATTGAGTCCGTTCAGGGTGAAGGAGGCCAGGAGGCGGGGTTTCTCGAAGGTGGCGTGGAGGGTGGTGCCCTTGGTGGTCCGGCGGACCGTGGTCTGGATTTGCTGGCTCAAGCCGACTCCATCGCGGTAGGCCTTGCCCCTGTCGGTCTTCACAACCGTCAGATCAATCGATTGGGCAAAAAGGTAGGATCGATTCAGAGCCCAGTTCCAGCGGAACTCTTCCGCCAGGACCCCGGCGGGCAGGAGCCCCCCGAGCAATGCCAGGGCCGGCAGGGACATCGAGCCGCGGAGAGACATACCCTGCTACCCTAGGGGCTGGCCCCGGCTAGGCCAATGTCAAAGTCGGCAGAGGATCCCGAGATCGAAAAGCACCGTGGTGAGATCGAAAAGCAAGGAGGAGGCGGGTCCGCGGGCCGGGCCGGACGCGGCGGACCCAAATCGCGCCCCCCCGGGGAAATTAGCTCGACATCAAGAGTTCTGCCGGATTGGGGTGGGTCGTCCCGTGTGCCGGGGGGGGCCGGCCACGGGAGGACGCCTCCCTGCTCCTCCCCGAGGTCCGGCGCGGACCACCCCACCGTCCCTCACCACCGTCCAGGGGAAGGGAGATTTAATTACAAGAGCCTTATATTAAATCTACCGGCCGGCACCGTGGCCACCTTGCGACTTCCCGGGACGCCACGCTGGGTGCGGTTCGATACCGCGGCGTCACGGAGCGCCTTGGCGGCACTCCGAGAGGACCCGGAGGGCGTAGCCGGTGCCGTAGGCCTGGTGGTAGCTGTAGAGCGGATAGTCCCACCAGCAGCCATTCTTCTCTTGTTTGGAAAGAATGATTTTCGCATAATTCTGATAATAAACCGGCCGTTCGGTTTCTGGCAGGAGGGCGATGCAGTCCATGGCGTAGTAGTGGCCGTAGTAGTAGAAGTATCCGGAATTGGAGAAGTGGGTTTCGTGTGGGACGGGACGCTTGCGGGCGATATCGACCCATCCGTTGCGGAGGATGAGGCGGTCGAGCCAGACTCGCAGGACGTCGTCGGTGACGGCCTCGTCGCCCCAGAGGCGCCGGGCCGCGTTGCAGGACTGGGATCGGCACAGCGAACCGCCGGGTCGGTTGATTCCGTAGCGGGGACGGTAGCGGTGGCCGTCGGAGTAGACGTAGGCGAAGTCGGGCGTCTGCTGGCGCCGGAGGAAGGCGATGCCGCGTTTCACCTCGCGGGGGGGAAGCTCCACATCCATGACATCGCTGGCCCGTTTGAGGGCAATCATGACGGTGGCGGTGGTGAAGCTGGTCGGGATCCCGCTGGGCTTCTGGGTCACCTCGTCGAAATCGTAGTAGCCCCAACCGCCGTTGACGTCCTCATAACGCTGCAACAACCGGACCTGTTGCTGGGCGAGATTCTTGAGGGCGGAACGCCTGGCTTCGTTGCCCGCGCGATAGTCGTAAAGGGCGCTGAGGGCCTTGAGTCCGTAGGCGTGCCCCCACGTGTTGTAAAGCTGGGAGGGCGTGGCGCGTCGGAGCCGAGGCAAGTCCTTCAGGAAGTAGGCCTCGGCCCCGTCGATGGCGGCGACAGTTTCGGGTCGCCGGTCCCCGCTGGCCAGCAGACCTTCTACTGCCAGGCCGCTGGCGCCGGCCCGAAAGGCGTGGTGGGCCCCCGGAATATCGGCCGTGATGTTCAGCCCCTTGGTCATCGTGGCGGCACCCCACGAGCCGTTCCGATTTTGGCTTGATATCAAGAAATCTACCCCGCGTTTGATGGCGGCATCGATCGTTTGGCGGGTGACGGGCTCGATCTTGGGCAGGGGGGGGAGACTGGAGGTGAAGGCCGGCTTCTCCTTTGCTTCGGCGTCGGGCTTGTTCGCGGCGGTGGGGTCCTGGGCCGTGGCGGGAAGAGCCGCGAGTCCGGAGCCCAGGGCCCAGAGGATGGCTGAGCGGGGAATCCTCATGGTGCTTTCTTGGCCTCGGCGGGCTGGGGCTGGGGCTCGGGGGTGATGATGACCTGTCCGGCCTCCAGCCCGGAGAGGATCAGGATCTTGCCGTTGGCCTCGGCTCCCACCGTGACCTTGACGCTCTTGGGGGTTCCGTCCTCGCCCTTGACCTTGACGGTGTAGGAGCCGTCGGGCTCTTCCTGGAGGGCGTTGGTGGGGATCGCGAGCGAATCGCCCGCCACATCACCGGTGGAAACCTTGATTTTGCCTTTCATTCCGGGCACGAGCGGGAGGGCTCCGGGCGGTCCGGTGACCTGCAGCACGACGTGGTACTTGCCGTCCAGGCCGGGGTGGGTGGCAAGCTCCGCGAGCGCGAGCGCCAGGCGGGAGCGCGGGGCGGCGATGGGGGCCACAGAGCCGGTTTGCCCCTTCTTGAGCTGAACCACCACGGACTCGTCGGCGAACGCTTCGAGCTGGAGCTTGGCCTCCTTGGGAATCACGGTGGCGAAGACCGCTCGGGCGGGAATCTTGCCGCCCGGCTTCATGAACTTGGCGGCTCCCGCCGCGTTCCAGCGGCCCTGCCGGATTTCCCCGTGATAGACCCGCCCCTCGACCGGAGAGAGACAGGCCATCTGGGCCCGATCAGCCTTGAGCTCACTCGATTTCTCGTCCGCGCGGTGGTCTTCCACGACAGATTTCTTGATCTCAAGACGTTTTTGCTCGAGGGCGCGGGGGAGAGCTTCGCGCTGGAGGTTCCAGGCCAGTTCGGCATCCTTGAGAGCCTGGGCCTCGTCGATTGCGCTGCGGGGAATGGTGGTTTCGAGGACGCGCTTGGAGGAGAACCGGGCGGACTTGAGGCGAAACTCGGCGGCATCGACCTGGTAGCGTTGGCGCTTCAGGATGATTTCCTCGGTTTCCTCTGTGAGGTCGTCCTCCTTGTACATCTTGAGGAGTTGATTGAGTTCCTCGGTGGCGTATTCGAGGTAGCGCTCGGCGCTCTCGCGAGAGCGCTTGGCGGATTCCTCCTGGAGGGGCCGGCCGACCTGGGCGAAGTAGTCGTGGTCGTCTTTGGCCCGCTTGAGGTTGCGTTCGGCGGCCTCGAGTTTCCACGGGGTCGACTTTTCGAGACTCTCGAGTTCGCGTTGGGCGGCATCGAGGGCCATTTTGCGCAGCCGGGTGGTATCCGCATCGTCGGCCAGGCCGCGATCGATGGCCTTGGTGTCGACGGTCACCACCGGGGCGCCCTTGGCGACTTCCCCGCCCTGCGGGACGAGGTCCAGGATGGTGAAATCGGTCCAGACCTTGGGATCAAGCTGGAGGTGGTGGACCGCATCCGGGAGGAAGGTTCCGTCGAGGGACACGGTGGCTTGAAAGGGCTTTTTCTCGACGGTGAACTCCCCGGCGAAAGCGGCGGGGGCGAGGGCCGCGAGAACGGCGAGGAGGGGGCGATGTGGTTTCATGGTTTCAGGGAGTGGTTTCCTCGTGTTTTGGACTTCGTGAGAGATGGGCGCCCCGTTGGGCGAGCCAGATGTTGGAGTGCCGCTTTTGCTTCCCCTTGTGTGAGGCGGGGACGGATTGGTGGGCGACCTCAAAGCCGGCCTGGCGGAGCCGCCGCTCGATCGGAGAGGAATCCGGAGAGCAGCGCACCGCCAGCAGACCCCCTTCCTTTAGCGTAGAATGGACGCGGTTCAAGAAAGAGGAATTCGGAAGGCCCCGCCGGTCGGTCACCCCCTCGAGGCGAGGGCTGCCCTCGGCGTCGAGGAGGATGGCGTGGAAGCCTTCGCCCGGCTTTTTGAGGGCCTCGGAGAGCGGCACGGGCCGAATTTCGAGGCGGGGGTCGTCGAACTGGCCCGGGTGGAGGGTTTCCAGGAAGTCCCGGTGCCAGGTGGGGAGAGCGACGAGGGGCTCGGCCACCACGAAGGAGCCCCGCTTCTGCGGGAGGACGGCGCGGGCCGCTGCAAGGGTGAAGCCCAGCCCCAGACCGGCCAGAAGGAGGCGGGGCTGGCGGGCGGCGCGGAAGGGGACCGAGGCCAGGCGGCCCAACTCTCCCGCCGCGCCGCGGGCAAAGCTGCTCTGGAGCTGGATCCCGTCTACCCGCAAAAAATAGTCGCCGTCGTGCTCAATGAGCGCGACGAGAGCCCCCTCGGGGGTGCGAGTCTCGGCGAGAGTGACAGTTGGCTTCACAGGAGGGAGGGAGTGTCGCGATCAAGGCGAGCTTTTCGAGCAAAACGAGTCGACAGGGAACAAGACGGTTTCCCCGGTCCGGTCCAGCAATGATCCGGCGGCGGGATTTCCGGCCGTAAAACCGGGGAGAAACGCGACGGTTATCCACAATCGTTAAGCGAAGATCGATTATGTTGCTCCGATTTCGACCACCACCTTGTCAACCGGGGGCCATTGCTTCTCCGGCGCCCATCTGTTAGATGATCCCGGGGAGCGAGGGCCGCAAGTGAATTCGTGGGCTCTTTGCTTGTCAGGGATTCGCTGGAAAGGATAGAACTGACATCGTCATGTCAGAAGAATCTCCTCGACCACCACAAGACGACACTCCGCCTCCTGCTCCCGCCGACGATGCACCCGGCGCCGAACAGCCACCCGGTCCCCCTCCCGCCGGCGGTCAGCAAGGCGGGGCCGACAAAAAACTTGTGGCCGGCATTCTCGGCATTCTCATCGGGTCGCTGGGCATCCACAAGTTCTACCTCGGGTACCAGAAAGAGGGCATCATCACCTGCGGAGCGGCTGCAGCCGTGATGGGCATCATCGGCCTGGTGGAAGGAATCATGTACCTGACCAAGTCTGACGAAGAGTTCGCCTCGACCTACATTCAGGGCAAGAAGGGCTGGTTCTAGCGGCAACGGACGACGCGAGTTTCCATGGCCGCCTTGAGCGAGAAGCACTGGGACGAACTGTTCCGGCTGCGGCGAGCTGTCAGCCGTGCCGAGCAGGCGCTCAGTGACATCGATCGCAGCCTCCTCCTGCCGGAGGGGCTTTGCGCGAGCGACGTGGTCATCCTGGAACGCCTGGCCCGCAAGGGAGCGCGGCCGGTCAACGGCCTGGGCCGCCAGGTGGGTCTAACAAGCGGATCCATGACGGTGGCGGTGCAACGCCTGCGCCGCCGCCGGCTGGTGGAAACGCGGCGCGATCTGGACGACAAGCGGGTCGTGTGGGTTTCCGTCACACCGGAGGGAGAAGAGCTCTCGCTCCGCTTCGCCAAGGTCCGCGGCGAGGTTCTCGGGCGCGTTTTCTTCAAGTGGTCGGATCGCGAGCGCAGCATACTAACCAACCTGCTCAAGCGGCTGCGGAAGGATGCTCAAGCGGGTGTGCTCGAGGTGGCGGGGACGGCCAAGGCCGGGTAAAGGCCCCTACCAGCGACGTCCCTGACTGGTATTCTCGAGGCCCTGTCCGGCCCGCTGCACGTCGCGGCCGAATCCGGACACGGTGTTGCAGGAGCCAAGGAGGAGGGAGGTGGCGGCCACGATCAAAAGAAGAAGTTTACGCCTCATCAACATGAGCTAGTTTACTAGCATTTCCCGGGCACGGGGCAAATCATTAATGCTTCTTAATTGGACCGAAGGATGATAACATGATTGCGCTCCGCAGCCTACATCGGCCCCCGGGGCTCCGGTTGTCATCCGCACCAAGGGGCAGTCCTGCCTTGCTCGCCGGCGGGATGGCGCTAGTTTCCGATCCCTTACCTTCATGGACCTCTTGCTGAATTTTCTCTACGGCGCCGGACTGATCGCGATTGTGGTGGGTCTCTTCAACGTCATTATTTTCGTTCACGAACTGGGCCACTTTCTGGCGGCACGATGGCGGGGACTCCGCGTCGATCGCTTCCAGATCTGGTTTGGAAAGCCGATTTGGAAGAAGGAGATTAACGGCGTGCAATACGGCCTGGGGTGGATCCCGGCAGGCGGGTTCGTGGCGCTCCCCCAGATGGCGCCGATGGAATCGATGGAGGGAAAAAACCGCGATGACGAGGACGACGGAGAGCAGGAGGACGTGCTGCCACCGGTCAAGCCCATCGACAAGATCATCGTCGCCTTCGCGGGTCCGCTTTTCAGTTTTCTCCTGGCCCTCACGGCGGCTCTGCTCGTCACGTGGGTCGGCAAGCCGCGCGACTTCATGGAGACCACCAAGATTGGGTTCGTGCCCAAAGGCGGGGTGGCGGAGGAGGCCGGCTTCCAGGTGGGCGACGAGATCGTGGAGGTGAACGGGACGAAGGTGAACGGCTTCATGGGTTCGCCCTCCTTCGATTCGGTGCGCGAGAGCGTGATGCTGAGCGAGGGGGACACAATCGAGTTCAAGGTCAGGCGCCCGGGCGTCGAAGGGTTGGTCTCGCTCACCTCGAAGTTCGAGATCCCCTCCACGAACTGGTGGGAGCGCAGGGGTTTGCGCAGCGTCGGGATCGGGATCGAAAACAAGACGGTGTTCTCCGCGCCCATGAAGGGCGGACCGGCGGAGCGGGCCGGCGTCATGGCGGGCGACGAAGTCCTGGCGGTGAATGGCGAGGCGATCGCGAGTTGGCGGCGCTTCAAGGAGATCGTGGAACTCTCGGAGGGGCAGGCCCTCGAACTCAAGATCAAGCGGGCCGGCGAAATTATCCCGCCCCTCATGGTGACGCCCCTCAAACCCACCAATATTGATCCCAAGGTAGCCAAGGCCATGATCGGAGTTGGATTCGCAAACACGGAGCCCTTCATCGAGACGATCTACCATCCGGGTCCCCTCGAGCAAGTGGGAGACAGCGTCCGCATGATGGGGGTGACGATCGCCAAGATAGCGGCTCCGAAGTCCGACGTGGGGGTCCAGCACCTGGCCGGGCCGGTCGGGATCGGCAACATCATGTTCAACATGTTAAAGACGCCGAACGGTTGGAAACGGCTGCTCTGGTTCATGGTGCTCTTCAATGTCAACCTCGCCATTCTCAATATGTTGCCGCTGCCGGTCCTGGACGGCGGTCATATCGTGCTCGCGATTGGCGAGATGATCGCGGGCCGGCCGGTGAAGGCGCGGCTGCTCGAAGTGGTGCAGACCTGCTTTGCCCTGCTTCTCCTCGGTCTCTTTCTCTTTATCACAAGCAAGGATATCGGGGACATGCTGGGCATTGGCGGCGGAGGAGGGCCGAAGGAATACCACTGGCCGGAACGGACCGACGGGTAGGGCCCGGAAGCCCGAAGAGACGCCCCGTGGCGGGTTCCGGTTCTTTCGCTTGCCCCGGGGCCGTTTTGTCCCGAGTCTAACAGCTGCCTTGAGGAACTTCCTGGCGCCAACATCCGTCAACGTCGCGCGATTCACCTACCTGCTGGTATGCGAGGTGGCGGGAATTGGTGCGGCTCTCAGTACCAGGGACACCGGGTTCGAGATCCCGATCTGGGCGGGGGTCATGGCCGGTCTGGCGGTGGCGGCAGCGATTCTCTGCTTCGAGACCTGCATCCGGTCCTTCACCCTGCGGGCGTTCACGAACACATCCTTTGGAATCCTGGTGGGCCTCTTTTGTGCCTGGCTCCTCACCAGGCTCAACTATGACCGGGCGGTGGAGGGAATCCTCCACGGGTTGGTTGGGAAGGACGACGCTCCGGATCTCGCCAATTCCGTCAATTTCGGCCTCAATATTTTTCTATTCGCGAGCCTTGCATTCCTCGGGGCGGTGCTGGCGATGCGCAGCGGGCGGGACGACTTCGCATTCATTATTCCCTATGTGCGTTTTCGTCAGGACGCCGCCTCGGGCCAGCCTCTCGTGCTGGATGTCGACGTGATCATGGACGGGCGCGTCCCGCGCATCCTGGCTTCGGGATTCCTGACGGGGCGGCTCATCGTTCCCCGCTTCGTGCTGGACGAACTCAAGGTCCTTTCCGGGTCCCCATCTCCCGGCAAGCGCCAGCGGGGGCAGCGCGGGCTCGATTGCCTGGAGGAGATGCAGGCGGACAAGTCGATCCGCATCACGATTCACGAACCGCAGGACGGTCAACTGGCCGATGCGATGGATGCCCGCCTGATCCAGACCGCGCGCATGCTGGGGGCGCGCCTGATCACGACCGACGAGAACCTGGCGAAGGTGGCCCGCCTGCAGAATGCGGAGGTTCTCAACATCAACGATCTCTCCGACGCCCTGAAACCGGCCGTGGTGGTTGGCGAAAAGATTCACCTCGCCCTGGTGCGGACCGGCAAGGACGAACACCAGGCGGTGGGCTACCTCCCGGACGGCACCATGATCGTGGTGAACCACGCGGCCTCCAAACTCGGGACCACGCAGGACGTCATCGTCATTTCCACCCTGCAGACCACGGGCGGCCAGATGGTCTTCGCGGAGCTCTTCGAGCCGGACGAGGCGGGGGGGTAGGATTCGCGGGGACGGACTATTTCAGGAGGGTGACGTGGCCGTGGAACTGGTGCTTTTTGTCGCCGGACACCCCGCCGATCGGTTCGATCATCTCGAAGGTGAAACGGGTGCGTCCCTCCGACAAGGGAAGGCGGCCGCGATGAGCTCCTGGATCTCGAGGCCTGTGAAGTTGTCGACCAGGAAGTTGCCGAAGCTGTCCTGCAGAGTGCCGGTGACGGTGAACTCCCCGAGGTTCTGGCCCGTCACGACAAATTGCTGACAACCAGGTGGCCGTTGCGATTAAGTTCCGCCTGGGCACTGCCCAGCGACAGGCCGGGCAGTCCGTTCCCGAATGCCGGTCCGCTGAAGACCTCGTCGATGGTGAAGGGCTTCAGGTCTCGTCCCCGCAGCGTGAAGCTCTCGAGGTCCTCGCTGGGGAACGCGGGATCGAGAATGGCCACCTCGATGCGCAGGGCGCAGGGGATGGTGAGGGAACGGTCGGCGAGCTCGACATCGGTGCCAAGACAGAGCACGCAAGTGTAGCGGCAGGGATCACTGCCATCGGCCGGGGCCGCGGACCAGCTCTTCACGAAGCAGCGGTCGAGCTTGTACATTCAGGTAGCAGAGCGGCGCGCCGCTGGTTCCGGTGCCGTCGTGAACGAGGTCGCCCCGGAAGAGCGGATTTACCCCTTCGTTGCCGGTATCCTGATGAGACCCGCAAAGGTGGCGACGCCGTTCACGGCCTTGGTCCCCTTGGTCCCGAAGGTGCAGGCGGCGGGGTAATCGATCGTTCCGGTGGCGTTCTCGGAGGCGATGCAGGTGAGGCTTTGGGTGGCGGCAGGGAGCGCGGCGAGGAGGCTCAGGGCCGCGATCGTGAGGAGGGTGGTGGGATTTGGGGTGCCGGTGATGTTCATGATGCTAACGCGGTGGTAATAAATACGCTGAGAGGGGCGGAAGGTTCTTGTCACTTCCATGCAACGACAGCAGCGCGCAACCGCCAACCGGGCGGGCGAAAAACTGCTTTGGATGTGTTAGACATTTGTTCCGCGACGGGAACAGGGACGCATCCTCAACCGGAAGGACGGGGCGGGATTTTCAGAAGAGAGCATTTTTTTTCCGGGCGGGGTGCGGCCGGAGCTCTGTGGCTGGTCAATGATCCCGGGGCGATGTATTCGGAGTCTGTCATGAAGTTAATCATCCTCACAATGGTGCCCGTGTTGCTGACGGTGGCGCCGGCAGCCCGCGCGGAGGAGGGCGCGGTGCGGGTCATGGAGAGCACCTTCAAGCTTTTCAACAAGGACAGCACCGCCACCTGTTTCCTTTTGCACGATGCCAGGGATGCGAAGCGGGTCTTCCTGGTGACCGCCGCGCACGTCCTCGAGAAAGCCCATGGAGAGGAATCGATCCTGGTCCTGCGCGATGCGCTGGAAGATGGGACGTACAAACGCAAGGATGTCCCCATCAGAATTCGGGAGGGAGAAAAGGCCCTGTGGACCAAGCACGAAGAAGAGGACATCGCGGTCCTGCTGATGACGGTGAAGGAGGACATCAAATTGCCTTCCCTGCCCATCACCGTTCTCGCCACCGAAGAGGATTTGAAGAGTGAGAATCTCGGGGTGTGCAGCATGGTTTGGATGTTCGGGTATCCGGCCCGCATGGAGGCCAATGGCGCCGGCTTTCCGATCGCGCGGCACGCCTCGATCGCCAGTTTCCCCCTCGTGCCGGTGCAACCGCACCGCACCTTCATGGCGGATTGCAGTACCTTTGCCGGTGACAGCGGTGGTCCCGTCTTCGTGGTCCGCGGGCAGGGCGACACCGCCGGCCAACCCCTCTTGGTCGGCATGGTGGTGGCGCAGTACCGCAACGATGAGAAGCTCAAGATGCTGCATGAAGAACGACTCATTCGCCACCGGCTGAGTCTTGGCAAAGTGGTGCAGGCCGAGTTCATCCGGCGCACCGTTGCGGGGGTCAAGTAGGGAGGAGGGGGCGCCGGCGGGTCAGAACTTCTGGTCCACGGAACGCAGCACGATGTCGCCGATTTCGACGTGGTCGGGTGCCTCCAGCATGTGAAGGACGGCGCGGGCGATGTCTGCGGCGTCGAGCATGCGGGCGCTCATTTTGAGGGCGGCGAGTTCCTCTTCGCGCGCGCGGAAGTAGCTGTCGATGAGAGGGGTATCGACGAAGCCGGGGGAGACGGAGCCGACCTGGTGAGGGGAATCGGCGGCCCGTAGTTCATTGCGAAGGGACTCGGTCATGCCTTTTACCGCGAACTTGGTGGGGGCATAGAAGCCGCCGGTGGGCGGGACGCGGTGGCCGCTGAGGGAGGAGACGTTCACGATGCGCCCGCCCCTCTCATTCATCATCCTGAGAGCGTGCTGGGTGCAGACGGCGAGAGCGCGGACATTGACTTCCCACATCTCGTCCCACTCCTCCACCGCCCCATCGACAAGGCTCGAGAGGTAGGCGACCCCGGCGTTATTGACCAAGATATCGAGGGTTGACGTTGCCTCGCGCAAGATCTCGAAGGCGTGGCCGATTCGCTCCGGGCTGCGCACGTCGCAAGAAATCGGGGTGGCCGCTTCGGGGATCCGGCCGATCTGGCGGCAGAGCCCGAAGACGGTGGCTCCGCGATCCAGGAGGGCCTCCGCGATGGCGTGGCCGATGCCGCTGGAGGCGCCGGTAACGAGCGCGATCTTTCCCGCAAGGGAGCTCATGGGGAAAGACTCAACAGGCAGGGGTTGAGAGGCAAGAGGGAAGGTGCCGGAAAATCAGGTTGGCTGCGTGAGGCCAAAGGGCGACCTCGAAGAGCTTCCCGGCGCCGACCACCTTGATCTATGCGCAGCCGTGGAACAGATTGACGAGGGCGTGGTGCTGGGCCGCAAGCCTTGCGGGCCGGGGGAGGCAGCGCTACAACCGCCGGCATGCGGACATTGACGGGATTGCAGCCGAGCGGAACGCTGCACGTGGGGAACTACTTCGGGGCGATGCGCCCCGCGGTGCAGCTCCAGGAGACGGGGGAAGCGTATTACTTCGTGGCGGACTACCACGCCATGACCAGCACCCACGACCCGGGCGAGCTTCGCGAAAACGTGCGCGGGGTGGCGGTGGATTTCCTGGCCTGCGGGCTGGACCCGGCCAAATCGGTGTTCTGGCGGCAGAGCGACGTCCCGGAGGTCAACGAGCTGGCGTGGATTCTCTCCACCGCCTGCCCGATGGGACTCCTGCAGCGCTGCCACTCCTACAAGGACAAGGTGGCGCAGGGGATTGCGCCCAGCCACGCCCTCTTCGCTTACCCGGTCCTGATGGCGGCCGACATCCTGTTGTTCGATTCGAATCAGGTGCCGGTAGGCGAGGATCAAAAGCAGCACCTGGAAGTCACGCGGGATCTCGTCATCAAGATCAACGAACGCTACGGCGAGGGCACCCTGGTCCTGCCGGAGGCCCTCATCCCGGAGGCGGTGGCGAAGGTCCCGGGGCTCGACGGGCAGAAGATGAGCAAGAGCTATAACAACGCCTTGCCCATTTTCGGCGAGGAAAAGCCGTTGCGCAAAACGGTGATGAAGATCGTGACGGACTCCACCGCGGTGGAGGAGCCCAAGCCCACCGAGGGATCTGTGATCCTGGAGCTCTACAAGCTTTTCGCCGGCGAGGCCGACTACCGGCAGATGGTCGTGGATCACGAAGCCGGCGGGATCGGCTACGGCGATTTCAAGAAGCGGCTGTGGGAAGCCTACTGGGAGTTCTTCGCCCCGATGCGGGTGAAGCGGGCGGAGTTGTTAGAGGATGCGGGTTACGTGGACAAGGTGCTCAGCGACGGCGCCGCCCAGGCGCGGGAAGAAGCGGAGCGGGTCCTGACCCGGGTGCGAAAAGCGGTGGGTCTGCGGTAGGGTGTGCGAGGCGTCACTCCCGGATGACGCGGAAGCTGACGAATTTCGAGTAGCGGATGTCTGTCACCACCGGGAAGTTGTTGTTGACCTGATAGACCATGACGGGCAGGCCGTCGGGGGCGGTTGCCACGGAGAGATGGGTCGCGGGGGTCTCACCGCCCGCGGGAGAACGGGCCAGGGTCACGGTCCAG
>CAUZKZ010000110.1:0-13373 GCA_963580345.1 Verrucomicrobiia bacterium | reverse complement strand
ATAGGGATTGGCCCCTACAAAGGCTGGCAGGAAGCTGTGATGAATGTTGATCATGCGGCCCGCGTACACTTTGCACAGCCACTCCGAGACGACCTGCATGAAACGCGCCAGAACCACCAGTTCGACCTCCTGCCTGGCCAGCATTTCCCCGATCCGGCGGAATCCGTCCTCGGAGGGCTCCCCGATCTCAACGAGATGGAACGGGATACCGGCCTTCTCCGCGCTGCTCCGGCACTCCTCGCGATTCCCGATGATGGATGTGATATCGATCGGCACCTCCCCGAGCTGGGCCCGCCACAGAACCTCGTTGAGACAGTGATCGGTCTTCGTCACCAGCACCGCGGTCCGCATGCGGTAGGGCAGCCGGCGAAAGTGCCAGTTGGCCTGCAACGACCGGCCCAGCGTCCCGAAGCCGCTCACAAAATCCTCTACATCGACATCCAGGCCGGATGTATCAATCTCCAGCCGGGCGAAAAACCGTTCGTTCCCCTTGTCGGTAAACTGGTTGAACTCCACCAGGTTGCCCCGGTGATCGGACACGTATCCGGCGATGCGCGCCACCAGTCCCGGCCGATCGGGACAGTCGATCTTCAGTATTAATCCTTCCCGTGTCATGATCCGGTTCGTTTTGCGAGGGTCCTGGCCCGTTTCTTCGCCTTCTCGAGGAACCCCTTCGCGATCGGCTTCAAGGCGCCCTGGTAGAGCGCTCCGATCACCAGCGGCGGAAACCCCTGGAGCCTGATGGCCCGGAGTCCGGGCGCGGGGTTCTTGCCGGGAATCGCGACCCCCAGGCCCGCTCCAAATCCCCGCACCGCGTACTCGCTGATGAGGTAAAGGGAGTCAACCTCCATGCTCGGAGTCCAGTTGATCCCGCGGCCCTCCAACGCCTCCAGAAATATTCTTCCCAGGATCTCGTGCGGAGGCAATCCCACCAGCGGATACTTCGCAATCTTGCCCTTCGAATACGGATCGTCCACCAAAAGGTCCGAAAGCTTGCGTGCCTTCCACTTCTCCGGAACGAGCAGCACGAGCGGAAGTTTCAGCAACTCCACCGCCTGCAAGCCCTCCGTCAATCGACCGTACATGATGCTGATCGCCACGTCCACCTGCTGGTGCATCAACAGTCCGTGGATGTCGGCCGGCTCCACTTCGCGCAAGGTGAGCCGCAGTTCAGGCTCCTCTTGGCGCATCTCCACCAGCAAGTCCGGAATGTGGTTTCGCAGGACCGAGGCGGAGGCCGCAATGCGCAGGTGCCGGCTCTCCTCCCCCTTCAGGCGCGCCTCGACGTCATCGAGACGGGAGAAGAACGGATAAAGAAAGTCGTAGAGCTCGTCCCCCGCCGGCGTGAGCGCAAAGGGCCGCCGATTGAACAACTTCACTCCCAGCTCCCGCTCCAACTGCAGGATCTGCCCGCTCACCGCCGGCTGCTGGATCCCGTACGGCATCTTCCGCACCGCCGCGGTGATCCCCTCGAACTTCGCAACGTAGTAGAAGAGCTCGAGATGGTGAATGTTCATTTTTCCAAGGGAAACCAATTCTCATCATCAGTTCAATCAATACTTGGGGATCGGGATGCGATTGTCCGGCCCGGATGACTTGTAACTTGAAACCATAAACTTGAAACTCCCCCCATGCGCGCCGTCCTTCAACGCGTCTCCCAGGCCTCCGTGACGGTCGAGGGGGAAGTGGTCTCTTCCATCCGTTCCGGCCTCGTGATTTTTCTCGGGATTGAAGAGGCCGATACCCACGAAGATGCCGAGTGGCTCTCCGGGAAAATCGCCATGATGCGCATCTTCGAGGATGCCGAAGGCCGCATGAACATCCCGCTCCTCGAGGCCGGTGGCGAGGCGATCGTCGTGAGCCAGTTCACCCTGCACGCCAGCACCCGGAAAGGGAACCGCCCCTCCTTCATCCGGGCCGCCAGCCCGGACCACTCCGAGCCGCTCTACGAGCAGTTTTGCGGGCTCCTCGGGGAACGGCTCGGCAAACCAGTGGGCCGCGGCCGCTTCGGCGCCATGATGGACGTCGCCCTCGTCAACACCGGCCCGGTCACAATCACGATCGATAGCAAGGCGCGCGAGTAAACCCCTATCGGCCTCACCGGAGTATCAGTTCCTCAACCTCGTCTTGGTTCCACACAACATGCAGCGATAGCTTCCGAAGAGCATCGCGTCGCGCGCCACCGCGAAGGTATGCCCAAAAATGGAACTATTCGCACGCTCGTGCTTGAGGCAGTGTCTTGGAATAAACAACTTTTGCCCGCACAACCGGCAGCGCACCTTCGCTCCAATCGACAGATAGGCAAACAGAGAGATGGGAAAGACCAGGAGCAACAGGGCGATCGTCCAGTGGAATTGCCAATCGTAGAAGCGTGTCATCACGAGCGCCGCAATCACCACTACCACCGCGAACACGCACGCGGCCAGGGACAGGATCGTCACGGTTGCAGCGAGCCGCACCCGAACTGCATCGGGATGGGACATGCCGCGATTGCGGCGCTCCCCCTGGGGCTTGGCCTCCTGGACCGCCTGGACCTGACGAAAGCGATTGGTGTTGGGATCGATTTCAAGTTCAGGCTCCTTTTCCGGAGAACTCCCGACCGGCTGCTGACCCGCGGTTTGGGCGGGCCGCTGGTCCGCGTTGGCATCGCCGTGTCTCGCAGATTTCGCCCCACCGGGCGGCCTCGACTGGTGGGTCGTGCCTCGCGCGGCCATCATCTCGTTCGCCACCGTCTTGGCATTGGGTGGGACGGCGGTCTTTGGTCTCTCTGTTTTCCTTTTGACCGGTTTGGCAGCCCGCTCGGTATTCGCCTGGCCCCGGAGAGGTCCCGCCCCTTCCTGCGCCGGCTCGGATTTCGGAGCAGCGCTCTCGGCCGGCTTTCGATCGTCCCGCGCCGCCGCGGGCGGTTCCTCGACCACCTTCGCAATCGGCACCGAAGTCACATCGATCCCCGCCGCTCGCAGAATCTTCTCCGGGACTGCCTTGGCGGCCGGCAAGGCCGACCCGCCTCCCGCTGCGGGTTTGCCCGCCACAACCCATGCCGCGTGCTTCCAGGTGCGTACCGATTCGGCCGAAGGCCGGCGCACCGGAACGACGTTGCGGGAGTTGGCAAGATCCAACTCGCCCAATATCTCCCCAACTGTGCGCGCCACGAGAGATTCCGCCGTCTGCAGTCCCACCGATTTGAACAGTTCGAGGGTGGAGCCCGTGATGCCTGGAACTTCAGATATCTCCGCCATGGTTTGGTGCTCGCCCCAACCATGCTACAAAAATCGAACTTGGCAAGTTATTGAAGAGCCCTCCGAAGCTCCCGCAACTGGGCCAGTTTTTCCTTCCAACCCTCCCGGCGCTCCCGTTCCTTTTCCACCACCTCGGGCTTGGCCCGCTCCACGAAACTGGCGTTTCCCAGCTTGGCTTCCGACTTGCCCAGTTCCTTCTCCACCTTCGCTATCTCCCCGTCGATTCGCTTCCGCTCCGCCTCCACATCCACCAGACCCTCCAGGGGAAGATACATCTCGCCGATCGGGGTGACTGCCACCGGGGTTCCCTTGGGGGCCTCGTAGTCCGCCGAAAATTCGATTTCCGCCGCTCCGCAGAGCAGCGCGAGGGTGGCCCGCTCCGACTCAACCCACCGCTCCGCCGCTTTGACCACCAAGCGCACCTTCCGGTTCGCGGCGAGGTCGTACTCCGCCTTCAAATTCCGGGCCCGGGTCACCGCTTCGTAGAGTGCCGCCACCTTCTCTTGCGCCGCCTCCCGGGACTCGGCCGATACCCCCGGTAGGCCGTGGAAAGCGCCCTCGGTGGGAAGTTCTCGCTCCATGAGAAGTTCCCCGGTGTCCCCATATCCGAGTTTTTCCCATAGCTCTTCCGTTATGTGCGGCATGTAGGGATGCAGCTGCTGCAGGAAGCGCTCCAGGACCCGGTCCATCACCTGGAGGGTGGAGGCCTTGCGGGCCGGGTCGGCGTCCTCACGGAAGTCCCCTTTTACCGCCTCGAGATACCAGTCGCAAAACTCCGACCAGAAAAATTGGTAAAGCTGTTGCGCGGCCTCATTGAATGAGTAGTCGCCCAGCGCCTGCTGCAGTCCGCCTTCCAGTTTCTCCAGCTTGGCGAGAATATCGATCGCGTAGAGATTCGGTTCTCCGGCCGTGGCCGCTTCCCCGCCCTGCATCTGGCGATACCGGCAGGCATTCCAGAGCTTGTTGGCAAAGTTGCGCCCTTCCTCGATCTGCTTCTCATCGAACCGCACATCCAGCCCGGTTGGCGCGATACGCATCAGCCCGTAGCGCAATCCGTCCGCTCCGTACTTGTCGATGAGGTCCAGCGGATCGGGCGAATTACCGAGCGACTTCGACATCTTTTCACCCTCGAGATCGCGCACGATGCTGTGGAAGTAGACATTCTCGAACGGAACATCGTCCATGAACTCCAGGCCCGCCATGATCATGCGCGCCACCCAGAAGAAAATGATGTCGGGGCCGGTGGAGAGATCAGTGGTCGGATAGAACTTGGCACGCGTGGCCTCGTCCATCGTGGCATAGGGCCACAGCCAGGAACTGAACCACGTATCCATGACGTCTTCGTCCTGCACCCATTCCCCGGGATTCTCGGGGAGTTCGGTGCCGACGTGCAAGTCTCCCTGCTCGAGATCGGAAACGTCCAAACTCTCCGCATTGCGAAGATCTTCCGCCTTCTCCCTGCGGTACCACACCGGGATGCGGTGCCCCCACCACAGCTGGCGGCTGATGCACCAATCCTGGATGTGCTCCAGCCAGTGCAGGTAGGTTTTCTTCCAGCGCTCCGGCCGGAACACGATCTTCCCGTTCGCCACCACTTCCTTGGCGCGCTCCACCTGCGGATAGCGCAGGAACCACTGCATCGAGATTCTTGGTTCGATGGGAACCCCGGCTCGCTGCGAAAATCCCACGCTGTTTTCGTAGTCCTCCGTCTTTTCGAGCAACCCCATGTCTTCGAGCTTCTTGGCAGCCACCAAGCGGGCTTCCAGGCGGTCCAGTCCGTCGAGATCGGGACACTCCGGACAATTGATCCGCCCGTCCGGATGCAGGATATCCAGGATCTCCAATCCGTGCCGCGCCCCGATCTCGAAATCGGCCTTGTCGTGCGCCGGGGTCACCTTGAGCACCCCGGTTCCGAACTCGGGATCTATGTGCTCGTCCGCCACAATCGGGATCTCCGCCTCTGGGAACGGGCGCCGCGCTTGCTTCCCGACCAGGTGGCCATAGCGCGGATCCTTGGGATTCACCGCCACCCCGGTATCCCCCATCAGGGTCTCGGGCCGGGTCGTCGCGATGCGCAGAAACGTGCCCGGCTCTTCCACCAACTCATACCTCATGTAGTAGAGCTTGGAGTTCTGTGGAATCATTTCGACCTCCTCGTCGGAGAGGGCTGTCAGGGAAACCGGACACCAGTTCACCATCCGCTTCCCGCGATAAATGTACCCCTTTTCAAACAGGTGCGTGAAGACCTGCTGCACCTCGCGGGAGTAATCCTCATCCATCGTGAAGCGCTCCCGGCTCCAATCGCACGAGCAGCCCAACCGCTTCAACTGTTCGAGGATGATTCCACCGTGATGTTCCTTCCAGTCCCAGACCATCTCGAGAAACTTCTCGCGGCCCACGTCGTGTTTCGTCTTCCCCTCGCCCCGCAGCTTCTGCTCCACCTTCGTCTGCGTCGCGATCCCGGCATGATCCGTCCCGGGCAGCCACAACACTTCCTTGCCTTTCTGCCGCGCCCGCCGGCTCAGAATGTCTTGGAGCGTGTTGTTCAGGACGTGCCCAATGTGGAGGATCCCCGTCACGTTTGGAGGAGGAATCACGATCGAGTAGGCCGCTTTCTCCGATTTTTCGTCGGCGTGAAAACACCCGGCCTCGGTCCAGCGCCGGTACCACCGCTCCTCGACTTCTCCCGGTTCGTAGCCCTTGCTCAACTCCGCCATCGCGCGCGGAGAGAAGCCTACGTGACGGCGCATTTCAAGCGCCATGCCCAATTCCTTGACGATAATCTTGGGCTCCTTGACGGGATCGGAGCTGCCGGTCATGCAGGCGTGCCGGTCCAGATCGAGGCGTGTAGGTCCCCCCTTTCCCTCACCTCGGGCTCGGCCCCTGAAACTCGCCGCCACAGCGCGTCACCCCGTCCGCCTCCGAAACACGGACGAGGCGGTCCGAACTCTCCACCGTCAATTCCCCATTCTCGCCGAAGCCGCGAATGCGCCCACGAATCCCCTCGGAAGTCTCGATCTCGCCCTCCCGCCACGCCAACCGTTCCCAGGCGTCCTCCGCAATCGCGGGCGGCTCGAGGCCCAGCCCCTCCATGATGTGGGCCCACACCCGGAGCAGCACCGCTTCGCGACCGATTTCCTGCCCGCAGGCCTGGAAGAGGGACACCGCCTCCAGCCCCGCCGGGAACTCGCGCTCGTTGACGTTGATCCCGATCCCGATCACAGCCAACTCCTCCGCGGCCTCGATGAGAATTCCGCAGACCTTCCTCCCCTCTAACAGCACGTCATTGGGCCACTTGATCTCCGGCGCAAGGTTCATTTCCTCCAGGGCCCGGCACACTGCCAGCCCCGCCGCGAGGCTCAGCCATCCCCAGCGGTTCTTCGGCCACGTCGGTCTCACGATCACGGAGAACGCCAGCCCGCGCCCCGGCTCGCTGAACCAGGACGCCCCCTTCCGTCCCCGCCCCGCGGTCTGCTTCTCGGTGCCCACCACGTATCCATGCGCCACGCCCGTCGCCGCCAGCTCCCGGGCCCGGTCGTTGGTCGATCCCAGGGAGCCGTGCCACTCCATCCGCTCCTCCAACGCCGCCAGGATTTGCAAATCCACCGCGTTTCCCTCCTTCCATGCTATCGCTCTTCGAGTTCCACGAACTCGAGCGAAAGGTCCAGCGCCACCGCCGAATGCGTCAAGGCGCCCACCGAAATGAATTCGACTCCCGTTTCGGCGATTCCGCGTACCGTGTCGAGGTTCACCCCCCCGCTGGCTTCCAACAAGGGCGTTTCGCGTGCCCCACGCAGTGCGACCGCTTGCCTCATCTGCTCGTTCTCCATGTTGTCGAGAAGCAGGTAGTCCAACTCCGGGATCTCCAGGAAGGCTTCGACCTGTTCGAGCGTTTCCGCCTCGAGTTCCACTCCCACCTTCGGACGCTCGGCCTTCAACCGCTCCACCGCCGCCCGCAGTGCCTCGACTTCGCCCGCCACCACGAGGTGATTGTCCTTCACCATGGCACAGTCATAGAGGCCCATCCGGTGGTTTTGTCCCCCGCCCGCCACGACCGCCGCCTTTTCCAACTTCCGCCAGCCAGGGGTCGTCTTCCGGGTGTCGATAACGGTCGCTCCCGTCCCCTTCACAGCTTCCACATACTCATTCGTATTGCTCGCCACGCCCGAGAGCCGCTGCAGGAAATTGATGGCAGTCCGCTCCGCCGTGAGCAGGGAGCGCGCCTTCCCCTTCAACTCCATCACGTAAGCCCCCGGCGCGATCGCCGCCCCGTCCTGCAGCATGGCATTGACGTCGGTGTCGGGATCGACCCGCCGAAACACCTCCGCCGCGGCCTCCACGCCCGCCACGATCCCCTCCGATTTCGCCACCACAAAGGCCCGGGCCCGTCGGCCTGCCGGCACGAAATACTCCGAGGTCACATCCCCGCTCCCAATATCTTCCGCCAGCGCCAGATCGATCAACTTTGAGACCCCGTCGTCCACGTCCCGACCCTAGCGATCCGCTCCCCCTCCCCGCAACTCACATATTTCACCGGAACTCGACCTTTTATCTTGAAACGCCCGGACCAGGCGACGGCCTAACTCCCACATACGCTCACCACGACGCCCCGCGTGTGCGGCGCCCGGCGGTGCTCGAAGAGGAAAATCCCCTGCCACGTCCCCAACGCCATGCGGCCCCCCACCACGGGGATGACCTCGCTTGTCCGCGTCAATGCCATGCGGATGTGGGAGGGCATGTCGTCCGGCCCTTCCATGGTGTGGATGAAGTAGGGGGTGTCCTCGGGCACCAGGCGTTCGAAATACTCCTCCAGGTCCCGCCGGGCGCTGGGGTCGGCATTCTCCATGATTACCAGGCTGGCGCTGGTGTGCTTCACAAAAACGGTCACCGTCCCTTCCGAGACTCCGGACTCCCGCACGATCTCCGCCACTTCGCCCGTGATCTCGTAGGTCCCCTTTCCGCTCGTCCCCACCTTGAACTGTCCGGTCTGTGCCATCACCGGGGCTACTCTGCGTCCTTCTCCCCCCATCAAGCAATCATTACCGCAAGCTCGTCAGACCGGAATCGTGAGCCGGTCGAATGGCACTGCAGACCATCGTGTCGCGGGAAGTGAATCCGGCCCATCCCTCCGTTGTCACGGTCGGCCGCTTCGAATCGGGCACGGCCGCCAATGTCATTGCAGGGCATGCCCGCCTGACCGGCACCATCCGCGCCCAGCAACCGGAAGTCCGGCTCGATCTCGAAAGGTCGATTCGCCGCGTCGCCACCGCCGTCGGCGCCCTGCACAACGCCGCCATCGACGTCGACCTCAAAACCGGAACCCCGGCCGTGATCAACCCCCCGGAAATGGCGGACCTCTCAAGGCGGTCCGCCGCGGCGGTGGTCGGTGCCGACCGCCTCGGCGCAATGGAATCCGCCAACATGGGGGCGGAGGACTTCGGCTACTACTCTGCGCAACGTCCGGCCTCCTACGTCCGCTTCGGAACCGCCACCCCGGAGCGGGAATTCTTCCCGGCCCACTCCAGCCGCTTTGACTTCGACGAGCGCGTCATGGGAATCGCCTCCGCCTACTTTCATCGCCTCGCCCTCGCCGCGGGTGAAGCTCTCCTCTCTGGAATCCTGCCGAATCGCGCCACATGATTGCCATCCGCGAAGCAGCCGAGCACGACGTGGAACCCATCCGGGAGGTCTTCCACTCGGCCTACGGTGAGCATTACGCCCACCCGGAATTCTACGATCCCGACGCCCTGAAAAAACTCATCTACGACGACGATGCCCTCATCCTGGTGGCGGAAGACGAGGAGACCGGCCGCCTCCTGGGCACCGGAGCAGTGATCCTCGATCTCGGCGCCTACGTTCCCGCCATGACGTTCCATCGCGTCGAACGCCTCGACGCGGTTCGCATGGTCCGCCTCCTCTGCCCCCTCGAGGTCGAGGATGTCCAGTTGCACGACACCAGCGGCCCGGTGGCAGACCTCGTCGTGGCCCTCTTCCGAAAACACGCCGTCCTGCCCCGCCTGGCCCAATCCCTCCCCGGCACTCCCCTCTTCCAGGGTCTCAGCCCGGAACAAACCGAGTGCCTCGCAGGCATCTGCACCCTCGCCGCCTTCGAACCCGGCGAGGCGATCACCCGGGCCGGAGCGGACGACGGACAGGCTTACCTCCTCCTCAGCGGATCCGCGTCCGTGGCGATCAGTCCCGGCTCCGAACCGGTCGGATCGGTCGGCCCCGGCGAAACCCTCGGCGAGTTCTCCCTCCTCCGCTCCACCGCCCACGCCGCCGGGGCAACCGCCACCGCCGGCGTCGAAGCGGCCGTCATCGCCCGTGAACCGCTCGAACAACTCATCCGCCGCCGCCCCGACATCGGCCTCGTCCTCTACCGGAACTTCGCCTCCCAACTCGGCGAAAAATTGCTGCAGGCCGACGAGCAGGTGGCTCGATGACCGGCCGGCTCACTCCGTGGCGGCGCTCTCCAAGCGCCGCCACGACCAAGCCCGGAGAGGTGGAGGATGGAATCAGCGATTCCCCAACTCCGTTTTCTCCTCCTCGGACGGTTTCTCCTCGGGATCCTTTTTCTTTTTCTTCTCCTCCGCCTCTTTTTTGGCTTCCTCCTCCGCCTTCTTAAGCTCTTGCATCAGGTTCTTCTTCTCATCCTTCTTGAGGCTGAACTTCAACTCCTGCGGCTTGGCCGGCCAGTCGTTGTTGGTGCGGTCGGAGTCCGCGATCTCGAGATTCGGATCAAGCTCGATGCTCGTCACCTTCTTCTTCGAGACCAGCAGCTTCGTGACCGCCTTGGGAGATTTCTGCCAAAGCTCCGCCGGCAGGTTCATGATCTTCTCCTCTCCATCCTCGTAGCCGATCTTCAGCATGACCGGCATCACCAGCCCCCCCTCGTTGGTGAATTCGATCGCGTAGAAATAGCGATTCGTCTGCAGCAACTTCCGCTCGTCCGGCTTCAACTCCTCGAGGAACTCCTGGAATTCATCCCGGTCCTTCTTCGTCACGTCGTGCGCGTCGTGCTCGTTGTAAAAGTCGAGCAATTCCGGAAAGCGATCCGTGTAACGCTTGACCCCCTTGTTGCGCCGGTTGGTGAGAAACTTGGCATCTTCCTCGTCCTCCTTCTCCTTTTTCTTGGGCTTCTCGACGTCGGGGTCCTTGGTGTCCAGTTCGTAGAGCCGCACCCCCTTGATCCCGAGATCGACGTGATGGGTGGTATAGAACCAGCCCCCCCAAAACCAGTCCAGGTCCACCCCCGAAGCGTCCTCCATGGTGCGGAAAAAGTCCGCCGGGGTGGGCCGCTTGAACTTCCACCGGTTCGCATACTCCTTGAAGGCGAAGTCGAAATTCTCGCGGCCCAGGATCGATTCGCGCAGGATGTTCAGGGCCACCGCCGGCTTGGCGTAGGCGTTGCTCCCAAAATTCCGGATCGACTCCGAGTTCGTCATGATCGGCATCTCGTCCTTCTTCTTCATGTAGTCCGCGATGCTGGGCGGCATCCCACGGCGGGACGGATACTTCTTCTCCCACTCCCGCTCCGCCAGGAACTGGCAGAAGGTCGTCAGTCCCTCGTCCATCCACGTCCACTGCCGCTCGTCCGAGTTCACCACCATCGGGAACCAATTGTGGCCGACCTCGTGAATGACCACCGAAATCAGGGCGTACTTGGTGCGGCGCGAGTAGGTCCCGTCGTCTTCCGGCCGCGGCCCGTTGAAACAGATCATCGGATACTCCATTCCGAAGACCGGCCCGTGCACCGAGATCGCCACTGGATACGGGTAGTCGAAGGTGTGCTTCGAAAAGACCTGCAAGGCGTGAATGACAGAATGCGTCGAGTACTTGCTCCAGAGCGGCTCGCCCTCCTTCGGGTAGTACGACATGGCCCAGACCCGCTTCCCGCTCTCCCCCACCGGCACCTTGGCGGCATCCCAAATGAACTTTCGCGAGGAGGCCCAGGCGAAGTCGCGCACCTTCTCGGCCTTGAACACCCACGTCTTGGCTCCCTCCGACTTTGTCTGTTCGTTTTTCTCGGCTTCTTCCGGCGTCACGATGAAGGAAGGCTCCTCCAGTCCCTCGGCGCGGCGCAAGCGCTCCCGCTGCACCACCGTGAGGACCTCGTCCGGATTCTGCAACTCCCCGGTGGCAGCCACCACGTGATCGCCCGGAACCGTCAACTCCACTTCAAAGTCGCCGAACTCCAGCGTAAACTCGCCGCGCCCCAGGAACTGCTTGTTCTGCCAACCGGTCACATCCGTGAAGGCCGCCACCCGCGGATACCACTGCGCGATGGTGTAAACGTAATTCTTGTCCTTCTCGAAGTACTCGCAGCCGCCTCGCGCCCGCAGGTGCTTGGCGTTCACGATCTTGTTCTCCCAATCGATCCCGAAGCTGACCCGCGCGCCCGGGAGCACCGGCTCCGGAAGCTCGATCCGCATCATGGTCTCCACGATGCGATACCGCATCTTCTCGCCCTCCATTCCGTGGACGCTCTTGATTTCGAAACCGCCCGCGAAGCCCTCGCGCGTCAACTCGCTGCGCAGGGCCCTGAATCCGAAGTCGTCGAACTTCGGAGCCTCCATCGCCTGGTGGCCGATCGCCCCCTGCTCGAAGCGGTTCTGATCGAGTTGAACCCAAAGGTAACCCAGCGAGAGCGGCGAATTGTTCGTATAAGTGATCGTCTCGGACCCGGTCAGACGCTGCTTCTCGTCATCGAGGGTCATCTCGATCTTGTAGTCCGCGCGCTGCTGCCAGTACTTCGGTCCCGGCGCACCGTTCGCAGCCCGCACTTCGTTCGGATCCGGCAGGATCTCGTCGAGTTGCCGGAACGGGTCCTGGTCGTAGTGCCCGCCCGGATGGGCAAGGGCCTGCATCGCCAGGGCCGCCGCGAGAAACAAGGGTGAAGGCAGCTTCATCACCCCGGATTCATCCACTATGGACGGCGGGTTTGCAACCCGCATCTCCCCCTCAAAGCCGCCGGACTATCGGCGACGCCGGAAGGGTCCGAGAAATCCGGCTGCAACCAGCGCCAGATTCATCGAGCCAGGTTCGACTCGCTTCCAGCGCGTATTCTGCGCCATCGATGGCCCCGCGCACCTACGAAGTACGGATTCGCTTCAGGACGCATCCCGATGCGGACTGGCCCGAATCCACGTGACACCGCGGTCCCATTGCCCCTAACCTGCGAATGGATCAACATCCTGCCAAAATCATGAAAGCCACCAACATTTCCCGCCTCCTCCTCGCACTCGCCACACTTTGCGGAGTCGTCCAGGCCCAGGGCCCGCTTGACCCGCCCACCACTGGTGGCGGCCCCGGCGGCCCCGTCCCTCCGCTCGCCGGGGGCAATCCGCAGCCGGCCATGAAGACGCTGCACCAGGTCGAGCCGCGCACGCCGGTCAGCGACGCCACCACTCCCGGAAACGCAACCTTCGCCCATATTATTTCCGCCCCCGGCTCGTATTATCTCACCAATGACATCCTGCTCGCGGGTAAATCCGGCATCCACATCACGGCTACGGATGTCACCCTCGATCTCAATGGGTTTTCCATCCGGACTCCCATCGCCGTCCCAAGCGGAATTCTTATCGGCAATAACGCCGACCGCTGTGTGATCCGGAACGGCAGCATTTCCGGACCCAATTTCGGAATCAACCGCACCCTCAACGCCTCGGACGAGGCCGCGGGGGGCTCATTTGAAAACCTCACCGTTTCCGGTCAATCAAACATCGGCCTGCTTGGCGGCAACGGCTGGACCGTCACCAATTGCCGCGTCCACGGTGGCCGAAATTCCGGCATCGTGGTCGGCACCGGCTCCGTTCCGTGGCCACGGGTTGTGCGGTTTCCGGCCTGACCGGAACTCCGGGCACGAGCGGAATCGAAGTGCGATCCGGGTCCACCGTGCAGAACTGTTCGGTGCAAAACTGCACGGTGCTCTACGGCATCCAGGACGGGAGGGGCTCCACCGTCGTCAATTGTACCGCCACCGGGAATAGTGCCGACGCCACTGTTGGATTTTCGGCCGGAATCTCTGCCCCCGACCGCTGCCTCATCCGCAGCTGCACTGCGCTCGGCAACACCCACCCCACCCCGAACAATGCGGAAGGAGGAGTCGGGATCAACGCCGGGTTTTCCTCCCTC
>CAUZKZ010000109.1:0-13382 GCA_963580345.1 Verrucomicrobiia bacterium | reverse complement strand
GAGGAAGACGAGTAGGTGGCATTGGGTTAATGGAGCTATTAGATCTGCGGTGAGGGAGTTGTCGGGAGGGTGGGGGGAGAGTATTCAGTGTACAGTGTTCAGTGTACAGACTGCTCAGCCAAGGGCAATCTGAACACTGAACACTGAATACTTAAACGGGTTGTCTTGTGTTCTCGGAAGGCCAGCGCTAGATTCCGGGAAGGTGAGAACCCCTCCAAGTATCTTCAACGACGTCCTGGGTCCCGTGATGCGGGGGCCGTCGAGTTCTCACAGCGCGGCCTCGTTGCGCATCGGGCGCCTGGCGCGGGACCTGATGGGAGGGGCGTTGAATGAGGTGATCGTGGAATACGATCCGAACGGATCCCTCGTGACGACGCATGAGTCGCAGGGATCGGACCTGGGATTGTTCGGCGGCTTGATGGGGTGGGAGACCGACGACGCGCGGTTGCCGGACTTCCGGGAGGAAATTGGGAAGCATGGAATCGCGGTGGATATTCGCTACGTGAGTTACGGGGCGGAACATCCCAACACCTACAAGCTGACGCTGCGAAACGGGGACGAGGAGCGGACGATGCGAGCGATCTCGACCGGCGGCGGGATGATCGTGGTGCAGGAGATCGAGGGTGCGGCAGTGGAGATGGAGGGAGATTATTTTGAGACGCTGGTGTTTTTGTCGGACCCCGGAGCGGTGGTTGGATTGGCGGGGTGGTTGTTGTCGAGTTTTGACTTCGAGGATGTGATCACGGGTGTGGGCCGGGAGGTCACCTTGCTGGAAATCAAGAGCCGGGAGAGATTGGAGAACGACTTGCTGGAGGAACTGCGGAGGAACCCGGCGGTGTCAGCGGTGCGGGTTCTGGAGCCGGTCCTGCCGGTCCTGGCGCGGAAAAATCTCAGCGTACCGTGGATTCGTTGTGCCGAGATGGAGGAGTGCCGGCGCGCGCAGGGTGGGGGGATGACGGTGGGCGACCTGGGAGCGATCTACGAGAGCGAGCGGGGAGGGATGTCGACAGGGGAGGTGCGGGAGCGCATGGCGGAGCTGGTCGGGATCATGGAGAACTCGATCCAGACCGGCTTGAAGGGGACGAAATTCGCAGACCGGATCCTGCCATCGCAGTCGCCGAAGTTCGGCGAAATGATGGAGGCCGGGCAGTTGGTGCCGGGTGACGTCCTGAACCGAATCATCATGTATGTCTCGTCCATGATGGAAATGAAGAGTTCGATGGGCGTGATCGTGGCAGCCCCGACCGCGGGAAGTTGTGGGGCCCTGCCGGGAGCGGTGCTCGGGGTGGCGGACGCCATGGGAAAAAGCCGGGAAGAGCGGGTCGAGGCCATGCTGGCGGCCGGAATGATCGGCGTGTTCATCGCGGCCCACGCGACTTTCGCGGCGGAAGTGGCGGGCTGCATGGCAGAGTGCGGGTCGGGAGCGAGCATGGCGGCGGCCGGGATCGTCCTGATGGCGGGCGGGAACTTCGAGCAGCAACTGGCGGCGGCCTCGATGGCGCTGCAGAACTCGTTCGGGATGACGTGTGACACTCTCGCGAACCGGGTGGAAGCGCCCTGCCTGGGACGCAATGTGACGGCGGCCTCCAATGCGCTCTCCACCGCCAACATGGCCCTCGCGGATTACCTGCCCCTGGTGCCGTTCGATGAGGTGGTGGACGCCATGAAGCAGGTGGGGGACATGATGCCCCGGGAACTGTGCTGCACCGGGCTGGGTGGGCTGGCGATCACGCCGGCCTCGAAGGCGCTGGAGGCGAAGCTGGCGCGAGGATGCGGGAGTTGCGGGAGGGTGGAGGAGGAGAGTGTACAGTGAGCAGTGTTCAGTGGACAGGCGAGGGCGGGCGCAGTCAGAACATAGGTAACACTTTTGGTTCAGAACACGGGTAACAGTGGGTCGTTGTCGGTTACAGGTCAATCTGAACACTGCATACCGGCCCCTGCTTACTGAATCTCCGGGGCGATGAGGTCGTCCCAGGTCTGGCGACGGCGGACGAGGCGTGACTGCGAGCCGTCGACAAGGACTTCGGCGGGGGCGGGGCGGGAGTTGTAGTTGGAGGCCATCGTGAATCCGTAGGCTCCGGCACTCATGACGGCGACGACGTCCCCGGCATGGAAGTCGGCAAGGAGGCGGTTTTCGCAGAAGAAGTCTCCGGTCTCGCAGATGGGACCGACCACGTCGGCGGTGATCTGCGCTTCCGGGGCGGACCGGCGGGCCGGAAGGATTTCGTGGTACCCCTGGTAGAGAGCGGGACGGATGAGGTCGTTCATCCCGGCATCGACGATCTTGAATGTTTTTTCCCGGCCCCTCTTTTCATAGAGGCAGGTGGTGAGGAGGACGCCGGCATTGCCCACCATGTAGCGGCCGGGTTCGAACAGGATCTTGATGCCGAGTGGCTGGAGGCGGGGGACGATCTCGTCCGCGTAGGCTTCCACCGTGAGGGGTGGATCGGCCTGCCGCTTCCACCAGTCGCCCGCGCCGGAGTCGAGGGCCGGGTCGTAGACGATCCCGATGCCGCCGCCGATGGAGAAGAACTCGATCTTGTGGGCGGCCTTGAGTTCCTCGGCGAGGGGGACCACTCGCTCGATGGCCTCGACAAAGGGCGTGGTGGAACTGAGTTGCGAGCCGATGTGCATTTGCAGGCCGCGGATCAGGATGTTCGGAAGGTTCTCGGCGCGCTCGTAGACCGCGGAGGCGGCATCGTGGTCGATTCCGAACTTGTTTTCGGCCTTGCCGGTTGAGATGTACTTGTGGGTCTTGGCGTCGACATTGGGGTTGACGCGCACCGCGATGGGCGCGGTGGCTTTCATGCGGCCGGCGACCTCATTGATGAATTCGAGTTCCGCGAGGGACTCGACGTTAAAGCAATAGATATCGTGTTCGAGGGCGAACACGATTTCCATCTCGGTTTTGCCGACGCCGGCGAAGGTGCAGAGGCGTGGATCGCCGCCGGCCTTGAGGACGCGGAAGAGTTCCCCTCCGGAGACGATGTCGAAGCCGCTGCCCATTTCGGCGAGGAGGCCGAGGACGGAGAGGTTGGAGTTGGCCTTGACGGCGTAGGCGATGTGGTGGTGCAGCCCGGCGAGGGCCTCATTGAGGCGCCGGTGGTGATCGCGGATGGTATTGGCGGAATAGACGTAGAGGGGCGTGCCATGTTCCTCCGCGAGAGACAGGAGGCTGACGTCCTCGCAGAGGAGCAGATCGGCCTTGTAGCGAAAATGGTGCATGGAGGGGGAGAATCAGTGTAAAGTGTTCATGATTGAGTATTCAGGCGTGCGGGCCTTGAGAACGGAAGCCGGCCCGGTTTGATCACGCCGGCGATCCGCCGGACGGGGGACCAATACTCCATTAGTCGACTACTCCGACACTTCAAAATCGGGCCAGAGAAGATTCGCGGCCCGGGGGAAGGAAGCTACTCGGGGCCTAGAACGAGAAGGCCCGGGTTTTCCGTCCGAAAAAGTCTTCGTCGACGATCTTGGCCTTGAGGTTTTTGAGCTCGGTGGTGAAGCCACTGGTGAGGCGAACGTGGGCGAAGTTTGCAGTATCAAATTTTTCTGGGGGGATGATGTAGACGGCCTCGACGCGCTTCCCGAGGGTGATTTTGTAGACGCGGTTGGCGGGCAGGGTGATCCTGGAGCGGGCCCGGAGTTCGGTGAAGTACCCTTTGCGGACGTGGGTGACCTGGGCGCCGTCATCGATGAAGCTGCGGATGGTATTGAGGCGGCTCTTGGGAAAGCCGAACCCGCGCGCCTCGCATTCGAGAGAGAAATTTTCGCCGCGGGCGATCTCGAGGAAACCTTCGAGATCGAGCTCGAGGTTGACGGTGTCGGGAAGCACCTTCTGCGATTCGGGCTGGAGAGGAATCTGGCTGATCCTGGAATAGGGCCAGGCGAGGGAGGTGGTACCGAGGATGGCGAGGAGTCCGGCGAGGGACGCCACGGGAAGCCAGCGGGGAATGTTGGTGGCGACGGGGGTGGCGGGTTGGTAGAGGATCATGCGGTGCAGCCGGAAGGTGTGGAAGAGACCGGCGGAGACGAACCATACCACCCCGGCGGACCACAGGACGTCGCTGGCGAAGTGCCCACCCTGCGCCATGCGCGCGATCCCGATGAGAGTTCCGTAGGCAGCAGCCCCGGCGAGGACAAGGGCACCGGATTTGCGGCGGCGGGCGGCGAGCAGAACGAGGCCGCCCGCGAAGAAGTAGTAGCCCATCGTGGAGTGGCCGCAGACGAAGGACTTGCCGGGGCTGCTCCGGTCGATGGAGAGAAGCGGTTCGAACCTGTGCTGGCCGCCGAGGTCCTGGACTTCGCGTGGGCGGGGCCTTCCCCAGTGGTCCTTGAAGGCGGCATTGGCCACGAGTCCCGGACCGGCGATGAGGGAGAGGAGGAGGTAGGCGGCGACCTTGCGGTAGGCGGCGAGCCTGGCGCGGCCGATTCCGAGCATGAGAGCGCTGAAGGCGAGGATCGCGGCCGCGATGGCGGGAATGACTCCGAACTGGTAGAGAGCCGCCCAGGGCTGGCGGTTGCCGTAGGTCCAAAGGTCGGCGCTCTCGTTGTAGAACTGCCGGGCGAGCCGGAGATCGAGGTCGCTGAAGAGAAAGGGGAGGGAGCCAGCCGCGAGGAAGAGGGCGGGCAGAACATAGAGCAGGAGGATCCAGCGCCGGGTCACCGGGGGAAGATGCAAGAAGCGAGAAGCAAGAAGCAAGAAGCAAGAAACGGCCGGTGCGAGGCAGGCGGCCGGGAGCGCACAATTGACTTGTTTCGTTGGGGAGGTTGCCGACGCTGGCGGCGATGCGGCTATGGCGGGATCTTGGGATTGTGTGGCGCCAGTTTGCACGGACGACGCGGGCGGAGTGGAAGGTGTGGTTGGGGCGGATGCTGATCTTCTTCGTGGTAACCGGCCTGCTGCTCTTTCCGAACGACTCGGAGTGGCTGGGCTGGGTGCAGGCGGCAAAGGGGTGGGAGCAGACCGGGAAATTCCTTGGGTTCTGGGGGGACTTCTTGCAGTTCAGCGTGGGATGGGGAATTGTTTTGTTGATTGCGGCAGCGCTTGCGAAGGATCGGTGGCTGAGGCGCGGGGCGCTGGCGTTCGTCCTGGCGGGGGTCCTGAGCGGGGCCACGGCGCGGGTCGTGAAATTTTCGATGGGCCGGGCTCGGCCCTCGACGGTGGAGAGGCTCGATTTGCCGGCGGTAACCTTTACGGGGCCTTCTGTGACCTCAAAATTCCACGGCTACTTTTCCGGACACACCGCTGCGGCGTGGGGGAGCGCGGTGGCCCTGGCGGTGATTTTTCCGCGAGTGGGATGGATCGCCGTGCTCTTTGCGGCGGGAGTGGGGTGGTCGCGGATCTACGGGAACCACCACTTCCCGAGCGACGTGGTGCACGGGGCGGCGTGGGGGACGATCTGGGGGTGCCTGGTGGGCAGCGGGATGAGACGGGTGAGGAAAAGGGCGAAGTTGATGCGGCGGGTCGAGTGAGTGGCGTGATGGGTGTGGCGGTCGGGGAACGAGAGGCCGCACAATGGTGGCGATCGTTTCAACCCAGAAGCGCCAAAAAAAATTTCTGGGCCTGAGCGAAGCTCCCGATCAGCTGCCTGCCGGATCGATCACTCACTGGCAGGAAGGCTCTCCGGCACGATGGCGACCACCTCGATCCAGGTGGAGGTGGCGGGGCTCCAACCGATGGCGGTGACCTCCCTCCATTTGCTCGTTCCCTGTTTGAACGCGGCGACGGTTTCCTGGAACTCGGGGGTCTCGCGGTAACTTTTGGTGGGCGGGATGGTTTTCTGGCGGCGGAGCACGGCGCGAAAGGTCTTCCCGTCGATGCGCCAGCGGCGATGCTCGAGAACGAGGATGCGGTTCGGGGCGGCGGGCTTGGGATAGGGGTTGGGCGGGAACTGCCACTTGAAGTCCTCGCGGTCGTCGAAGTACCATACCAGGCTAGGCTCGGTGAACCTCCACGCCATGCGCATATCAAAGCAGTCGTCCTTGAGCTTCTCGTGGAGGCGGATCGTGATGTGGACGTTCCGGGCGGCGCGGGAGATCGGGATGACGAGGAAGGCGCCAAGGACGGAAGCCGTCAGGACGCCGAAGAATTTTCGCTTCAGCGCGCACCAGGAGGCGACAGCCATGAGAACGGCGGCGAGGGCGGCCAGGTGCAGGAGGGGGCGGAGGGCGGTGATGTCTTCGCCGCCCGGGATGAAGGCGGAGCAGAAGAGGAAAAAGAGAACGGCGCCGGCCGGGAGCGCCACGCAGATGACCGCGATGCTCTTGCCGAACCAGCGGGAGGTGTGGGGGGTTTCGGTGAGGAAGAGGAGGAGGAAGATGGCCGGGTAACCCGGGAGGATGTAGTGGGGGAGCTGGCTGGCGTAGAACGAGAAGATGAGGAAGGGAGAGAGGAACCAGGCCAGGAGAAAGGAGCCGGACTGGCCGTCGTCTTTCCACCCCGTCTTGAAGACGTCGGGGAGACGGGGGCTCCACGGCAGGAGGAAGGGAAGCACCGCGACGAGGTAGAAGACGCCGGGAAGGAAGAAACGGTCATTGAATGCGCTGGTGCCGCGCTCGACCACGTGGCGGCCGATCCCGACATCGTAGAAGGCGCCCCGGGTGGCGAGAAGAGCGGGAATTCCCCACGCCGCCATGAGGCCGAGCCAAAGCGGAGCACTGGCGAGGAAGTAGAGGAGGAGCCGGACGAAATTGGGGGAGGGCCGCTTGCGACAGCGGTTCAGTCCGCCCCACAGCAGGATGGCAAGGAGGGGTACGGACTGGGCGAGGGGGCCCTTGGCGAGGAATCCGAGGCCCATCGAGACGCCGAGGGTGTAGAACCAGGGATCGCTGAAGCAGCGCGAAAAGGGGCGGGCGGGATCGCGATTGAGGAGTTCCCAGAGAGCCCGCATGGTGAGGATGAGGAAAAGGATGAGAGGCAAGTCCGCCACCGCCATGCGGGAGTGAATGAGGACCTGGAGGCAGGTAAGCCAGCCTGCCCCGGCCAGGAAGGCGCGCAGGTTGTCGCAGCCGAGGCGGCGCGCGAAGCCGAAGATGAGGAGAGCGCATAGGAGGGAGGCCACGGCGGAATGCAGGCGCGACGCGAACTCGTTGATCCCGAAAATCCAGAAGTGGACGCGCATCCACCAGTAGGTGAGGGGCGGTTTGTCGAAGCGGTATTCGTCGTTAAAATACGGGATAACCCATTCGCTACGATACATCATCTCCACCGTGGCGTGAGCGAAGCGGGGCTCGTCGCGATCGATGAGGGGGAGCGAATCGAGCCCGGGCAGGAGCATGATCGCGGCGAGGGCGATCAGGAAGGCCCTGGGAAAGCGGGAGATCGGAGATCCAGGATTCAAGTTGGAGGGGAGTCGGGAGTCGGGGGTTAGGGCTGGACGGGCGGCGGGTTGGGATGGACGGAGTTTTTCAGGTCGAGGAAGAGGTTGTAGGAGGCCACGAGGCAGGGGAAGGCATTGGCGAGGATGCCGACGGAGTCGGGCTTGCCGAAGAAGAAGTAGGAGAGGAGCGAGAGGCTTCCGACCACGGACATGATCCAGAAAATGCGGGGCATTTTGACCTGCTGGGCTTTGCGGCTGGCGAGCATCTGGGGGAGCCAGCGCAGGGCGAACATGGCCACCCCGAAATAGCCAACGAGCTTCCACGGGTAGAGAATGACGTCGTAGCCGAAGAGTTTACCCTCGTAGAACGGTTCGTACATGAAGCCTTCGCCGAAGGGCTCCGTCAGAGTGTGGGCGAGGATGGTGAGGTAGTCCATGGTCATGGTTCCTGGTCAGGGGGTTCGCTGCGGGCGCTGATGTCGAAGGGGACTTTGCGGTTGAGGAGCCACTTCACGCCGAAGAGATCGTAAATGCCGCGGATGGCGCGATTGAAGTTGGTGTACTTGGAATCGCCGGCGAGGCGGCCGCGGTGATTGACGGGCGTTTCTACGATTTTGAGGCCGGCTTTCTGGAACTGGGCGGCCAGGAAGCGGTGCATGCCGTTGAAGGGGACGAGGTGATCGACGGCTTCGCGGCGGAAGGCCTTCAGCGAGCATCCGGTATCGCGAAGGCCGTCGTTTACGAAGCGGCGCCGGATCCAGTTGGCGATTTTGGATGCCCAGCGGCGGGAGGCGGTGTCCTTGCGCTGGGCGCGGTAGCCGCACACCACGTCGGTTCCGTCGCGGAGGGCTTCGACGAGTCCGGGGATGTCGGCAGGATCGTTCTGGCCGTCGCCATCGATGAAGACGATGATGGGACGAGTGGCGTTTTGCGCCCCGGCGTACATAGCGGCGGACTGGCCCCGATTTTGGGCGAACTGGAGCGCGGTCACGCCCTGGACGCTGGAAACGATGTCCCACGTCCGGTCCGAACTGCCGTCATCAACGGCGAGGACCTCGGCCCCTGGATTGGTCGTGACGATTTCTTCGAGGACTTCCCGGGCGGCCTTTTCCTCGTTGTAGAACGGGACAACAATGCTGATCTCGGCGCTCATTTTTCTTGGACGGACGCGGGCCAGGCAAGGGCCCCGGAGGCACGGTAGATTTTGAAACGCGGGTAGTCACGGGATGGATGAAGGGAGAGTTCCCGCAGGAACGTGATCTCGGGGTAGGAGGCGGCCAGGGAGTCGCTGGGATTGCCGGTCGCGTATTTCTTGCTGCGCTCGATGACGAGCAGGGCGTCGCTCCGGCGCGGCCCGGGCCAGAGATCATACTGGCTGGTGACCATTCCGGGCACGGGCCACAGATAAACTTCGGCAGAAAGGCGGAGGCGGTAGGCGATCTGGGAGCAGGTGAAGCGGTGGCCCTGCACGACGACCGGGACCGCGGGGGGGGTGGAATGATCGCTTCCGCGAGGTGGGCTGCGGAGATCCTTTTCGATTTCCGCGGCGAGTTCCGGATAGCCCCGCCACCCTCGGCGTTGGGCGGGGATGCCGAGATGGTCGATGAAGGGAAGGAGGATCATGAGACCGAGGGTCATGGCAGCCGCGAGGGCGATGGAGCGGCGAAACCACTCGGCTCGTTTGGGGGCGTCGCCCTTCAGGCACCACCAGGCGGTCTGGGCGATGGCGGCCGGGTAGAAGACGGCCGGCCAGTTGGGGTTGATATCCTGACGGAGGGCCAGGACCGCGATTCCGACCAGCGCCGCTCCTCCGAAGAAGAAGAGCATCCTGACGGGGGCGGGCTGCCGGGCCCAGCGGCGCATCGACCAGGTCGCGCCGGCCATGAGGGCGAAGAGGACGGGGGTGAGGAGGAGGGCCGTCACCCCTCCGAGGGCGGCGTAGCGCCCCGCGACCTCGCCCAGTTGAAATTCTTCCCCTTCGAAGTGATGCCGGGTGTGCGTGACGGTGAGCCAGTGATGGGACAGGTTCCAAAGGAGGGGGGGGAGCAAGAAAAGGAGCGAGAGCAGGGAGGCCACGTAGAGGTGCGGCTTGCGCAGAAGGTCGCGGCGCACGAAGCAGGTCCCCACGAACATGAGGGGGAGGAAGGCCAGCATGATTTGTTTGCTCAGGTGGCCGAAGCCGAGCGCGAGGGCCAGGAGGATGCTGTCCTGCCAGCGAGGCGCACCGTCGGGGAAGAGGAGGCGAAAATAGAGATAGAGGGCGAGGCACCAGAAGAAGAGCAAGGGCGCATCGATGGTGAGGATGGAGGCGAGGAGGGAGTTCCCGATCGACAGGGCGGAGGCGGCGAGGGCCCAGAAGGCAAGTTCCTTGTTGAAGACCTGCCGCACCGCGAGATAGAAAAACCAGAGGCCACCGCTGGTCAGGAGGGTAGCGGTCGCTTTGAAAGCGTAGAGGGAATCGCCGGTGAGTCCGCCGACCAGGCCGTAGATCCAGGCGATGAGGGGCGGCTTGGAAAAATACCCCCAGTCCAGCCGTCGGCCCCACTCCCAGTAATAGGCCTCGTCGCCGAGAAGTCCGATCGGTGTCACAAGGTGCCAGAGAAGCCGCAGGGCAGTCAGGCCGAGCACGAGGCGCAGGGCCAGAGAGTTCCAGCGCGGGCCGGGAGCGTCGCTCATCGCACCTCTCCCTTCGGCTGCGAGTTGCTGCGATTCGCGCAGACTGCGCTCCACCTGTCGGCAGGTGCCTCGCGGGGCCTCGCCCCAGGACGCGGGGAGAGATGCGGACTACACATTCGCAGTTTCAATTTCGCGGACCCACTCAATGTACTTGCGGATTCCTTCGCGCGGGCTGGTGCCGGGACGATAGCTGAGAATTTTTTTGGCCTTCTCGACGTCTGCGAAGGTGCGGGGGACGTCGCCGGGCTGCTCCGGCATCCGGATCACCTCGGCCGTGATTCCGAGTTCGTCCTGAATGATGGCGATGAGTTCGGAGAGGGTGGTGGTCTTCGAGCCCCCGAGGTTGAAGATCTCGAAGGGAGTGGCGTCGTAGTCGATGGCGGCGCGCACGCCGCTGATGATGTCATCGATGTAGGTGTAGTCCCGGGCCGAGCTGCCGTCGCCGAACTGCTCGATCGGTTTCCCTTGCAGGATGTGATGAGTGAATTTGGAGATCGCAAGGTCGGGACGCTGGCGGGGACCGAAGACGGTGAAGAACCGCAGGCAGACGATGCGCATTCCGAAGAGATGCGAGTAATTCGAACAGATCTGCTCACAGGCCAGCTTGGTGGCTGCATAGGGAGAGATGGTGCGCTCGATGGGGTCCGACTCCGCAAAAGGGACTTTCTTGTTGATCCCGTAGACGGAGGACGATGAAGCGAAGACGAAGTGCTTCACGCCGTGGCAACGGCAGGCGTCGAGGAGATTGAAGGTCCCGTCGATGTTGGTGGTGAAGTAGAGCTTCGGATTCGAGATGGAAGGACGCACGCCGGCGCGGGCGGCGAGGTGCACCACGCAGTCGAAGGAGTGATTGGCAAAGGTGCGCTCCACCAGCACCGCGTCACGGATGTCGCCCTCCACGACGTCGACCGGTCGGGAAAATCCAGCGACATTGCCGCGCTTGATGGCGGGATCGTAGTAGTCGTTGAAGTCGTCGAAGATTGTGACCTGGTGGCCATCGCCGAGGAGCGACTCCACCACATGAGACCCGATGAAACCGGCGCCGCCCGTGACGAGAAAATACATGGCAATCAGGGACTCGCGAATTCTGCCGCGAGCCGGGGATTTATTCCATGTAGGTTAAATAACTCAATCGAAAAACCGGGGAGGACGGAGGGGCTCCGGACGCCGTGAGGCGAGATCCTTGACAGGGTGGCTCCTGGCGCCTTGCCTTTTAGGCGATGAAGGCGAAAAGGATTCTCTCCCCGCTCCCCGTTCCGCTCGCCCTGCTTGCGATTGGGTTGGCGGAACCGCTCCCGGCGGTTGTGCTGGGGCTGGTGGATGACTTCCAGGACGGCACCACCCAGGGCTGGCAGATTGGTGCGAATGCGGATCCTCTCAGCGGCGAATCTCGATTTTCGAGGCGACACGATCTCGGCCACGATTGGATTCGACAACATTTCCGCCATCCCGGAACCGTCGACGACGATGCTCTTGGGATTCGCAGCGATGCCGCTTTTCCGCCGGCGTGTCCGCAGCGGAGCCCGCCCTCCTTGGCGCACGCAGCCCGCAAAAAAGAAACCGGGAACCGCACGGTCCCCGGTTATGAGTTGATGCCGTCTGAATCGCTCTAGCCGCTGTTGACGGTCTGGCAGATCCGGCGGACGACCTTGTAGGGATCGGCGTTGGAGGCGGGGCGGCGATCTTCGAGATAACCTTTCCAGCCGTCCTGCACGGTGCCGACCGGGATCCGGACCGAGGCCCCGCGGTCGGAGACGGCGTAGCTGAACTTGTCGATGGCCTGGGTCTCATGAAGACCGGTGAGGCGCATGTCATTGAACGATCCGTAGACCGCGATGTGCTCGTCGTGCAAGGGAGCGAACTTGTCGAGGAGGGCCTTTATTTTCTCTTCGCCCCCTTCATCGCGGATGAAGGTGTTGGAGAAGTTGGTGTGCATGCCGGAGCCGTTCCAGTCGCCGGAGACCGGCTTGGGGTGAAGCTCCACGCTGACGCCGTATTTCTCGGCGGTGCGGATCAGGAGGTAGCGGGCGAGCCAGGCGTCGTCGGCGGCGCGCTTGGCGCCCTTGCCAAAGAGCTGGTACTCCCACTGGCCGATCATGACCTCGGCGTTGATTCCGGTCACCTGGAGGCCTGCTTCGATGCTGAGGTCGAGGTGCTCCTCCACGATGTCGCGGCCTTCCACGTTGCCGTTGCCGATGGCGCAATAATAGGGCCCCTGCGGTCCGGGGTAGCCCTTCTTGGGGAAGCCGATGGGAAGCTTGTCCTTGGTGAGGACATACTCCTGTTCGAATCCGAACCACATGTCCTCGTCATCGTCCCAATCGCCGCGGCTGTTGGAGGGGTGCTCGGTGCCGTCGGGCAGGAGCACTTCGCACATGACGAGGTAGGCGTTGATGCGGTCGGGATCGGGGACGATGCGGACCGGTTTGAGGAGACAGTCGGAGGTGTGGCCCTCGGCCTGCTCGGTGGAGGAGCCGTCAAAGGCCCAGCCCGGAAGCGCCTCGACGGCGGGGATGTCATCGCCGTCGTAATCCCAGACTTTGGTCTTACTGCGGAGGTTGGGCTCTGGCGTGTAACCGTCCAACCAGATGTATTCGAGTTTTACTGCTGACATGGCGCGCGGGAGTTTGATTTGAGCGGAATCGGTGTCAAGCTTACACAAAGAAACGGCCAATCCTCCTTGAGGGTCGGCCGTTCGTGATTGTCTGGAGGTCCGTTAGACTGCCGCCATGGCCCCGTTAGTGGGGACGGTGGCGATGGTCTGGAGGATCCGGCTTGCGATGGCGTAAGGATCGCCTTGCGAGTTTGGACGCCGGTCTTCGAGGTAGCCCCGGTATTCGTTTTTCACGAAGGAGTGGGGGACCCGGACCGAGGCGCCGCGGTCGGCCACGCCCCAGGAGAACTTGTCGATGGACTGGGTCTCATGGAGGCCGGTGAGGCGCTGGTCGTTGTCGGGGCCGTAGACCGCGATATGCTCCTCGGTGATCTTGCGCCCCAGGGAACCGACGTTTTTGTAGCCAACGCCGCAATAGTAAGGTCCCCGGGGCTCGGGATAACCGTTCCGGGGAAACCCGAGCGGCATCCCATCATGAGTGAGAAAGTACTCCTGCTCGAAGCCGAACCAGGTACCCGGGTCATCAGTGATGGTGGCGCGGGCGTTGGAAGGATGGGCCTCGCCACCGGGCAACATGACCTCGCACAGGACCAGCACACCGAATTCATTGGTTTTGTCAGGGTAGATTGCGACAGGTTTGAGAACACAGTCCGAGTCGCCTCCTTCGGCTTGCTGGGTGGAGCTGCCGTCAAATCCCCAGAGGGGCAATTCCTCCACGGTGGGGAAGGAGTCGAACTCCTTGACGAGGTTCTTGGTCCTGAGGTTCGGGA
>CAUZKZ010000108.1:0-13396 GCA_963580345.1 Verrucomicrobiia bacterium | reverse complement strand
TCGTGACGAAACTTTCCACGCTACCACACAGGTTTGCCAGTCGCTCCCCCTCCCGCGCGAATTCGATCGCTTCGAAGAGGGCCTGCTCGGTCGCCGCCAGGAGCCGCCGGGCCTCGGACGTGATCGGTCCGACCGGCACCGTCATGGCGTTATCTCCGATCCAGCCGTCCTTGGTGACCCCGATGTCGATGCTCACCAGGTCGCCCGGTTGAATGCGCCGCTTGTTGCCGATTCCATGCACCACTTCTTCGTTGATCGAGATGCAAATGTTGCCCGGGAATTTGCGATAGCCCAGGAAGGTGGGAGTTCCGCCGCGCTCCTTGATCAACTCCGCCGCGTATGCATCGATCTCCGCCGTAGTCCGCCCGGGCTGGATGTAGCGTGCCGTGTCCTGCAGGACTTCGCTGGCAGCCTCCCCCGCGATCCGCATCTTGCGAATCTCGGCTTCGGTCTTGATGGGAATCTTGAGGCGTTTGGCCATCGCTTCAATCGAGATGAAACACGGACTGGATCCGCCGGAAAACCTCTTCCGGCGATCCGACTCCGCTCACGCGCCGCAAACGGTCTGACGTTTCGTAGTAACCAGCCACGGGAGCCGTCAACTCGTCAAATGCCTTGAACCGCATTCGGAAGTTCCCGAGATCGTCGTCGCTCCGCTGGACGAGTTCTGCGCCACAGGACGGGCAACGGCCGGAAGGATCCGCGCCCGAGCGAGTCCCCGTCCACGGACAGACGCTACATTCCCGGCGTTCTCCGACCCGGAGTTCCAACTCGTCCTTAGGCACTTCAAGGATGAGAGCCCGCAACGCGGCTTCCTGGGGGGCCAGGAAGGCGTCGAGGTCCTGCGCCTGCGGAAGGGTGCGGGGAAATCCGTCCAACACCCAGCCGCCATCAACCCCGCTTACCCACGTCAGGGCAAGGGCGAGAGCGAGTTCGTCGGGCACATAGCATCCCGCCGCGAGGTAGGGATCGGCCCGCCGGCCCAACTCGGTGCCCGCCTTCAGCTCCCGGCGCAGTTGCCGACCGGTGCTGAAGTAGGCCAGTCCTCCCTTGTTCGCGAGAAGTCTTCCCTGGGTTCCCTTCCCGGAGGCCGGAGGACCGAGGAGGACAATGCGGGGTACCGCCACGAACAAAAACCGGGATCAATGATTCATGACCCAGGCAACGATCCCCAGCAGGACCAGAACCGCTGCAAAGGCCCAGAGGTAGACCAGCGCGGTGCTCGAGGCAGCGGCCCCGGACCCCTGCGTCCGTCCCCGCCCGCGAATCTTTCCCTTGCGCAGGAATCCGTCGTAGTGTCGCTGAAGGAGGTGCGTCTCGGTCTGCCGGAGAATGTCCAGCAAGACCCCCACCAGGATGAGCAGACTGGTCCCCCCGAAGAAACTCGTCACCACGAAGTTAAGCCCCAGGGTGGTGGTGAGAAGCGACGGAATGATGTAGACGATCGTCAGGAACAGCGCTCCCGCAAACGTCAGGCGCGTCATCGTGAAGTCGAGAAAATCGGCGGTCGGCTTCCCGGGGCGCACCCCCGGCACGTAGCCCCCGCTCCGCTTCAGGTTTTCCGCGATCTCGCTGGGCTGGAACATGGTCGCCACCCAAAAATAACTGAAGAAGAAGATCATCGCCGCCGAGATGACATAAAACCAGATACTCGGCGGATTCATAATGTCGAAGAGCACCGCGGACCATTTCGAGCTCGCAAAAGCGGAGCGCAGGACCATGGTCGGCAATGACAGAATCGCGCTCGCGAAGATGATCGGCATCACCCCCGAGTAATTTACCTTCAGGGGCAGATACTGGGTCTGCCCGGTCAATTGCTTGCGGCCCACCACGCGCTTGGCGTACTGGATCGCGATGCGGCGTTGGGCCTGCGTAATGGCGATCACCGCTGCGATCACGACCAGCAGGAGAGCCACCAGTCCCACCAGGATCATGGGTTTGAAGGGATTTTCGGCGGCGGCTTCGGCGCTCACGTAGGCGTTCCAGGCCTGCACGAGGGCACCCGGTAGGGAGGCGATGATGTTGACCGAGATAATGAGGGAGATTCCATTTCCGATTCCGCGCTCCGTGATCTGGTCACCGATCCACATCAGCAGCATCGTGCCGGAGAGGATCGTCAGCACCGTCAGGAGCACGAATCCCAGGCCGTGATTCGGCACCAGGGCCGAGAAGCGGTCGATGCCCTCCATGTAGGGAATCGAGCCCGGATTCTGCAGAGTCTGGGCCAGGAGAAAACCCTGAACCACCGCGATGAGGATCGTGATGAATCGCGTGTACTGGTTGATCTTCTGCTGTCCGCCTTCTTCGCGACGCAGCTTCGCCAATTTGGGCACCACCGCCGACATGAGCTGCATCATGATCGAGGCGGAAATGTAGGGCATGATGCCCAGCGCAAAGATCCCGCACTGCTGGAGCGCACCACCCGAGAAAACGTTCAGCAGAACCCCGACGGCATTTCCCCCGTCGTCATTCTCGATACGCCAGTCGAGCCACTCGTCGATCACGCCCGCATCGACCCCGGGAATGGTGATCGCCACGCCGAGGCGCACGATCACGATCATCACGAGGGTGAATAGAATCCGGTCCCGCAGTTCGGGGACTCTCCAGATATTCGCGAAGGCCGAGATCATTTTCTACCGTGTTGGTCGGGGTGTGGGCAGCGGCAACAAGTCGTCATTTCCGGCTGCGTCCGGCAGTTTCGATTCAAGATCCCGCTTCAACCGATCCGCCGGCCTTTTCGATCTTCTCCCGGGCGGAGGCGCTCACGGCGTCTACCGTCACGGTCAGCTTTCGCTCCAGGTCGCCGTTTCCGAGCACCTTGATGGCATCCTTGCGTCCTTTCACCAGCCCCGCTTCGCGCAGCGACTGCTCGTTTACGGTGGTGCCGTCCTCGAACTTGGCGTTGAGCTGGGCCACGTTGACGATTGCGATCTTGGCGCGGAACCGGAGGTTGCTGAATCCCTTCTTCGGAAGGCGGCGGTGCAATGGCATCTGGCCACCCTCGAATCCGGGCCGCACTCCACCGCCGGAGCGGGACTTTTGTCCCTTGTGACCGCGGCCACAGGTTTTGCCCAGCCCGGAGCTTTCCCCACAGCCGAGGCGCTTTCGCCGGTGCTTGGCGCCCGGGTTCGGTTTCAGTTCGTGAAGCTTCATTCTGTCTGAGAGTTAAGGGGTTAGATCGCCTTCTGCTTTTTCTTGCCGCGCAGGTTCATGATATCATCGCGGCTTCGGAGCAGGGAGAGGGCCTTCAAGGTGGCCTTCACCACGTTGGCGTGGTTGTTGGAGCCGAGCGACTTGCCGAGAATGTCCCTGATTCCAACCGCCTCGCACACGGCGCGCACTCCCCCACCCGCGATAATGCCGGTTCCGGGCGAGGCCGGCTTGAGGAGCACCTTGCCGCCCCCGAATTCCGCATAAATCTCATGAGGAATGGTGTGATCGGCCAGCACCATGCTCTGGAGGTTGCGCTTCGAATTTTCGCCGGCCTTGCGAATGGCTTCCGCCACCTCGTTGGCCTTTCCGAATCCGTACCCGACCTTGCCGGCGTGATCGCCGGCCACGATGAGGGCCGAGAAGCTGAAACGGCGTCCACCTTTCACCACCTTGGCGCAGCGATTGATGAAGACCACCTTCTCCGTGAGATCCTCACCGCTCTCTTCGGATCCTGACGGTGGACCGAAACCTCCTTGATCCCAGGTCGAAGGGGAACGCGGAGCACTGGCCGGCGGAGCCTCGGCAGCCGCTGGGGCCTCGGCAGCGGGTGGGGCCTCGGCAGCGGGTGGGGCCTCGGCAGCGGGTGGGGCCTCGGCAGCCGGTGGGGCCTCGGCGGCCGGTGGGGTATCGGCAGCAGGCGGGGCCTCGGCGGCCGGTGGGGTATCGGCAGCAGGCGGGGCCTCGGCGGCCGGTGGGGCCTCGGCGGCCGGTGGGGTATCGGCAGCCGGTGGGGTATCGGCAGCCGGTGGGGCCTCGGCGGCCGGTGGGGCCTCGTCAGCCGGTGGGACCTCGGCAGCCGGTGGGGCGTCGGCAGCCGGTGGGGCGTCGGCGGCCGGAGGGGCAGGCGCAGCCGGCGGAGTGGCGTCCGTATCGGATGGCGTGGTGTCGTTGGTGGTAACCATCATGAAGAGAGTGTTAGAAATTCAGGCCGCCCTCCCGCGCTGCATCCGCAAGAGCCTTGATCTTGCCGTGATAGAGGTGTCCTCCGCGGTCGAAGACGACATCGGAAACTTTGCTTTCCCGGGCCCGCTTGGCGATCAAAGCGCCAACTTTCTCGGCGGTCGCGACGTTCGAGCCGTGGCATTCCACCTCCTTGTCGAGGCTGGAGGCAGCACAGAGCGTATGTGCCGACGCGTCGTCGATCACCTGGGCGTAAATATTCTTGTTCGAATAATGCACCGACAGCCGAGGACGGTCCGCCGTGCCGGACACTTTCTTGCGGATGCGCCGGTGGATCTTTTTGCGGACTTCCCGCCGATTCAGAATCTTCATTGTTCTCGACTGATTGCGCGTTAGCTCTGGACACTCTTACCGGCCTTCCGGCGGACGTATTCTCCAACATAGCGGACTCCCTTGCCCTTGAAGGGCTCCGGCGGGTAATAGGATCTCACTTCGGCGGCGAATTGGCCGACGATTTGCTTGTTGATTCCCTCCACCTTGATCTTGGTGTTGTCGGTGACCGTCACCGTCACCTCCTCGGGTATGGGATGGTTGATGGGGTGGGATTTGCCAAGACTCAGGTCGAGCTGCCTGCCATTCACCGCGGCCCGGAATCCGACGCCCTGGATTTCCAGTTCCTTCGAATAGCCTTCCGTAACACCACGCACCATGTTGTTGATGAGGCTTCGGGAGGTCCCGTGCAGGGCGCGGGCCTTGCGTTGATCGCTTTCGCGCTGGACCGAGACGCTGCCGTCTTCCTCGGTCACATTGATCCCGGCCGGCAGTTGCCATTCCAACCTGCCCTTCGGGCCCTCCACCGTGACAGCCCCCTCCCCGGTGACGTTGATGGTTACCTTTTCCGGGAGCTCGATGACTTTTTGGCCAACTCGTGACATGATTCCGATTTCTGCTTGGGTTACCAAACGAACGCGAGCAATTCGCCCCCGAGGTTCTGGCGCTTCGCTTGCGCCCCGCTCATGAGTCCGCGGGAGGTCGAGAGGATCGACACTCCCAGGCCGTTCAGAACACGCGGGATCTCGTGCGCACCCACGTACTGCCGGCGGCCCGGCTTCGAGACCTTCTTGAGATCGGTCAGGGCCGGGGTTCCGTCCACGAACTTGGTCTTTACCTGCAGCTGGGGGTACTTGCCGGAGGTGTCGACCTCGTAGTTCCAGATGTAGCCCTCCTCCTTCAGGATGCGGGCAATCTCCGCCTTGATCCTCGAGTAGGGGGCGGCGAATTGGTCGTTCCTGGCACGCGAAGCATTCTTGAAGCGCGTCAGGAAATCGGAAATCGGATCTGTCAGGACAGCCATGATTGTTTCTTCGTTGGTGTGATTCAGGCGGCTGCTTCTGTGGCTTCCTTGCTCTCCTGCGGCTTCCGGAACGGGAAACCGAGCAGTTCGAGGAAGAGCTTGCCGTGCTCGTCGTTGGATGCGGTGGTGACGAAGATCAGGTCGAAGCCGATGTTCCGCTTGATCTTGTCCAGTTCGATCTCCGGAAAGATGGACTGGTCGGCGATGCCAGCCGCGTAGTTCCCCTGTCCATCGAAGCTCTTTGGCGAAAACCCGCGAAAGTCGCGAATATTCGGGGCGGTGATGTTGATGAAGCGGTCCAGGAACTCCCACATACGGGTTCCTCGCAGCGTCACGCGGGCACCCACCGTCTCGCCCGCGCGCACCTTGAAGTTCGCGACACTCTTTCGAGCATAGACCACGCTGGGGTTCTGTCCGGTGATGCGGGCGATCTCCCGCACGGCGTCTTCCGTGGCGGTCTTGCGCTCGGTCTGCGTGTTGCCGACGTGGCTGGTCACCACGATCTTGTCCAGCTTCGGAACCTGGTTGACGTTCTTGAGGCCGAGCTGTTCCTGGAGCGCCGGAACGACGGTCTCCTTGTATTGCTTGAGTAGGCTTGGTGTTGTTGTCATGGTAGCGGGTCAGCTCTGCTTGGTTGGCTTAAGCGCATCGTTGGTTTGGTAGCGGTCGGTCCTGTCACGGCGTAGTGCAGCGAGGCCGGATCATCCGACCTTCTTGACATTGGAAAGGTGAATCGGACCATCCTTCTCGATGATCCCGCCATCGGGATGTTGCTCGGAACGGCGCACGGCCTTTTTCATGACTTTCACGCCCTCCACGACGACCTGCTCCTTGCCCGGATCGACCTCGAGGACCGTCCCGGTCTTCCCCTTGTGGTTGCCGGCGATGATTTCCACCTCGTCACCTGGTTTTACGTGAGTCTTGCTGCGGGACATGGTTGGGACTTGGTTGATTCGTTGTTTGGTTGGATCACAGCACCTCCGGCGCAAGCGACACGATTTTCATGAAGTTCTTCTCACGCAATTCGCGGGCCACCGGCCCGAAAATGCGGGTGCCCCGCGGGTTGCCGTCCTTGTCGATGATCACCACCGCGTTTCCATCGAAGCGCAGCACCGACCCGTCGCGGCGGCGGATCGGGGCGGCGGTCCGGACCACCACGGCCTTGACCACCGAACCCTTCTTGATCGCGGCGGTTGGGATCGCTTCCCGCACGTGCGCCGTGATGATGTCACCCACGTTGGCGCTCTTGGTCCTCTTGCCGATGACCCCGATCATCTTGGCAATTCGGGCCCCCGTGTTATCGGCGACCTCGATTTTGGATTCCATCTGGATCATGGCGAATTGGGTGGTGGGCTGGTTAGAACGACTTAGTGGTGGGTCAGCACCTCGGCGAGGCGCCAACGCTTGATCTTGGAAATCGGGCGGGTCTCTTCGATGCGGACCCTGTCGCCAATCGCTGCTTCGCCTTTTTCGTCGTGGGCGTAAAACTTCTTGGAGCGCTTGATGATCTTCTTGAACCTGGGATGCGGCACCCGCGCGATGAACTCCACCACGATGGTCTTGTCCATCTTGGTGGAAACGACGATGCCGACCCGCTGCTTGCGCAGGCCTTTCTTTTTTTCTGCGGCTTCAGACATGAATGAGGATTAGTTCGTTGCTTCTTCGGCAGCGGCCTGGCGCTTGCGCTCGTTGAGAACGGTCAGGACGCGCGCCACTTCGCGACGCACCAATTTCAGGCGGGCGCTATTCTCGAGTTGGCCGGTGGCCTGCTGGAGCCGGAGGTTGAGGCTCTCCTGCTTGAGGTCGCGCAGGCGCCCCCGGAGCTCCTCGCTGCTCAGCTCTCTTACTTCGGTAATCTTGGTTTGGGCCATGGTCTGGGAATCGGTTGGCGTTAGGCGGAGTGGTGGGCTCGTGAGACGAAGCGTGTCCGCAGACCCAGCTTGTAGGAGGCCAGGCGCATCGCTTCACGCGCGTGGGTTTCGGATACCCCGGCCACCTCGAAGAGCATCGTCCCGGGGCGAATCACCGCCACCCACTCTTCCACCGGCCCCTTGCCCTTCCCCATCCGGGTTTCGGGCGGACGGCTCGTGATGGGCTTGTGCGGAAAGACGCGAATCCAGACTTTGCCCTTCCGCTTGAGGTCGCGGTTGATCGCCACCCGGCAGGCTTCGATCTGACGGCTCGACATCCAGCCCCGATCAAGGGACTGCAGGCCGAAATCGCCAAAGCTCACGTCGACGCCCCGGCTGGCGTTGCCACCCCGGTTGCCGCGCTGCGACTTGCGGTATTTTACTCGTTTCGGAATCTGGGCCATCGTTCTGGTTCCATCTTATTGGTTCGATTTATTGGGGGGGCGGTCCACTCGGGGCGCCGCCACCACCAGCGCCCGGTCCCGGGCCACCACCCGGTCCGCCTGGTCCGCCTGGTCCGCCTGGTCCACGTCCGGGGCCGCCGGGTCCGCGTCCTCCACCGCCTGGTCCGCGGCCACCCGGGCCGCCGGGCCCGCGACCGGGACCTCCGGGGCCCCGGCGATCGTCGCGGCGTGGCGGGCGACCGCCACGGCCACCTCCGCCTCCGTCCTTCTCATTCTCCTCCTTGCGGTTGATCCAGCATTTCACACCGATGATCCCGTAGACCGTTTTGGCTTCGGCAAATCCGTAATCGATGGGCACCCGCAGGGTCTGGAGGGGAACCTTGCCCTGGCGATACCACTCGGCACGGGCGATGTCGGCCCCTCCGAGGCGGCCCGCACAGCGAATCCGGATCCCCTCCGCTCCAAAGTCCATGGCGGTCTGCAGGGCGCGTTTCATGGCACGGCGGAAGCTGATCCGGCGCTCGAGTTGCACTGCCACGTTCTCGGCCACCAGTTGCGCGTCGAGTTCCGGCTTGTGGACTTCCACGATGTCGATCTTGACCTGCGCGTCGCCGCAGATCTTCGATATGTCATTCGTCATTCGCTCGATTTCCGATCCCTTCCGTCCGATCACCAGGCCGGGGCGGGAAGTGTGAAGGGTGACGCGAACGCTGTTCCAGGCGCGCTCCACCACGACCTTGGAGAGAGCCGCAAATTGCAAGCGGCCACCGAGGTACCTCCGCACTCTCAGGTCCTCGTGCAACTTCTCCTTATAGTCGTCGCCTGCGGCGTACCACTTGGAACGCCAGTCGCGATTGACGACGAGCCGGAATCCGACGGGGTTTACTTTTTGTCCCATGATTCTTTGTTGGGGAAAGGGTCTTATTCTTTGGTCTGGTCTTCTTCAGGGGCGGCCTCTTCGGCCTCTTCCCCACTCGAAACCTCTTCGGCAGAGGCTTGCGCCTCGACCACCTCCTCTTCGGCGGCCAGGGCTTCCTCCTCGACTTCCTCGGGAGCCTCTTCATCGGCCGCCACCGGCTTCTCCTGTTTCTTCGGGGCAGCCTTCCTGTTCTTCGGCTTGGATTTGCGGGCCGGCTTTTCCTCGACCGCCATCTCGTCGGTCAGGATGATGTAGATGTGGCTGGTGCGCTTCTTGATAGCGCTGGCCGATCCGCGCGCCCGCGGCTTTAAACGGCGGAAGGACGGACCCTCCGAAACATTGGCCTCCTTCACGTGCAGGCTGTCGGCTGCCAGGTCATGGTTGTTCTCTGCGTTGGCTACCGCGCTCTTGAGCGTCTTCCCGATCAGGAAGGCCGCTTTCTTCGGCGTGAAATTGAGTGTGTCGATGGCGTCCGAAACGGCAAGACCCTGGATCTCACGCGCCACATCACGCGCCTTCTTCGGCGAGATGCGGGCGTATTTGTATGTGGAGCGAACTTCCATGATGAGAGGAGAGGCTATTTCGATTTGAGAGAAGCGATGTCGCCGAAGCGCACCCTGTTGTTTTCGTTCTCGAGCTTGTGGACGAAGACCCCACAAATGTCCGGACGTGTTTCTGCGACCATCACTTCACCGACAAATTCTTCACCCCGCATGATGTTGAAGATCATCCCGATCCTGGTCTTCTCCTTGTCGCCCACATTGAGAACGATCAGCCCGCTTTTTTCGTCGATACTCTTCACTTTGGCATGCTGGAGATTGCCTCTTTCGATCTTCTTCTCGGGCCGGCCCCGTAGTCCGAGTTCCACCTCGAGTTCCCGCAGGCGGGCTTCGACCTGCGCGCGGGATTCGGGATCAGACGCGATCGCGGACTTGAGATAGGCCTGCACGCTGGCGGAGAGCCGGAGCGCGGCCTCTTCCATCTTGCGCAGGCGCCGATCGAGAACCGCCATGTTCTTTACCGCCTCGACCTGCCGGTCATCGCCGCCGTCGATCAGGTTCTTGCCGAGCGCCTCGAGGCGCAGCTTGATCTTGGCCAGGGCGTCGGCAGATTCCTTCTCGCGCTGGTTGGCGTCGATCAGGCTCTCCTTGAGAGTGGCATTCTGCAGCTTCAGGCGGGCATTCTCGGCGCGGAGCTTCGCGAGGGCGTCCGGCCCCTGCCCGTGAACCACGGACGGACCGGCCCAACCCACCAGAGTGGCGGCGAGAAGCGATCGAATCGTCTTGTGGTTCATGAGTTCTGGGATGGGGGTTGGAGTCCTCGATTCCCTACTTCTTGCCGACGCCACCGTGCGCCTTGAATATTCGCGTGGGTGCAAACTCCCCGAGTTTGTGGCCCACCATGTTTTCCGTCACGTAAACATTGGTGAAGACCTTCCCGCTGTGCACCAGGAAGGTCAGCCCCACGAAATCGGGCGTGATCATGGATCTCCGGCTCCAGGTCTTGATCGGCTTCTTGTCGCCGGACTCGATCGCCTGGTCGATCCGGGCCAGAAGCTTCTGGTCAACGAAGGGACCCTTTTTGAGAGAACGTGGCATGTTTCAGAGTGGTGGTTAGGAACGCTTCTTCGATTTGCGGCGTTGGACGATAAACTTCTCGCTGGCTTGGCGCTTGGGCCGGGTCCGCTGTCCCTTGGTGTGGCCCCAGGGCGACTTGAGGTGCTGGCGGCCGCCTCCAGACTTCGATTTGCCTTCCCCTCCGCCGTTGGGGTGATCGACCGGGTTCATGCACATGCCGCGCACGGTGGGCCGCACGCCCTTCCAGCGCGTGCGCCCGGCCTTGCCGGACACTTCGTTCATGTGGTCGCGGTTGCCCACCTGGCCGATCGTGCAAAAGCACTCTTCGTGGAACCGGCGGATTTCTCCGGAAGGCATCTTGACGAGGGCGTAGCCGCCTTCGCGGTTGGACACCACCGCTTGCTGGCCGGCGGCGCGGGCCACCTTTCCGCCCGATCCCGGACGGAGCTCAATGTTGTGAACCGCGGTTCCGAGCGGCACGCTTTTGAGGGGCATGGCGTTGCCCGGCGTCGGCGGCACGTTCTCGCCGGCCGTCACGGTGGCACCCACCTGCAGGCCGACCGGGCACAGGATGTAACTTTTCTGGCCGTCCGAGTAGTGGATCAGGGCGATCCGGCAGGTGCGGTTCGGATCATACTCCACCGCCTCAACCCTGGCATCCACATTGCGCTTGTGGCGCTTGAAGTCGATCAGGCGGTACTTGCGCTTGTGCCCTCCACCAATGTGGCGGCAGGTGATCCTGCCCTGGTTATTCCGGCCGCCGCTCTTCTTGAGCGGTTCGGTCAGCTTTTTTTCGGGCTTCTTCTTGGTGATTTCCTCGTAGGTCGGCCACATCTTGTAGCGATTCGAGGGCGTCACGGGATTGAAGCTTTTGAGTGGCATGGCTCGCGATGTCGTTGGGGGTTGCTGCCCAGCGGGGCCCGGGTGGGTTGAAAATTCGTTCTCCTTCTCGTTCTCGGTTAGATCAGGTCGATGCTGTCGCCTTTCTTGAGGCGGACCATCGCCTTTTTCCAGCAGGCGGTCTTGCCTTCGTCGGCCCGGCGGACGCGCTTCCGTTTTCCGCTGTAGTTCGCGGTCCGCACCGCGGTGACCTTCACGCCGAAGGCCTGTTCGACCGCCCGCCTGATCTCCAGCTTGTTGGATCGGCGGTCCACCTTGAAGACGTACTCGTTGTTGGTCTCCAGGAGCAGGGTGGCCTTCTCGGAAAGCCGCACGGTGTCGATGACGGAGTAGATGTCTCTCATGGTTCGGGGTGGCTGTCGTTTCAGGCCGTGCGTCGCGCGAAGACCTCGAGGGCGTCGTCGGTCAGGATGATGGCGTCGCAATTGATGATCTGCTCGACGTTTACCGTCGCGGCCGTCTCAAGTTGGGCCCACGCCACGTTGCGCGCCGCGAGATAGGTCTTGTCGTCGAATGCGGGGGCGACAACCAGCACTTTTACCTCGCCGGTGAGCCCGCCCACTTCTTTCACGAACGACTTCGTCTTGCCGTCCGCTATTTCGAATGAGTCCACCACGTTTACCGCACCTTCCGCAATGCGGTCGCCCAGGACGCGCTGCAGGGCCAGCTTGCGGATCCTCTTGGAAACCTGCTTCGAGTAGTCTCGCGGCCGCGGGCCGTGGGCCACCCCGCCTCCGACGAAGAGAGGCGCCTTGCGGGTCCGGTGCCGGGCGTTGCCGGTCCCTTTCTGGCGGTACATCTTCTTGCCGGTGCCACGAATTTCGGCCCGCGTCTTGGAGTTGGCGGAGCCGGTGCGGCGGTTGGCCTGGTAGGCCACAATCAAGTCGTGCACGGCCTGGCTTCCCTTCCCTTCATCTTCCACGATGGTGAGGTTGGCGGCCTTGGCGTCTTCGATACTGAGGGTCCGGGCGGGCATCTTGCTTCCTTTCTAATTCTTCATTACTCCGCCTTGGCGGGCTCGGGAGCGGGCTTCTTGCGGGCCGGGCGCACAATCACGTAGCCTCCCTTGCTCCCGGGAACCGCCCCGGAAATAAGGATCACGTTGTCCTCCGGGCGGACCTGCACGATCTTGAGGTTCTGGGTGGTGCGCCTGGCGGTGCCTTCATGGCCGGGCATCTTCTGATTCTTCCAGATGCGTCCCGGCCACGTCCCCGCCCCGACCGCCCCGGGCCTCCGGTGGGTCATGTGACCGTGGCTGTCCGGACCACCTCGAAACTTGTAGCGCTTCACAACCCCCTGAAACCCCTTGCCCTTCGTGGTTCCGATCACGTCCACCCACTGGCCGTCCTGGAAGATCTCGGCGCCGGGGTGAACCTCGGGCAGTTCTTCTCCCTCCGTGCAACGAAACTCGCGGACGATCCGCTTGGCGGAGGCGCCGTGCTTCTTGAGGTGCCCGAGCAGGGGCTGCTTCATGCGCTGCTCCTTCTGGTCCCCATAGGCAACTTGGACCGCGGTGTAGCCGTTGCTCTCCGCCGTCTTGCGTTGCACAAACTCGTTGCCGGCCACGTCGATCACCGTGACGGGAATCATGTTGCTCGTCTCTTCGTCGAAGACGCGCGTCATTCCGAGTTTTCTGCCGATCAGTCCTAGTGGCATGGTCTGAAAAGGTTCGTTGTTAAATGCGGATCGTGATGTCCACCCCGGCCGGCAGGTTGAGCTTCTTGAGCTCGTCCACCGTGCGGGAAGTCGGGTCCATGATGTCAAGGAGGCGCTTGTGAGTCCGGATCTCAAACTGCTCCGCGGACTTCTTGTTCACGTGCACGGAGCGGTTCACCGAAAATTTCTCGATGCGGGTGGGCAAGGGAATGGGACCAGCCACCTTGGCGCCGGTACGCTTGGCGGTCTCGACAATCTCCGCGGCTGACTTGTCGATCGCACGGTGGTCGAAAGCACGGAGACGGATTCTGATTTTCTGGTTATCCATGACGGGAGAGCGTTGTGGCAATGGGTCAGGCGGCGACGGTTCCGCGTTCCTTGCAGATCGTTTCCATGATATTTTGCGGGACGGGGTCGAAACTGGCCGGCTCCATCGCGTAGGAGGCCCGGCCGGAGGAAATGGTGCGCACATCGGTGGAGTAGCCGAACATTTCTGCGAGGGGGACCTTCGCTTTCACGATCGCAACATTGCCCTTGGTTCCCATTGCCTGGATCTGACCTCG
>CAUZKZ010000107.1:0-13535 GCA_963580345.1 Verrucomicrobiia bacterium | reverse complement strand
CCTCATTACGCCCAGGCATTGACTTCCTCTACAACTTGAAACATACCGTCAACACGCCCAGACTAACACTAGCTCTGGCCTAGTTCGGGTAACTCGACCAGGGCCAGAATCACGATGCGGCCGGCGTTGCAGGCGATGGCCAGAGCCAGGGCGAGGGCGATCAGGGCCAACCGCCGGAATAGGGAGAGACGCAGGAGTTCCCCGAGGCAGAGCGCGGCCATGGCACTGCTTTGAAAGGAGCGAATCCCACTGCAGCCTTCCGCCACATCGAGGATCTCCCCTTTCACGATGAGGGAATTGCCGGCCACCTCCACCGCGTAACCCAGGTAGGGCAAGGTGGCGGTCGAGAGGGTGACGACCTGGTGAGTGAGGCCCTGCACGAGGGCGCTTTCCAGGACACTGGGAATTGGAAGAGCGAGGAGCGCGAAAAGGGTGGCGGGTGCGAGAGATCTGCTGAACTTCCAGCCGAATTGGAGGCCGAGGAGGAGATGGGTGACCCCACAAGCCACGCCCGCGTGGAGCCAGAGAGGAAGACGCCAGTAGACGTCGACGTGCTGCACCACGCGCAGGGGAATCAGGAAGAGCAAGGCTGCCCACCACGAGAGCCCAGAGCCAGCGTTGGGCGGCAGCGGAGGACGCGGGCTGCGCGCGCGCAGGGTCGGTCATGTGCTCCTGCCAGCGGCGATAGAAAAAGAGGGCCGCGAAGGGCCCGACCAGCCAGCCGTAGTCATAGTACCTCCCGTCACTCCAACTGGGCGCCAGGGCGTAGAAGAGCTGGAGCCAGAGGAGAGTGAGGAAGAGAAGTAGGTAGTGGGGTCTCAGATTTTTCGTGCTTTGTTCTTCGTTCGTAGTGCGTAGCGGAAGGCCTTCCTCCTTCTCAGAAGCGACGGAGGACAGGCCCCCTTCCGGGGGTGGGTTCGGTGTAGGGTATTGCCTCGGAGTCGGGAAGTACTCTTGTTAATTTGAGCCAGGATGCGGCAATGTGCTTTGTGCTTGTTGGATGCGGGATGGAGGAGCGGCCTGAAAGGTCGCGGTCGCAGAGCCCAGGGCACCGTAAGGCAAGCCCTGGGTTGCACCCCCACCTACCCTGCCTTGCCCTCCGTAGCCTTGGCCAAGAAGGGGCTCCCGAGCCTCCAGGAAACCCGGCCTCGAAAAGCGCGATTTCCTGGCAACCAATCAATAATTGTCTCCCTGTGCGTCGTATTTTCTACTGGTTCCGGCGTGAAGGCCGCTACCTGCTGCGCTCCAACCTTTGCGAAGAAGATCCCGGCAAACTGTGGGACTCTACATCCAACTCGTCCAGATCGAAGAAGCCTTCAAGAACCTCAAGGGCGATCTGAGCATCCGCCCGATCTTTCATCAACTCGAAGAGCGCATCGAAGCCCACATCTTCATTTCGTTTCTGGCTTATTGCCTGCACGTCACCTTGCGTCGGCGCCTGAGGGATCTGGCTCCAGGACTCACGCCGCGGGCCGTCCTCGAGAAGTTTTGCGCCATGCAGATGATCGACGTCCATTGCCCACCGACGACGGGCGCACCGTCATGCTCTCGCGCTACACCCAGCCGGAGAAAGAACTCCAAATGCTCATCGAGGCCCTGAGTCTCGAACTCCCCGGCCAACCTCCACCTCGCATCACCGCCACGGCCGAACTGGCCGGGTAACGGGATGTAGTGCAGACCTTTGAGGAGGTTTTGCTAAGCCCCAACGAGTTACGAGCCGCTCTACCCCCGAATCCGCGAAGTCGGGCTACGGACTACCGATCACTGCCCCGTCCTCTCCAACTTTCTCCACATTCACGGTCTTCAAGTACTTGAACAGATCGCTATTGGTCGAAAGCACAATCGTGCTCTTTCCGCCCAGGATCTCTCCGTAGAGCTCCATGGTGCGGACGAACTCGTAAAATTCGGCTGTTTGCGCACTCGCATTGTAGGCGGTGGCATAAATCTCGGTGGCTTTGGCATCGGCCACCCCCTCAATGGTCTGCACCTCCTTGTAGGCCTCCGATTCGATCTTCTTGAGATCCTTTTGCGTGTTGCCCTTGATTTTGGCCGCTTCTCCTGCGCCCTCCGACCGGAAACGCTCCGCAATCTGCTGACGCTCCGAAATCATCCGGATATAGATACGCTCCTGCACACTCTGGTTGTAGTTGATCCGCTTGAACCGCACATCGAGCAGCTCGATTCCGAATTCCTGGAGCTTCGCACGACTCTTTTCAAAGATCTCCTTCTCCATGACGCTCCGCCCTTGCGTGATGGGCGGCAGGATCCCAACTGTGCCAGTCCGATCCGCTTCAAGGATATCGTCCTGTTGAACCGGAACCCGGTCCTTGGTGGTGCGAATCACCTCGATCAATTTGTGCTTCGCAATCGTGTTTCGGGTTTCCGATCCGAGGATGTCATCGAGGCGTGAGAGCGCGCTGCGCTCGTCCCGCAGTCGCTGAAAGTACTTCAGAGGATCGATGATCTGCCACCGTCCGTAGGTGTCCACGAAGATGTAGTCCTTGTCCTTGGTAGGCATCTCGTTCGCGCGCCCGTCCCATTCGAGGATTCTCTTTTCGATGCGATTCACCTTCTGAACGAAGGGAGACTTCAGGTGGAGCCCCGCCGCAGTCACAGGTTTGCCCTTGGGCTCACCGAACTGCGTGATAATCACCTGCTCCCGCTCGTTCACCGTGTAGAGGCTGCTCTTCACAACAATGATTCCGATGAAAACCACCATGCCCACCGAGACGCCAATCGCTTCCTTTTTCATCGCTGCGTCCCTCCCGGGTTGAGTTGCAGGAGGGGAAGGAGGTGCTTCGTCTCCTCGTCGATGATGATCTTGTTCTCCAGCATTGGCATCACGGTCTGGAGCGTCTCGAGATAGATGCGGCGCCGCGTCACTTCCGGTGCCTTCTCATATTCGGTGAAGAGAGCCGTGAACCGGGTCGCGTCCCCTTCGGCCTCATTGATACGCTTGGTCGCGTAGCCCTCCGCTTCCGTGACCGCCTGCTCAGCTTCACCGCTCGCTCGGGGTACCACCTTGTTGTACTCACCGTTGGCGATGTTGATTAACGTCGAGCGCTCCTGCTGGGCCTGATTGACCTCGTTGAAGGAAGACTGCACGTCAACCGGCGGGTTGACGTCCTTCAACTGGACCTGGTCGATACTGATCCCCATCTCGTACTTGTTCACGAGCTCCTGCAGCTTCTGCAGACTCTCCGATTCGATCTCCTGGCGACCGATCGTGATCACTTCGTCCACGGTGCGATCTCCTACCACTTCGCGCATGACGGATTCGGAGGCATCCCGCAGGGTCTCGTCGGCATTGCGCACGTTGAAGAGATACTCCTGTGGCTTGTCGATGCGGTACTGCACCACCCACTCCACCAGCGCGGAGTTCAAGTCCCCGGTCACCATTTGTTTTTCCTGGTTCTGTTCTTCGGTCCACTGAGACCTGTTCGAATGGCCTCTCGTTCCAAACCCAAACTCCTGCTTCATCTGGCGGCGCACCTTCACCCGCTCCACGCGATCGATAAAAAACGGCATCTTCAAGTGCAATCCGGGCTGCTCCGTCTTGATATACTTCCCAAATCGCATGACGACGCCTTCTTCCTCCGCCTGCACGGTATAGACCGCCGTCAATGTCCCGATTGCAAGTAACAGAATCGCGCCCGCCGCCAACACCAAGCGCGCTTGCATTTTTGGAACCTGCAACTGGACCCTACGCCCTCCCACCTCGAACTCAAACATGCCGTGACCCTAGCAACTCACCCGCCAGCCGCGACTGCAAAAGACAGGCCTTTGTGGAATTCCAATCGCAGCCCGGCCTCGATCGGGGTCCAGAAGCTCCCAAAAGTCGAAATTCCAACGGCTCTCTCCCCGGTTCGACTTTCGCCATGGAGGCTCAGGGGCCGGGGTTGGTGGGGGTGCAATAGCGGCGATCGGTTCGCTTGTAAACGGAGCGTCGCCGGATGGGAGGGGTTTCGACCCGACCACCGCTCCGACCTCAGCGGAGGCCTGCATTGCCAAAGTGCGCGCCCGGCCTGTGTTCGGGCAGGGCGATTTGGATTATCCGCCGACCGGGGCATGTGGCCGCCGCGCGGTGCGCGGGGACATCCCCCCGGGGCGGTCACCATTGTCTGCCGGGCCCGGGCAGGGCCTCCTCAGCTTCCGGGTCGGCCGTTGGGCCAGCTCCAGGACTGCTGGGGCAGGATGGAGTAGATCCCATCCTCGTTCACGTACTTGTCGGGCACCTGGGCGCCGGAATTGATCAACTCGCGCTGGCGGTCATGGGCGGCCTCGAGCTGCTTCTGTGCCGGCGTTCCGAACTCCGGCGGCGGCGGGCTGAGGCGGACCCCGGAAATCGGGCCAAAGGTTAAGCTATGATTGTGGTTGTGCTGGGTTGGTATTAAATCAAACCAGACCAACACAGAATGAAAGCAAAAAGAAGAAGGCACGCCGCTGAATTCAAGGCCCGGGTGGCCTTGGAGGCGCTGAAGGGCGTCAAGACGATCCAGGAGATCGCGAAGGCGTACGACGTTCACCCGGTCCAGGTATCGGAGTGGAAGAAGACGATGCCGGAGGGCGCGCCGGGCGTTTTGGTCCGGACGTGGTCAAGAACTCGAAGGAGGATTTCGAGCGGGAGCGGGACAAACTGCACTCCAAGATCGGGCAATTGTCCGTGGAGGTGGATTTCCTGCGAAAAAAGTCAAGGCAGCTCGGTCTGTGAGGGATCGCATCGCGCTGGTGGAAAAACTGCATCCCAAATTGAGCATGAGAACCCAATGCAAATTGCTGAGCGTGGCCCGCTCCTCGTTGGATTACGAACCCGTTCCGGAAAGCGAGGAAGACCTTCGGATCAAGCGGCTGATGGACGAGATATATCTGGAAGATCCGTGTCGGGGAAGTCGGTCTGTGGTGACCATTCTCGGTCGCGACCATGATCCGGCGGAGCTTCCCAACGTCCCTGATCCCGACAAATAGGCGCAACGTCAATTTGTGAGGGGAAAGGACTCTGAAAGCCGTGAGCGTGTTAGCAGATAGCCCGCCGGGATGGGAAGAAGGGCCCCTTGATACGGCAATCATGTTCGTGGACTTGGTGGATTCATCCGCCTTCTCCAGCGTCCTCGGGCTCAAGGAATATGCCGACTACGTCGATTCGTTCCACAGGGTGGTGCGGGTGCAATGCGAGTTTTTTTTGAGCGCTACTTGCGTGGAAAGTATCAACGAGGCCGCGATTACGAATTCTCTGCAGCTTCTGCGCGCCTGGCCGCATTTCGGTGACGGCTACCTGGAATTCGGGAAGTGCCTCACTGAAATGGGAAAGGAGCAAGAGGCCCGGAATGCGTTTCTTCACGCGGAACGGTTGGGAATCGCGGAAGCCATCGCATGCCGTGGGCACGCCTCCGGGGAACTGAACTTTTGGGGTGAGTCGTCAACCCCTTCAGGGTTGAGGGGTGCAGTCCGCACTCCTAATCGCAACAGGAATCTTCGGCCTGTTTTTTCGGCGACGGCGGCAGGTCATTGGCCGGATTTTCCGCGAAGAAGCCGCTGGGTTTGAGCAGAAATCCGATGTAGGCGGTGGGCATCACGGGGTAGTCTTCCGGCCGCGGAATGTGCGTGTGCCCCATCGTGTACCAGAAGACGAGATCCGTGTTCTCGATCGGCCGGTCCTCGGCGGTCCAGCGAATCAAGCCGTCGCCCCCTTGACTCTGGTTGGGGAAGTCGCCGGCTCCGAACTTTTCGTCGTCAGAGTAGGGCGTCACCCAGACGTGACTCTCCACAAAACCGGCCCGCTTCCGCCACCAGGCATTCTTGGAAGCCAGCGGAAACGCGTTGTCGCCGGGGAAGAACTTGTAGCCCGCCGGCTCGCCGACCGAGTTGAGCGACAGCTCGTTGACGATCCGCCAGGTGCGGCACGATTCCAGGTTCAAATGGGCGCGAGCCTGCTGCTCCGTTCGCAGCTTGGTGTCTCGCGCGTAAAAGGCGTTCTCAAACGGATTGTCGTCCCCCAATTCCTCCGCGACGGCATCCACCTGGTAGGCGGTGTTGGGCATGCCGTCGAGATCGAAGTCGAGCCGCACATTGAAGAAGTGCTGATGATTGGGCGCGTAAAGCTGCGGCGCGACCAGGTTGCCATACTTCGGTTTTTCACCCGGCTGCAGCGCCCCCAGCGAGAGAATGCCGGTGAGTTTCACTTCCAGCTGAATGTTGCCGTCCTGGTAGAGGTACCAGAAGAAGCCATACTCATAGTTCTCCACGGTGGAAACAGAGGAAATCACCAGCCGCCTTGAACGGCGGACCTCAGGCGTGTCGGGGAGCCGGCGGTCGGTGTGCTTCCAGAGGATGCCAAAATCTTCCTCGTGCATGCAGATCGCGTTCTTGATCGTCAGCGGTGCGCCGCGGCTGGTACACAGATGGGCGTCAAAGTACTTGATCACGCCCAGACAATCGCACCCCAGCTCCAAGCTGTTGGCGCACATCCCCATCCCGTATTCCCCCACGTCGAAGGCGTTCTTGCGGCGCTGGGTTGGCCCGGGATCGCCATAGGGTACGACCATTTCGGTCAACGAAGCGCGGTAGAGCACCGACCGCTCCCGGCCTTGGTCGTCGTAGCGCAGGTGATGTAGCGTCAGCCCTTCGCGGGCGTTGAAGCCAATCACGAAATTCCATTTCTGCCAGCGGACTTGGTTCCCCTGAACCTCAAAGCTCGGCCCATCCGGTTGCGTGATCTCGATGGCTTTGAGGTCCTGCCGCTGGTTCGGAACCCGAGCAGCGGCGTAGTTGCCTTGGCCGGGCGGCAGCGGCCAAGCCCCGTATTCCTCCACGCGGATCACCTCCATCGTGTTCAAATCTACCACGGGCCGCAGGCCTTCGATGGGCCGAACGTAGCCGTTGTCGGTCGGGTCGGAACGAACAAAGCACAGCGGCCGTGCGAGCCGTTTCGAGCTATCCTCCTCCGAGCCGTAGTTGCCCGCGCTCCAAATATCCACCATCACCAAGCTGGTATCGTCGAGGTCGTAATGTTTCTTCAGCGCCGCCCGGAACTCCGCGCTTTGCAACACGGCCTGCTCGCACTCCACCTGCTCGTCGATCGTCATCGTCGGCTGCACGCCGGGGACGTGCCGGTAGGAAAGCAGCGTGCCGGCAGTCAAGGAAAGCGCCGCCTCATGGCAGGCGTTGCTCGCGTTGTCAAAGAGCACGACGAACGCCTCGCGTGGCAGGGGCCGATCGGACTCGGTATGAACCAATGCCTTGGGCGGCTCCTTGAGACTCACCGAAACAAACCGGGTCGTCGGCGTCACTTTGCCCTGCTCGTTGAGAATCGAGACCGCCCGCGCGACCTCCTGCGCCGTCAGGGGCTCGAGCGGGTGATAGGAAACTTGCTGGCTTAGGGAGTCGGCACTGGCCGACGTGGATTGCACTGGCGTGGACATGGCGGATATCTCCGAGGTGAAAATTTTTCGGCACTGACTGCGTCACTCCTCGCCCGGGGGCGATCTGAGAGCGCATCTTGAACGAAGATCTCGACGAATCAACGATTCTGTCGACATTTTCATGGGCTGATTGCCGGGACATCGCTTTCTCAAGCCGGGGTTCCGGGACGGTCAGAGGCCGGGGTTGGTGGAGAATCTCTTCGCAATAGACCATCGCCTTCCTCCCTGGATTTCCCAACGCGTAGACGTTGCAGGAATCAATCGCCACGTAGGAGGGCGTGACGGGATAGGCGTGATCGCTCACGCGAGGATCTTGCGGACGACGTGTCCGTGCACATCGGTCAGGCGGAAGTCGCGGCCGCCGTGGTGGTAGGTCAGTCTTTCGTGATCGAGACCCATCAGGTGGAGAATCGTGGCGTGCAGGTCGTGAATATGGACGATATCCTCGGTGGCGTGCCAGCCGAACTCGTCGGTGGCGCCGTGGACGATACCGCCGCGCACCCCGCCGCCGGCGAGCCACATGGTGAACCCGAACGGGTGGTGCTCGCGCCCGTTCGTCCCCTCGGCGGTCGGTGTGCGTCCGAATTCGCCGCCCCACAGCACGAGGGTGTCGTCGAGCAAGCCGCGGCTCTTGAGGTCCGTCAGCAGCGCGGCGATGGGTTGATCGACGGCGGCGCAGCGGACTGGCAGCTCCTCCCGCAGATTGCCATGCTGGTCCCAGGCGTTGTTTTTCGGTGCGTCAAAGAGGTGGACGAAGCGGACCCCGCGCTCGACCAGGCGCCGCGCCAGCAAGCACTGCCGGCCGAACAACTCGGTCGCGGGCGCGTCGGTTCCGTAGAGCTTGTGTGTCGCCGCGCTTTCGCAGCTGATGTCGAATGCCTCCGGCGCCTCCACCTGCATGCGGAACGCGAGCTCGAACGAGGCGATACGCGCGTCGAGCTGGCTGTCGATGCCGCGGCTGTGTTTGTGGATCTGGTTGAGCCGACCGAGCGCGTCGAGCTTGCGGCGTTGACGGGCATTGTCATGCGAGGCGCTGCTGAGGTTGGCAATCGGATTGTTCAGGTCGCGCACGAGGGTCCCCTGGAAGGTGCTTGGGAGGAAGCTCGACGCCCAGAGTTGCGCGCCCTGAAACACGGCGGCGGGACTGACCACGACGAAGCCGGGCAGGTTTTGGTTTTCGCTGCCGAGGCCGTAGGTGATCCACGAGCCCATGCTCGGGCGGGAGAACGCCTGCTCCCCGGTGCATATCTGCAAGGCCGCGCCGGTGTGGTTGATATTGTCGGCGAGCATCGAGCGGATGACGCAAATGTCGTCGATATGCGAAGCGACCCCCGGGAGAAGTTCACTGACCTCGGTTCCCGACTCGCCGTGCCTGGAGAATTTCCATGGCGAGGCGAGCAGGTTGCCGGTCTTGGTGCGTTCCAGTTTCGGCTTTTCGAACGGGAGTGGCTTGCCGTTGTCGGCCGCCAGGCGCGGCTTGGGATCGAACAGGTCGACATGCGAAGGGCCGCCGGGCATGTAGAGGAAAATGATGCGCTTGGCGCGTGCCGCGTGATGGCGCCCACGGCCGCAGCCGCTTGGCGAGTCGGTGCCGGCGGCGGCGAGCAGGTCGCGAAGTGCCAGCATGCCAAATCCACAACCGGCTCGGCTGAGCCACTCACGACGCGAAGTGCGGTGTGGTCGGCATTCCATTGATTTAGTCCAGGTAGACGAATTCATTGCTGCAGAACAGGACGTGAGCCAGGTCGGTCCAGGCGCTTTTCTTGTCCGGTTGCCCGGTGTCGGTGAGGACTGCGCGGGCGACGGCAATTTCTTCCGCCGCGGCACGCCGGCCGAAGAGCAGGCGGTAGGCGCGCTGAATGCGGGCGACATCGTCGTCCGGCACCTCGCGCAGAAGTCTTGCCGCCAAGCGCTCGGCGCGGGCGATGACGAACTCGTGGTTGAGAAGGAACAGCGCCTGCGGGGCGGCCGTGCTGACGAAACGTTTTTCGGTTGATGCGTCCGGGTTGGCCGCGTCGAACAGGGTCGCGTAGTTGCTGCGGTTCCAGCGCGCGGTTTGCACATAGAGGGAACGACGCGAAATGTTCAGGTCATCGCCGGCCGGGCCGCCGGGCGCCACATCCAGATCTCCCGCGACGAACAGCATGGCATCGCGCAGCGCCTCCGCCTCCAGACGCCGCGCGGAAAATCGCCCAAGCCAGCGGTTCTCGGGATCTTTGGAATGCGGAGTTGCCGGTTCGGAACTTGGAGCTTGGCGTTCGGAATGGGCTGCCTGCTGGTAGGTGGCGGAGAGCATGATACGGCGGTGGAGTTTTTTGAGCGACCAGCCCTCTGCGACGAATTCCATGGCGAGCCAGTCGAGCAGTTCAGGATGGGTCGGCGGCAGCGATCGCATGCCGAAATTGTTGGGAGTGCGCACGAGGCCTTCGCCGAAGTGCCACTGCCAGATGCGGTTGACGATCACGCGGGCAGTGAGCGGGTTGTCGTGCGACGCGACCCATCGAGCCAGCTCGCGGCGGCCGCTGCCGCTGGTGATCGGCGGCTGGGCACTACCGGCAAAGAATTCGGGCATGCGGCGCGGGACCACGCGCCCGAGCTGCGTATAGCTGCCGCGGATATGGACCGGGACGTCCTGGATCGCAGGGAAGATTCCGCCCGGCGTGCCGCCCTCGGCGATCGCCATTGCGAGCGGCGGCTCGGCTGGCAGTTCGGCCGTTTGGCGGTCGCGTTGCGCGACCAGCGCGCGCCGTCCGGGATCGTCGGCGGGTGGTGGCGGCGACTTTTTGTCGAGTTCGGCCAGCTTTGCCACGGTGGTGTTGAGTGCCGCCAGCTTTTGCGCGTGCTCATCGACGGTCTCCTGCGGCACAAGGGGCACGCGGTTGACAACGTATTCCCCGCCCTTGGCACCGAGGGCTTTCAACATGTGAGAACTGTAGAAGATCCCCGCCAGGGCGTAGTAATCGTCCTGCGAGATCGGGTCGAACTTGTGATCGTGACAGCGCGAGCATCCGAGGGTCAGCGCCATGAACGCCTTGCCGACCGTATCGATTTGGTCGTCGGCCATGTCGCTGACGATCTTCTCTTTGTCGGCGTCGCCGCGGTCCCAGACGCCGTTGGTGAGGAACGTGGTGGCGACCAGCCCGTCCACGTAGACCTCACCGCCGTCCGGGCTCGGCAGCAGGTCGCCGGCGATCTGGTGGATGATGAACTGGTCAAAGGCAAGGTCGCGGTTGAACGAGTCGACCACCCAGTCGCGGTAGCGCCAAGCCTCGGTCGTTTCGCACAACTTGTTGCGTTTGCCAGGATCCGCGTCGTGGTAGTCGGCGTAGCGGGCGACGTCGAGCCAGTGCCGGGCCCAGCGCTGGCCGTAGGCGGGTGATGCGAGCAGCCGGTCGATGACTTTTGCGAATGCGTCCGGTGAATCATCGGCGAAGAATACATCGAGCTCCTGTGGCGTCGGCGGCAGCCCGGTGAGGTCGAAGGTTGCACGCCGCAACAGGCTGTGGCGGCTGGCGGAGGGCGAGGGCGCAAGTCCCACCTCTTGCAACTTCTGGAGCACGAATGCGTCGATCTGACTGCTGGCGTGACCATCGGGATGGGGGATCGGCGGGGGGTCGCTCAGCGCCGGTTGCTGAAACGCCCAATGCTTGCGATGTGCGTCGGTGATGGTTTCTCTGGGCTGCTGCGACGCGAGGCTATCCGCGGGGATCGGTAGTTCCCGCTGCGCCGCGAGCGATGATGCGCTGAACACGACAACGACGGACAGGCGCAAGACACTTGTCAACGGGGATGGATGGTTGGATGACACGGCGCGATGGGGTGCGCTGGGCAAGGTGGATACTAACGCGGAGCGGCCGGGGTTCGTCGAGGAGCATTTACTCTTGAAAAAAACGGGTGAAGGTAGACGCCAATGTCGAATTCTCCCGGCACCCTCATGGTGAGAGACCTTCAGTGAGCGAATTACGCCCCGATCAGTTTCTTCAGGGCCATGCCGCCATCGGGTCCTGGAATGGACCTCTCTTGAGCCCCGCCCCGGCAGTCTTTTTCAGTTCGGGACGCGTCGGCGATGGTCGTCAAGCCGAAGCGGGCGGGGAGTTGGGCCTTTCCATGGCCTTCAAGGATTGATTGAATCCCCGCTTTATGACAACCGACGCCCCTGCTTCTTCCTCGCCGGCGCCCCAGAAGATGAACCGGACCCTGTGGCTGATCTGCACCATCGCGTGCATCGGCTTCGCCTTCGACATCTACGAACTTCTCATGCTTCCGCTCGTCGTGCGGCCCGCCCTGATGGAACTGGTCGGCGCGGCTCCCGGCACTCCGGAATTCGCGATGTGGGTCGGGCGCCTTTTTTATATCCCGGCGATTGCGGGCGGCATATTCGGTCTGCTCGGCGGCTGGCTAACGGACCGCTTCGGGCGCCGCCGCGTGCTGACCTACAGCATTCTGCTTTACGCCTTCGGCGCCTTTGCAGCCGGTTTCTCCACCTCGGTATGGATGCTCCTGTTTTTCCGCTGCTTCGTCTTCGTCGGCGTCTGTGTCGAATTCGTCGCCGCGGTGGCATGGCTCGCCGAGTTGTTCCCCAATCCGAAACAGCGGGAAAAGGTGCTGGGGTTCACGCAGGCGTTTTCGTCGATCGGAGGCTTGCTGGTGGCGGTGGCCAACGGGCTCTGCCTGGCCTACGCGGCGAAACTTCCGGTCATCCACATGCCGGAGGTGTTGAACCTCTTCGGCGGAGAAATCTCGGACGGGCAGGCGGCCTGGCGCTACACCCTCATGTCCGGATTGATTCCGGCCATCCCCCTGATCTTCATCCGTCCGTTTTTGCCGGAATCGCCGGCCTGGAAGGCGCAGCGCGACGCCGGCACCCTGAAGCGTCCGAGCATCCGCGAGCTGTTCTCACCGGAGCTGCGCCGCACCACGGTGATCTCCACCCTCATGATCGCCTGCGCCTTCGGCGCGGCTTTCGGAGCGATCCAGCAGATTCCGCGCATCATCCCGGGGCTGCCCCAGGTCCAGGAGCGCGCCGCGGCTGCAATCGCCGAAAAGGAAAAGGAGAATGGCGAGAAGACTCTTACCGTCAAGGAGAAGAAAAAGATCGCGAGTCGGACCGCGCAAAAAACTGCCGCCAGCGTGACCAAAGTGCAGGAGGTGGGCGGGCTGACCGGTCGGTTACTGCTGGCCATTCTCGCCATTTTTGTCGTGAGCCGGCGAAAGCTCTTGCGGGTCTTCCAGATCCCGGGGTTGATCATCATTCCGTTTGTGTTCGCGTATGCAGCCACCAACGATCTGACCCTGCTTTACTTCGGCATCTTCCTGGCCGGCATGCTGACGGTGGGACAGTTCAGTTTCTGGGGCAACTACCTGCCACGAGTCTACCCCATGCACCTGCGCGGCACCGGGGAAGGATTTGCCGCCAATATCGGGGGGCGCCTGATCGGAACCTCCTTCGCGTGGCTGACCAGCATGATCGCGGTGCAGTCCTGGGTCCCGGGCGAAAGCCCGCCCGTCAAGCTTGCCTACACCGCCGCCGCAGTTGCCCTGAGCGTTTACCTGGTCGGCTTCCTGCTCTCGTTTCTTCTTCCCGAACCGAAAGCAGAGGCCCTCCCCGAGTAATCGAATCGGCCCGGGCCGGCGTAATCGCGGCGTGGCGTGATCGCTCCGCCTTCCCCGCCCCTGCATCAACCTGCCGCGGCCGGTGGTGCGCCACCCGCGCCATCCGGGTCAGTCCCGATCGGCACTTGAGGCCGCACGGGAAGCGTTGTTTCCGGGGCAATCCGGATCTCACCTATCAGGTCTCGTCCGACCCCGCCGGCTGGTTCAGCCCGGCGCTTGTCGGGGCGAGCTTTGCAACGTAAGGTGACCCCGATTCGATGCGCATCGCGGACCGTTATATCGGCTGGCAAGTCTTATACGGCACCCTCTTCGCCGTCACCTTCCTCACCGTGGTCCTGGTCTTTGGGCAGCTCTTCAAGCAGATCCGCCCCCTCCTCGTCGAACAGGCCGCCCCGCTCGACCTGATCGGCCAGTTCATCGTGCTGATTCTCCCCTTCTCTTTCATGTTCACTCTCCCGTGGGGCTTCCTGGCCTCCACCCTCCTCAGTTTCGGCCGCCTCTCCG
>CAUZKZ010000106.1:0-13676 GCA_963580345.1 Verrucomicrobiia bacterium | reverse complement strand
CTGCGGGGCATGGGAGGCGCGCCGGCGATTGGCGATGTATTGGACTATGCCCGTCGCTCGGCCAAACGCCTGGGGCGGCTCGACGAGTTGTTGGAGCGCTACCCGGACAGCGAACCGGCCCTGGTGCGTCTGCTCTCGACCTTCGCGACGGTGGGCGAGAGCGTCTTTCTCGGCAACAGCCTGCCGATTCGCGAGTGGAACCTGTGCGCGCAAATCAGCGTGCCCATCGTGGAGGTGCGGGCCAACCGGGGAGCGAACGGGATCGATGGGCAGCTCTCGACCTGGCTGGGCGCCACGGCGGGGCAGGAGGGAGCGTGGGGAGTCTTCGGTGACCTGACGGTCCTCTACGATCTGGCGGCCCCGGCGTTGTTAGAGAAGTGCGAGGGGAAGGGACGCGTCTTGGCGGTGATCAACAACGGGGGAGGACGAATTTTTGAGCGAATTGCGCGTCTGGGCGCTTTGGAAGAATCCGAGCGGGCCTTGATGGCGAATGCGCACCGCACCCGTTTTCAACCGTGGGCGGAGATGTGGGGCATGGAGCACGTCACGATTTCGGCGCGCGAGGAGTTCGAGGTCAAGCCGGGCAGGAGCCCGCAGGTGGTGGAAATTTGTCCGGACCGGACCCAGACCGAGGCCTTTTGGAGAGAGTGGAGGGAGGCGCAGTGATCTGGTGTCTGCACGGCGCGGTCGGGATGGCCTCGGACTGGAACGATTTTTCGGCGAGGATGGCGATGGCTGGCCACGAGGTGCGGGCGGTGGACCTCTGGGAGTTCGCCGACGGGCGTGGGTGCTCCCTGGCGGAGTTTGGCGAGGCTCTGTGCAGGGAGGTGGAGCGGGAGGACGAAGAACCGGTTTTGGTGGGCTATTCCCTGGGAGGCCGCCTCGGGCTCCATGCCCTGCTGGCGAAACCGTCGCTCTGGAAGGCGGCGGTGATCGCGTCGGCCCATCCGGGAATCGGTGGGGAAGAGGACCGCGTTTTGCGCATGGCGGAAGATGCCCGGTGGGCGGCCCACGCCTTGACCGGCGAGTGGGAGGCCTTCCTCGAAAGATGGAACACGCAGGGGATCTTGCGCCGCTCGCTTGGGCCCGGGCTCGCTGACCGCGGCGACCTGGAGTCCCGCCGGGAGGCCGTGGCGCGGGGGTTCATGGAGTGGTCGCTCGGCAAGCAGGACGACCTGCGGCCCCGTTTAGGGGAGGTCCCGTGTCCCGTGCTGTGGATGACCGGGGCGGAGGATGAAAAGTTCCGTGCCCTTGCGGAGGAAGCGGTTGCGTGCCTTCCCGATGCCTGGCATTGCATTGTGGCGAGTGCCGGTCACCGGGTGGTTTGGGACGCTGCGGAGCACGTCGCAGAAGAAATCGAGCGGTTCTTGGTGCAGCGGGGTTGCAGTCCACGCGAGTCGCGGGAATGATTCCGGCGTGAACTGGATTGCGGGAGCTGAATTCGAAGACGTCCTCTATGAGAAGAGCGAGGACGGACAGATCGCCAAGATCACGATCAACCGGCCGGAAGTGCGCAATGCCTTCCGGCCGCAGACCGTGAAGGAACTCCTGGCGGGCTTTGACCTGGCCCACGAGGACAACGGGGTGGGGGTGGTGATCCTGACCGGGGAAGGAGAGGAGGCCTTCTGCTCGGGGGGCGACCAGAGGGTGAGGGGAGAGGGCGGCTATGTGGGACAGGACGGGGTGCCGCGGCTCAATGTGCTGGACCTGCAGAAAAAGATCCGGGCCCTCCCGAAGCCGGTCGTGGCGATGGTCGCAGGCTACGCGATCGGCGGAGGCCACGTCCTGCACGTCGTGTGCGATCTGACCATCGCGGCGGAGAACGCGCGTTTCGGGCAGACCGGTCCCAAAGTCGGAAGCTTCGACGCGGGATTGGGCGCGAGCTATCTCTCCCGCATCGTGGGGCAGAAAAAGGCGCGCGAAATCTGGTTTCTCTGCCGCCAGTACAATGCGCAGGAGGCCCTGGAGATGGGTCTGGTGAACGCGGTGGTCCCGGTCGAGAACCTGGAATCGACCACGGTGGATTGGTGCCGCGAGATGCTCGGGCACTCGCCCCTCGCCCTGCGTTGTCTCAAGACGGCGCTCAATGCCGACTGCGATGGACAGTTGGGGCTGCTGGAGTTCGCGGGCAATGCGACGCTGCTTTATTACCTCACCGAGGAGGCCCGGGAGGGCAAGCAGGCCTTCCTGGAAAAACGCGCGCCGGACTTCTCGAAGTTCCCCCGGTTTCCCTGAGGTCTCTCCGGCTGGTTCACTTTTGGCTCACGGAGCCGGAATTGCCTTGTGGACGTCCCGGTTTGAATCTTGAGTAGATGCAACTTGTACCTGCGAAGTTATGAATAAACCAAATCTCTACCTACTGCTTGGAGCGGCCCTGACTACTTGGGTCCAGTCCGGAGTGGATACTACCACCGATGTTGATTTGGAACTCTCTCTCCTGATCGATGTGTCGTCGAGCGTCGACAATCCGGATTACACCGTGATGATGGAGGGCATCGCCCAGGCCTTCGCAAGTCCAAGCATCCACGCCGCCATTGCTACCGGTCCGCTCGGAGCGATCGCCGTCAACATGGTCCAGTTCGAGCAATCAAACTCGGAAGTGATCGACTTCACGCTGATCGATGGCTCGGCCGCTTCCATCGCCTTCGCCTCGACGGTCCGCAATGTGGATCGTTTTGGCGAAGGAGGAACAGGTGTTGCGCAGGGGATCAGCGCCTCGGTGGCGTCCTTTGTCGACAATGGCTTCAATGCGAGGCGGCACGTCATCGATCTCTCCGGAGACGGAGAGGAAAATCAGGGGGGCGATGTGGCGGGAGCGCGTGACGCCGCCCTCGCTGGTGAAATCGACACCATCAATGCCATCTCGGTCGACGACCCGGACGAAGAAGTGCGTCGGTTTTTCGAGGAGAATGCGATTGGTGGCCCGGGCGCTTTTGCGACCAGCGCGGAGACCTTTGAGGAGTTCCAGCAGGAGATTCTTGAGAAGCTGAACGCCGAGATCCGCGGAGTGCCGCTCACCCCGTCCACGATCCCGATCGGCGCGATCCGCAGCGCGGCGCTGCTCGTCGTCAATGGCATGTTCGAGGACGTCAACGGACGCCTCTTTCGCGCCCGCGCTGGATTTCGTGAACCCACTGCTTCGGCTGTGGCGGGATCCTGGAGCGAGCCCGCCGGCGGAGGAGTTGAAAAGCAAGTCCTGCCGCCGCCGCCGGGTCGGAAGGCATGGGAAGTATTCGGCTCGGTGGGAATCTTCCACAACGACGTCGATGCAATCAACGGGAGGAGCGTGGCCGGGGCGCCCATCGCCCTGGTACCGGGGTACGAACTGACAATGGTTCACGGAACGGTTGGGGTCGAGTATGACCTCGCGGAGCACTATTCTCTGGGGGCCGCGTTCCTGGCGGCAAACGGTGACATCGACACCGACGCCCCGGCCTCCGATATTGACGTCGAGAGTCTCGGGGTGGCGATCTATGGAACTTACTTTCGAGAGGACGTATTCAGGGCCCTGGGAGCCCCGTTTCAAGGCGATTACTGGGCCGATGTGCTCTATGCCTTCCAGAACACCGAGTTCGACGTGAAGGCGGGTGGCTCGGCGGAGGTCGATACCCATCGCATCGAGTTCAATACCGGTTTCAACTTCCGGCATGATCAGTTCACGCATGGTCCCGTCGGCGGACTGGTCTGGTCGGATGGAGACATCGATCCCTCGGGAGGCGGCACCTCCACGAATCTTGAGTCGTTGGCAACCCGCCTGGGCTATCAGGCTTCCTACCGCATGCCTACTGGCGTCGGCGACGTGATCCCGCAAGTGCGTGCGTCCTGGGAACATGAGTTTGAGGATGACGCGGTGCTCGTCGGGGGGGTGAACATCGGCGAGCCCGACGCGGACAAGGCTGTGTTGGGAGCGGGCGTGCTCTGGCACTTCCATGAGAACTTTTACGGGATCCTCGATTACGAAGCGCGCCTCGGCGATACCGCCGACTCCCATAATGTGGTTCTGCGGGTCGGCGGAATCTTCTAGGCCGGAGATGCCATGAGGCCCGACGCCCCGGGTGCGATCATGTCTCCGAGGATTTCTTTCACTCAGTTGGAATGTGGAAAAGCTACCTCCTGGCGGCGCGGCCCAAGACTCTTCCGGCCGCGATCGTTCCGGTGTGGATCGGCTGCGTGCTGGCGTGGAAACTGTCCGGACGAGTCGACTGGTTTCTCGCTCTCTTCACGTTGCTCAGCGCACTCGCCATCCAGATCGCCACAAACCTGTTTAACGATGCAGTCGATGCCGACAAGGGTGCCGACACGACAGAGCGCCTGGGCCCGCGGCGCGTCACCGCCACAGGGCTGTTGTCGCGACGGGCGGTCTGCCTCGGGGCGGTGGGTTTCCTGGTCCTGGCGTGCCTCGCCGCGGTGCCACTCATCGAGGCTCGTGGGTGGGCAATCATCGCGATCGGGGTCCCCTCCCTGGCCCTGAGCTACGGGTACACGGGAGGACCGATTCCGCTGGCCTACCGCGGGCTGGGGGAACTTTTCGTGCTCGTGTTTTTCGGGTTGGTAGCGGTGGGCGGGACCTACTATGTGCAGACCGGCTCCTGGAGATGGGAAGTTGGGGTGCTCGGCGGCCAGGCGGGTCTGCTCAGTGCGGTCCTCATCGCGATCAACAATCTGCGGGACCTGATCGAGGACCGTGGGAGTGGAAAACGAACCCTGGCGGTGCGATTCGGACCGCGGGTGGTGCTGGGCCTGGTGGGGGCCATGATCGTGGCCGCCATGCTGCTCACCACGGCGGGACACTGGTACGGGGCGCGCTGGTTCTTCGTGCTGAGCCTCCCCTGGTTTCTCCTTGGACTGACCGTGATCCGTGCCTTGCGACGGGCCAAGCCCGGCCCCGCCTACAATTTCTATCTCGCCCTCGCCGCTCTGCAGCTGATCCTCTTCGCGGCCGCCTTCACAATCGCGGTGGCAATCTCCTGAAATTTTCGCACCGCTGCTGCACATACCAGTTTAGCGGTGCGGGAAGGGGGAGGGAGAGCTAGGCTTGGGGCGTGAGGGAGGAGTCGATTCATATCTGCCGCTACGTGCTGAAGAGCAGGTCGGCGCTGAACGCGAAGTCGGGTCGGCGGGAGTTCGAGGGTGCGCTGATCAGGGTGGGTGGCGGATTCGGGTGTTTGCATCCGTGGCCGGAGCTGGGCGATCTCGATTTGGAGACGCTGCTGCGCGAGCTGAAGCATGGGGATGCGCAGAATCCGCTGACGAAGCGGGCGCTGTCGATGGCGGCGCTCGATGGGCAGTTCCGGGAGATGGGCCGCTCGGTCTTTAAAGACCGGGAGGTTCCGCTGAACCATGCCACCATTGCGCAGTTCAGGTTGGAGGAAGTTGAAGAGGCGGTTCGCGGGGGGTACTGGGTGCTCAAGATCAAGGGGCATTCCGATTACGCCGCGATCGCGAACAGGCTCGACGAATTGTCTCGGCGGTGGCCGGCCCTGCGTTGGCGGATCGACTTCAACGGGGTGTTGTCCAAGAGCGACGTGCTCCGTTTCGTGCAGTGCCTGACGGATCACGTCTGGAAGCGCATCGATTTCCTGGAGGACCCTTGTCCTTATTCGCGGGAGGATTGGGAAGACATCCGCCACATCACGAGCCTGGACCTGGCGCTGGATGATCCCGGCGATGTGGCGTCCCCGGCCGCGCAGGTCCTGGTCTTGAAGCCGGCCCGGCAGGAATTGAGCCGATTTGCGGAGGGGCGCGAGCGGCTGGTGGTGACCAGCAGCATGGATCATCCGCTGGGGCAATGTTTCGCGGCGGTGCAGGCCGCGACGCTGTCCACCCTGACCGGGCGGGTCGATTCCTGTGGGTTGCAGACGCACGGCCTCTTCGAGCCGGACGGATTCTCGGAGCGGTTCGGGTGTGCCGGTCCGCGCTTCCAGCCGCCGGGAGGGACCGGGTTGGGATTCGACGATCTCCTGGAAAAACTGCCATGGAAGCGGCTGAAGTAACGGAGGCGGCGTTCTGGTCCGGCAGGATGAGCCGGGTGATCACACCGCCGCGCCTGGAGGAGGCCGGGGCGGACTTGCAAAGACTGCTCCCCGACGAGGGGACGGTGGTCTTCGCGAGTTCGGGGTCGGCCGGTCCGCCGAAGTGGATCAGCCTGCGCCGGGAAGCGCTTCTCGTTTCGGCCGAGGCGGTGAACCGCCACCTGGAGGTGATGTCGGGGGACCGTTGGATGCTGGCGCTGCCTCTGTTTCACGTGGGGGGATTCGGAGTGGCGGCGAGGGCCTATGCGGGGGGGTGCGCGCTGAGGCGCCTGGCGGGGCGCTGGAATGCCATGCGGTTCGTGGAGGAACTGGATGAGTCGGACGCCACCCTCACGTCCCTCGTGCCGACGCAGGTGCTCGACCTCGTGGCCTGCAAACTGCGCCCGCCCGAAGCGCTGCGTGCGGTGGTGGTGGGCGGGGCGCGGCTTGACGACCTCGCGGGCCAGGCGGCCCGCGACCTCGGTTGGCCGGTCCTGCAGAGCTACGGGTTGACGGAAGCGGCGTCCCAGGTGGCGACCGGTCGGGTCCAGAACCTGGCGTCCGAATTTCGTTCCGCCCCGCTTCCGTTTCTGCCGATCTGGGAGCATCGTGTGGGGAATGCGGGTTGCCTGGAACTTCGGGGCGAAGCGTTGTTCGATGCCTACCTGCGGGTGGAGGATAACCGGCTGGTGGTGGAACAGCCGTTTGATGGCGAGGGTTGGTTCGCGACCGGTGACGTGGTGGAATTATCTCCGGAGGGTGTGACGGCGGTAGGGCGTGCGGATCGCCAGGTGAAGGTCCTGGGAGAAGCGGTGGATGTGCAGTTCATGGAGGAAGAACTGCGCGGACAGCTCCTCCCGGAGAGCGGAGTGCACATTCTAACAATCGAGGATGCACGCCGGGGCTGGCGGCTGATTCCGGTGATCGAGCAGGGCGGGCCCGAGGCGGAGGACGTCATCGGGTTGTTCAACCAACGCCTTCCCGGATTCGCGCGCCTCGAGCCTCCGCGTTACGTCGGCGCACTTCCCCGCACCCCCCTGGGGAAGATCGATGTGGCGGCGCTCCGAGAGGAATTTGGACTGCCGGAGAGATAGTGATTGCTAATCGGGCCGCAGTCTGAATAATTAAGATGTCTTGATAAGTTCGGCTCTATACAAGGGGAGACGGGGGTTAGGATTAGGGGGGCGGGAGGGAGCTACAGCCAGGAGGCGGGACTGGTTCCGCTCGATTTTCCGATCCATCGATCCTCAACATGATTCACCACAGCGACGAAACGCCGGCCGAGTCCCTTCCCCCGGACGAGGCGCCGCGATCTGGAAAAATGCGTGGCCTGACCGCGGTGCAAGCCCGGGATTTCGGTCTCGTGGCCCCGACCGCGGTCGGTAAGAACTTCGTTCTCGACACCAACGTTCTGCTGCACGACCCGGGTTGCCTGGGCCGCTTCAAGGACAACCATCTCTGCATTCCGGTTGATGTTCTGGCGGAGTTGGACCGCTTCAAGAACGAACAGACCGAGCGTGGAGCCAACGCGCGGCGGGTGCATCGAGGCTTGACCGAGATGTTCGCGGACTGCGCAAGCTTGACAGGCGGAGCAGAGACCGACGGGGGCGGGACGGTGCGATTGGTGGTGTACGATCCCTCCAGCACGGAGCATTCGGCGCAGCTTGGCCTGTTTCACCGCATCTTTCCCGACCGCGACCGGGTCGATCACCGCATCCTGGCAGCCACCCTCCTCGTCGAGCAGCACAACGAGAGCGCTACGGTGCTGGTGACGAAGGATCTCAACATGCAGTTGAAGGCCCGCGCGGCCGGACTGGAGTGCGAGGACTACCTGAACGACAAGGTCGATCCGCGCGAAGTGGCAAACTACGAGATGCGCCGGATCGACGTGGACTCGGCGGAGCTGCAACGCTTCGCGAGTTCGGGGTGCCTCGAAGTGGAGTATGAGCGCCGCAAAGAAGTGGTGCTGAACCAGTATGTCCTGCTGCAGGTCAACGCCAAGCAAACCATACCGGCGCGCCTCGATGCCAATGGCGTCTTCTCCCGGCTCGCCATTCCGGAAGCGCTGCGAATCCCCGACGGTAACAGTCTCAAGCCCCTGAATCTCGGGCAGAAGTGCCTGGTCGATGCCTTGTTGAACTCCGAGATCGCGCTCGTGACCTGCTACGGGCAGGCCGGGACGGGAAAGACGCTGGTGGCGATCGCAGCCGGACTCAACGAAGTTTGCGGCCGGCGCTACAACGGGCTGACGGTGAGCCGGCCGGTGGTGTCGATGGGCGATCAACTCGGCTACCTGCCGGGCACGCTCGACGAAAAGATGCGCCCGTGGCTGCAACCCATTTACGACGCCCTCGATTTGCTGACCACGCCTCCGGTCCCGAATGGGCCGCGCCGTAAGCAGAGCAAGAAGGAGGGCAACCCGGTGGTGCCCGATCGGGCCGCGAAACCCTACGAGGCATTGCTCGAGCAGCGCGTGATCGAAGTTGAGGCCCTGTGCTATATCAGAGGGCGCTCCATCCCGAATCGCTACTTTGTGCTGGATGAAGCTCAGCAATTGACGCCGCAGGAGGCCAAGACGGTGGTGACGCGCATGTCCCGGGGCTCGAAGCTGGTGATGCTCGGAGATCCGGCCCAGATCGATCATCCCTACGTCGACAGCCGAAGCAACGGCCTGGTTTACACGCGTAACCGTCTCAAAGGGCAGGCCTTTGTGGCTCACGTTTCGCTGAACAAGGGGGAGCGGAGTCCACTGGCGGAAGCGGGAGCACAGTTGATGTAGGGGATGCGAAAACTCCAAGCCGAACGGCGTCCGCAAATCGTGGGGGCCCCCGGTTGACAGCTGTTTCGAACTCACTACACTGCGCTTGTTCGTGGGAACAATGCACTACTGTACCGTGGTCCTGCTGGTCCTGGCCCTCGGGGTCGAAGGATGCTCGCATCGGAGGGAGCCGCCGCGCTCTTGGTCACGAGTGGTGAAATCGGAGCTCCGGGCCCTTGGATACCGGAATTGGATCGTGCTGGGAGATGCAGCCTTTCCGGTGCACAGCCGTCCGGGGGTGCGCACCATCCTGATCAATGACGAGATCCCGGCGGTGCTGGAGGAGGTGCTCGATGAACTGGAACGGGTGCAGAACGTGACGCCGAGAATCTACATTGCGCGGGAGCTGTCCGAAATTCCCAACGAACGCGCGCCCGGCATTGATGAATATCGGCGGGTGGTGGAGCGCTCCCTGCGGGGGCACCCGATCCGGGAGATGGAATTCCGGTCGCTTTCCCTCCTTCTGGAAGACTCCGCCAACAAGTTCACGGTTCTCGTCTTCAAGACCACCACGGCCCTGCCTTATTCCGGAGTTTTCATTGAACTCGACAGCGCGTATTGGGACCGGGAGTCGGAGCGGGCCTTGCGCGACCGGCTGGACAAGAAGCGCCGGCTGGAATCGACTTGAGCGGGCATGAAACACGACGAGCTGCAGTTGACTCGCGAAAGGGAGGAGGCCTGGGTGGGCGATGCGGTGCTGGCGTTGTTCGTGCGGGAGTGGATCATGCGCGTGGACGGCGCGCTGGACGGTGACAAGTTCACGAGGTTTACCTCCAATGATTTCCTGCGGGTGGTGGGGAATCCGACGCGGGTGGAGGCGGTGATCGGACAGCTTTACAAGCGCGACGGATTGCAGGCCGCCTTCGATCACATTGCGGAGCAGCTTCTGCCCGTTTTCCTTCAGCAGGAAAAGGTTCGTGAGCGGCGTCTGCGCGGGGGAAGCCTCAGGGGCTGAGGCGCGCGATCTTCCATTCCATGACTTCCCGCGTATACGCCAGGCGGTCGTGCAGGCGGCTCGGGCGTCCCTGCCAGAATTCGATGACCGTGGGTCTCACCCGGTAGCCGCCCCAGAAGGGCGGAAGGGGAACCTCGGAGCCCCGGGGCCACTTCTCGAGCAATTCCTTTTCGCGTTCCTCCATCCAGGCCCGCCCCGGGATTTCGGCGGTCTGGTTCTCGGAAACCCAGGCCCCGATCTGCGAGGCGTGAGGACGGGTGTGGAAGTAGGCCAGCGATTCGCGCTCGGAGGTGCGGCTCGCGGTGCCCCGCACGATCACCTGGCGCTCCAGTTCCCGCCAATGGAAGACGAGAGCGGCTTTCGGGTTTATTTCGAGGTGGCGGGCCTTCTGCGAGCCGTAGTTGGTGAAAAAGCAGAAGCCCTCCTCATCGTAGCCCTTCAGCAGGACGGTGCGTGCCGAGGGCTGTCCACTGGCGTCCGTGGTCGCGAGGGTCATGGCGTTGGGTTCCATGATGTCGGCCGCGACGGCCTCATTGAGCCACTGCTCAAATTGCACGAAGGGATTCGGGTCGGCCCCCTCTTCCTCGAGTCCGCCCTTGCAGTAGGACTCGCGAAGTTCGGCGAGGATGACTTTGTGCTCGCTCATACCGGAGGAATATACGCGATATGGGGGGAATTCGCGGGAATTATTTGCGGTCGGGCCACGATTCTCTGGTAGCGTTTTCGGCGATGCGGATCTCGGTGGTGATTCCGGTTTTCGAAGACCGTGCGGAGGTCCTGCAGCAGGTGCTGCGATTGGAGGGAGCGGAGGAGGTCATCGTGGTCGATGCCTCCCGGCGCGAGCCGTTGCGGGACGGCGATCTGCCGGTGGGCGTGAAGTTGATCCGCAGCGCCGTTGCGAACCGGGCTTACCAGCAGAATCTCGGGGCGGAGGCAGCCCGGGGAGAGGCGGTTCTCTTCTTGCATGCCGATACGCGGCTGCCGGAGAATGCGCTCCGGCAGGTGCGGCGCGCCCTGGAGGAGGGGAGGGCGGCCGGCGGGGGATTCGAACGCACCTTCGATTCCTCCTCGCGTTTCCTGCGCTGGACCTGTGCCCTCGCGGCGCATCGGGGCCGCAGGGTGGGGTGGTTCCTCGGCGACCAGGCTCTCTTCGTCCGCCGCACGGTCTTCGAGCAGATCGGAGGCTTCCGGCTGTTGCGCGCCTTCGAGGACTACGACCTTTGCCGGCGCCTCAAGAGATGCGGGCGGATGGTCTGCGTGAGTCCGCCCGTGGTCTCCTCGGCGCGGCGGTTCACCCGAGAGGGCGCGATGTGGCGATCGCTGAAGGATTTCGGGCTGACCGTCCTGTATTGCGTGGCGGGAACACGGCCTTTCCGTGCGATACAAAATGTGGAAATAAAAGAGGGGTTGCGACCTCCCACTCCGTGATAGTCTGCCGCCGATTTCCCGCCGATTTCCCGCCGATTTCCCGCCGATGAATACCGAGAGTACCGTCCATGAACGATACGCCGCTGCGGCTCAGGCCACCGAACCGGCGCTCTGTTGTCCCGTTGACTACGACCCCCGCTACCTCGACGTGATTCCAGCCGAGGTGATCGAGAAGGATTACGGGTGCGGGGACCCGTCCAGGTTTCTCAATCCCGGGGAGACGGTCCTCGACCTGGGGAGCGGGACCGGAAAGATCTGCTTCATCGCCTCGCAGGTGGTGGGCAGGGAAGGGCGCGTGATCGGGGTCGACATGACGGACGACATGCTCGAAGTGGCGCGGCGGAATGCCCCCGTGGTGGCGGAACGAATCGGCTACGGCAATGTCGAATTTCGCAAGGGGCGCATCCAGGACCTGGCGCTCGACATGGAACGGTTGGACGCTTTCCTGGCGCAGCGTCCGGTCGGGAGCGCCAACGCGTGGATGGAAGTGGAGCGCGAGGCGGAGCGCTTGCGCCGCGAGCAGCCGCTGGTGGCCACCGGGTCGATGGACGTGGTGGTTTCGAACTGTGTGCTGAACCTGGTGGATGCCGGCATGAAGACGCAGTTGTTCGGGGAGATCCACCGGATCCTGAGGCGTGGCGGAAGGGCGGTGATCTCGGACATCGTGAGCGACGAGGAAGTCCCCGAGCACATGCAGAAGGATTCCAGGTTGTGGAGCGGCTGCATCTCGGGCGCACTCACGGAGGAGAGCTTCCTGCAGGCCTTCGAGCGAGCGGGGTTCTATGGTATCGAATTTCTCAATTTTGAATCGACGCCGTGGCAGACGGTGGAGGGGATCGAATTCCGGTCCGTGACGGTGCAGGCCTGGAAGGGGAAGGAGGGGCCGTGCATGGACCGCAACCAGGCGGTCATCTACAAGGGACCGTTCAAGGAAGTGGTCGACGATGATGGCCACCACCTGCGCCGGGGGGTGCGCCAGGCGGTGTGTGAAAAGACCTTTCGAATTTACGGCGGGCCGGCCTACGCGCCGCACTTCGTGATGGTGGAGCCGCACGAAGAAATTTCCGCGGAAGATGCCAGAGCTTTTGATTGTCAGCGGGCGGAGCAGCGCCACCCGCGGGAGACGAAGGGGAAGGATTACGATGTGAGCAGCGAACCCGGGCAGTGTTGTGGGGACGGAGGGTGCCGGTGATCGGCTCGGAAAGTCGCAAGGTCGAAAGTCGAAGGTCGGCAAATCCTTGAATCGTTTTGCACAGGAACTGGCGGGCCACGGTCTTCAGTTGAGGCGGGCGGAGCCGGAGGTCTTGCAGGTCAATGTAGGGAAGATCTGCAATCTCACCTGCATTCATTGCCACGTGAATGCGGGGCCGAAGCGCAGGGAGATCATGAGGCGCGAGACGGTGGATCGTATTCTCGCGTGGCTGCGGGGCACCTCGATCGGAACCGTCGACCTGACGGGAGGAGCACCAGAGATGATTCCGGACTTTCGCCACTTCGTCTCGGAGGCCAGGGCGATGGGACGGCACGTTTTGGACCGGTGCAATCTCACCATCCTTCTGGAAGACGGGTATGAGGGGTTGGCGGAATTCCTGCGCGATCACGAAGTCGAGATCGTGGCGTCGATGCCCTGCTACTCGCCGGCGAACGTTGAAGAGCAGCGCGGAGAAGGTGTGTTCGACGCCAGTATCGAGGCGTTGCAATTGTTGAATTCGCTTGGCTACGCACGGACCGCGGAGCTGCCCCTGCACCTCGTCTACAACCCCAACGGGGCCTTCCTGCCCGGTAACCAGCAGGAACTGAAGGCGGACTACAAGCGGGAGCTGAAGGGCGCCTTCGGGATCGAGTTCAACCGGCTCTACACCATCACGAACCTGCCGATCGCCCGTTTCGCGTCCTACCTGCGGCGCAACAACCAGTATGAAGATTACATGGCGGTTCTCCGCGAGGCCTTCAATCCCGCCGCGGTGGAGGGGCTCATGTGCCGCAACACCATCAGCGTGGGCTGGCAGGGCGAGGTCTACGACTGCGACTTCAACCAGCAGCTCGGGATGCAGTTGAAGAACGGAAAGCCGCTCTCGCTGTGGGATCTCGACCTCGCGGAGTTCGCGCGAATGCAGATTCTCACCGCGGAGCACTGCTTCGGCTGCACGGCCGGGGCGGGATCGAGCTGCGGCGGGGCCTTGGTGTAGGGTGGCGGCGCTTTTCAAGCGCCCAGCCTTCCTGGCCAGGCCGGGCGCTTTTCAAGCGCCGCCACGTTCAATCCGCCCGCTGGAAATACTCGTGGGGTGGCTAGCGCCGGCGCCGGAGGAAGAGTCCCGCGAGGCCGAGGAAGAGGAGGCTCGAGGAGGCCGGTTCCGGAACGACGGTGTTGAGCAAGTCGGCGTTGAGACTTCCCGTTCCTCCAAAGGTGGCGGGGTCGGGGAGGCCATTGGGAAGTAGCCCGCCAACCTGAAACGGCGGATCG
>CAUZKZ010000105.1:0-13703 GCA_963580345.1 Verrucomicrobiia bacterium | reverse complement strand
TTGCGCCCGGTGTCGCCCGCCCGGTTGAGGGGATTTTCCTCCGGCGCTCCCGGCTCATTCCTCAAGCTTGCGGGATATTCAGGACTCCTCGCTAGTTTAATTAAACGTACTTCAATTTCATTGTCGGCAGGCAGTCGGTGTCTCAAAACGGGTTTTCTCAAACCGGTTCACCCCACGCTATGCATTCCTCTTTTGCGGCTGCCCTGGTCGCAATACTCGCCCTGCCCGGCCTCAGTTATTCGCAGGAACCTCTCGTTCCCGTCGAAGAGCCGACTCCTCCCCCGGCCCCGGCCCCGACCTTCGTCCTGGTCATCGCCCGCCCGGAAGCGAGCGATCTCTATGTTGCCGCCAGGACCCGCATCCGCGGGGATGATCTCCTGGCTCGCAACCCCGGACTCTTGCGGGTTGAGGAAGCCGCTCCGCCCTATGACCTCGGGCGGGCCGCCGGCCTCGGGTGGGATTCCATCCGGCGCTCGAACCTCCCGGTGGCGCGCACCCTGGATGCCATTCACCTCGCGGTTGTCCCCGAGCCGGGAAGCATCCTCCTCGTGTCATTGTCCTCCCTGCTCCTCCTGCGCCGCCTCCGCTCCCGAACCACAACTTCCCTGGACGGTTTCGACCCAAATCCCCGATGACAGGATAGGATCTTGCGTGGTCGCGGCTTTACCCAAGACGCGGCGGCGTTTGAAACCGCACTAGCAGCACTCGCAAGTTCACCCTTGCGGGGAAGGCTCCATCCGGGTGACCGGGTGGAGCCTTTTAGTCGAGCGCCCAGAACGGGACGGATCAACGATGACGGATTGCCCCGGGCGCTCCCACCCCGTAATCTCTCCCCCGTGCTCCAGTTCCGCCTCTTCGGCATTCCCGTCAACGTCGAGCCATGGTTTTGGGCAACGGCCTTCCTGCTGGGAGGAGGGCTCGACATCCGTGACAAGAGATCGCTGCTCTTTGTCGGCCTCTGGATGATCCTCGTGTTCGTCTCGATCCTCGTGCACGAGCTGGGACACGCCCTGAGTGGCCGCCGGCTCGCGGGCGGCCGTCCGGCCATTCGGCTTTGGGCCTTCGGCGGGCTGGCCTACAACGAGGGGGGCCGGTTCACCAAGAAGTCGCGCCTCATCATGATCCTCGCCGGGCCGGGAGCCGGATTTCTCCTCTTCGGCGCCGTGGTGGCCGGGATCCTGATTGCATTTCCGGGCAGGTCGGGCTGGGAACTGACCAGGGCCCTCGTCGTCGGTGGGGTTCCCGATGATCCTCGCGCCGCGCTGTTCGTGCTCAGCGGAACTCCTACCGTCTTTGTTCTCTATTCCCTGCTCTGGATCAATCTTTGGTGGGGACTGGTCAACCTGCTCCCGGTTCATCCCCTCGACGGCGGGCAGTTCGCGGCGGAATTCATCTCCTCCCGCCGCCGCGTCCATCTCATCGGCCTCGTCGTTGCAGCCGGAGTCGCAGCCGCCGCCCTCGTTCTGAAAGAGGTCTTCGTCGCCCTCTTGTTCGGCTTCCTGGCCTGGCAGAATTACGAAAACATGAAGCGTCTGGCCTTCTGACCTGAGCGGCCGCTGCGTCCGAGTCCGTCCCGCGGCGGCTGGTCGTTGTCTGTTCGCCAAACTAGAAGAACACCAGTCGCAACCCCGCAATCATGGCGAAGATGATCACGAGCCATTCGAAAGCACGCTGGGACACGGCCCGCACGAGGCGTCGCCCCACCAGGACTCCCAGCAATACGGCGGGCACCAGCTTCGCGTTGAAGACGAGGCTCTCGCTGTTTATGAAACCCATTCCGCCCAGGAATGGGAGTTTCAGGATGTTGATGAGCAAAAAAAAGCGGGCCCCCACCCCGATCAACTCCATCTTTTCAAAGCGCCGCGAGAGAAGATAGAGCTGAAACACCGGGCCCGCGGCATTCGCTACCATCGTCGCGACCCCGGCGACAAATCCGGCTGCCAGTCCGGCCTGCCGCGAATGGGCCACGCGCTCGAACCAATCCCGCGCAAACCTTCGCAACAACTGCGTGCCTGCCATGAAGAGAATGACTCCCCCGATCGCCGATCTCGCCCGCTCGTCGGGAATCCAGCCCAGGATGAAATAGCCCGCCGTGCAGCCCAGCAGCGCCGGGGGCAACAATTTCCACACCGGTGCCCAGGACGCATACCTGCGAAAGAGCGGGTAAACCGACAGGTCCGCCAGGATCAGCATCGGGAGCAGGATTCCCACCGACGGTTTCCCGAAGAGATCCGCCATCACGAAGACGGCAATGAGCCCGATCCCGGCAAATCCGGTCTTCGAAATCCCCACCGCGAGGGCCGCCACTCCCGCCAGCCCCCACTGCCAGCCGTCCAGCTCGGGAAAATCCATCCGGCCCCTTCTCGCCTAAGCGCGCTGCGCTGGCAAGCGCGGGAGGACCGCCCTCCCCCCGGACCCGCGACCAGATGGTTCTGGACTAAGGACGCTGGGCTCTTAAGTTCCGCCCCGCATGAAAATCGTCGTCGCCTATTCCGGAGGACTCGACACCTCCGTCTTGCTGATGTGGCTGAAGGAAACCTACGCCGCCGACGTCATCGCCTTCTGCGCGGATGTCGGCCAGGGAGAGGAACTCGACGGCCTCGAGGAGAAGGCTCTCACGACCGGGGCCAGCAAGTGCTTCGTGGGCGATATGCGGGAAGAATTTGCCCGCGATTTCATCTACCCCATGTTCCAGGCCAACGCTCTCTACGAGGGGCGCTACCTCCTGGGCACCTCCATCGCGCGCCCCTGCATTGCCAAGGGCATGCTTGACATCGCAGCGCAGGAGGGCGCCGACGCCATCTCCCACGGCGCCACCGGCAAGGGCAACGACCAGGTGCGCTTCGAACTCACCGCCGCCCGTCTCGCTCCCAACGTGAAGGTCATTGCGCCCTGGCGCGAAGCCCGCTTCCGCCAACAGTTCCCCGGCCGCTCCGAAATGATTGCCTATGCCGAGTCCAACGACATCCCGGTCAAGGCTTCCATGAAGAAACCCTACTCGATGGACCGCAACCTCCTGCACATCTCCTTCGAGGCCGGCATGCTGGAGGATCCGTGGTTCGACGCCACCACGAAAACGGACCGCGAAATGTACGTCCTGTCCGTCTCGCCCGAAGACGCTCCGGACCGTCCGCAGTATCTCCAGCTCCTCTTTGAAAAGGGCAACGCCATCGGTTTCCAGGCCGAGGGTCACGATGAATTGTTGGAGAGCCTCTCCGACGTCGCGGTGGAAGGCGAGCGTGACGGCTACGCCCTCCTCACCCCCTATGGCATGATGCGGGTCCTTAACACTCTCGGCGGCCAACACGGAATCGGTCGCGTCGACATCGTCGAGAACCGATTCGTCGGTATGAAGTCGCGCGGCATCTATGAGACGCCCGGGGGCTCCATTCTTCTCGCCGCCCATCGCGATCTCGAAGCTCTCACCATGGACCGCGAGGCCATGCAGATTCGCGACAGCCTCATCCCGAAGTATGCGCAACTCGTTTACAACGGCTTCTGGTTCGCCCCCGAGCGCGAAGCGCTGCAGGCCCTCGTCACGGAAACCCAGCAGACCGTCAGCGGGGAAGTGCGCCTCAAGCTTTACAAGGGCAACATCATGAACGCCGGCCGCCGTTCGCCGCTCTCCCTCTACAGCGAGGATGTCGCCACCATGGAAGGCGGCGCGGAAGACGCCTACAACCAGGACGACGCCACCGGGTTCATCGCCCTCAACGCCCTCCGCCTCAAGGCAAGCGCCCGTCAGGGAAACCGTTGAAGAACAGAAGCAGAGCCACGACCATGACGTAGTCGGCGAAAAGCGGCTTCATGCCACCGCCAGATTCATGATGTCTTCCTGCGTCGCGCCCGCCACGTCGCGGATCTCGCCGGTAATTCTCCCTTCGTGCATGACGAGCACACGGTCCGCCATCCCCAGCACTTCCGGCAACTCCGAGCTGATCATGATGATGGCCTTTCCCCGCATCGCCAGCTCGTTGATCAGAAGATAGATCTCGTACTTCGCCCCGACGTCGATGCCGCGCGTCGGTTCGTCGAAGATGATGACCTCGCAGTTGCGCTGCAGCCACTTGGCGAGAACCACTTTTTGCTGATTCCCCCCCGAGAGGTTTCGCGCCAGTTCGTCCTGGTGCGGAATCTTGATCCGCAAGGTGTCGACGAACTTCCCGAGGCTGGCCCGCTCCTCTTTCCTGCTCACGAAGCCGCCCCGCGAAAATTGCGAGAGATTGGGCAATCCGAAATTCTCCCGCACGGATTGAATCAGGACCAGTCCCTGGCCTTTGCGGTCTTCCGTCAGGAGCCCGATTCCGGCGCGGATCGCATCGCGCGGGCTCCGCAACCGCAGCAGCTTGCCGTCCAGCGAGATAGTGCCGGCCTCCCGCCGGTCGGCGCCGAAGAGCAGACGCACCGTCTCGGTCCGTCCCGCGCCGACCAGGCCCGTCAGGGCCACGATCTCCCCGGCCCTCACCGAAAACGACACATCACGCACCGCCCGGCCCCGACTCAAGCCACTCACCACCAGCCGATCCTCCCCGATCTGCGGGGAGTGACTTGGAAATTCGTTCTCGATCTTCCTTCCCACCATCAATTCGATCAAGGCCTCGCGATCGAGTTTCTCCGTCGCCCGGGTGCCCACGTGCTCGCCGTCTCGCAACACCATGATCCGGTCCGCAATCTTGTAGATCTCATCGAGCCGGTGGCTGATGTAAATGATGCCGAGCCCTTCGTCCCGCAGATCGCGCACGATTTCCAGCAACCGCTCGACCTCCTGGGGCGTCAAGGTGGCGCTCGGCTCGTCCATCACCAGGAGGCGCGCATTCAACGAGAGCGCCTTGGCAATCTCCACCACCTGCTGCTGCGCGACCGTCAGGCTGGCACAACGCTCCTCGGGATCGATCCTGGTGCCCAGGCGTTCGAAGAGGTCCTGTGCCAGGCGCCGCTCCTCGCGGGCATCGATCAGCCCTCGCTTTACTTTTTCCTGGCCGAGGAAAATGTTTTCCCGCGCCGACAAGTGCGGGACGAGGTTGAATTCCTGGTAGATGATCCCGATTCCCGCCTGCTGGCTGGCGGCGGGGGTGGAGACGTCCGTATCCCGCCCGTTGACCTGCAGGGTTCCCGCGGTGGGGGGATGTGCCCCGCCGAGAATCTTGATGAGGGTGCTCTTTCCCGCGCCGTTCTCTCCGAGGAGCGCCAGCACTTCGCCCCGCTCGAGGGTGAGGTCCACCCCCTTCAGGGCATGCACCCCTGGAAAGGACTTTTCAATGCCGCGCATCTCGAGAAGAGGCTCGGTCGACTCAGGCTCAGGTGGGCTGTCCATCACGGGAGGAGGGCAAAAAAGGGGCGGGCCTTTCGCGCCCTCCCCGCACGGAGCTTGTCGCCCCGGAAGGCGATGATGAAGCCCATTCGCGCCTTTTTTTCCGCCTCTGCCCATCCTCGCGGTTGGGATCACTCCCGGCCGGCGCCGGGGCCGTGGACCTCGGCGGGGCGATTCAAATCGTTCGCCGGGGCCTCACCGGCGCGACGCCCAATCCTACCGCTCCCGGCGGGCGGCGGCTCTTCTCAATGCGCCACCAACCGGTATTCCCGGCTCATCGGTGCATGCTCCCGGCTCTCGCGTTCCTCCATGCGGCCGCTGCGAACCAAGGCCTTGACCACCAAGTTGGTGCGCGCCCGGCTCAAGCCCCAGGAATCGGCGAGCTGCTCCAGCGACCTCCAGGGAGTCCGCGAGAGCGGGAAGTGCTCTGTGCGTTTTCTTCTCATCGTTTGGGGGGGTATCTACAGTTGTGAGACGAATGCCTTTTCTACGTTAATCACGTTATTTCATTTCTTCCCTTTCGCAACGAACTGCCTCCCGCCCGCACCCCCAAAAACCGATGGCGACACCCCGATTTCCGTGCTATGGTAAACATTACCGGTACCGGTTTTCGACGGAAACTGTGGCTCCTCTCCCGCCCCGCCATAACATGTGCCCGTGAGCAAGGGACTCGTAAGGGACGACGACGGCCTGACGCGCTGCTGGTGGGGCGCCGACCCGGAGGATTATCGCGCCTACCATGACGACGAATGGGGACGGCCCGTCGCGGATGACCGGCGCCTCTTCGAAAAGATCTGCCTGGAGGGATTCCAGGCCGGCCTCAGCTGGCTCACGATCCTCCGCAAGCGGGAGAATTTCCGGAAAGCCTTCCTTCGGTTCGACTTCGCAAAGGTGGCGCGATTCACGGAAGCCGATGTGACCCGCCTCCTGCAGGACCCCGGTATCGTCCGGCATCGGAAAAAGATCGAATCGACCATCACCAACGCCCGGCGGGCCTGCGCCCTGGCCGAGGAGTTCAGCTCTCTTGCCGCCTATTTCTGGCAGTTCCAACCCCCCCGGAACGAGCGCCCCCGCCGCATGACAAAGGCCGCCCTCTTCAAACTCGACAAGACCCCCACCTCCACCTCCCTCAGCGCGGATCTCAAACGGCGAGGGTGGTCGTTCGTGGGACCCACCACCGCCTACGCCTTCATGCAGGCCATGGGACTGGTCAATGACCACCTGGAAGGATGCATGGCCAGGGACGTCGTCGAGGCAAAGCGCCACAGATTCACCGTCCCGTCCGGCGGGGACCACTCGTGAGGCGCCGGAAGGAAATTCCAGTGACCGCCCCCTGGACCGTCCCGCTGCACCCGGGGAGCTTCGCCCTCAGCGCGCCGACACCTCGATTCCCGCCTGGCGGGCCTGCTCCCGGGCGCGCCGCTGGGCCTCCCGGATCATGCGCTCCTTCCGAATTCCGCGAAGCAGGGCCAGGAGATCGTCCGAGAACAACCAGCCCATCTCCGCGGCCGCGATCTTCTTGTCGGCGCCCTCTTCGTTCTTCGGTTCCGCTCTGTAGAGCCAACCCTTGAATTACTTTTTGCCCTCTTCGTCCTCCACCATCACCGGCTCCAGGTCGCGCATTTCAATCCGCGCCGGGCTCTTGCGTGGAAAGACACGATCGCGCTCCGCGTTCACAAAGGAGAGAAGAACCAGCTCGTTGCCGGTCTTCCGCAGCTGCTCGATCCGGCGATCGTAGGGATGAACAAAGAGTTCGTAGTCCAGGTTCCCGCCCGTCCAATGATACTTCACCCGGTACTTCAGGTCGGTCCAGCCCTTCCCGAATTCCCCCTCACTCACTTCCTCCTGCACCACCTCGCTCTCCTCTCCTTTCCCCTCCTCCTCACTGTCCTTCCCGCTCTTGGCGAGGATGAACAACAGCACCAAGGCGATCAGCAATAGCAGAAAGGCGAAGCGGACCACGTTCCATAGTGTCCCGGCAAGGAGGTTCCCAGTTGACATGTGATTGAAAATGAAGGGATTAGCCCCTGGAACAGCAGGAATTCCGCATATTCAGGAGTCCCGGATCGTCTGGAAGTATAGTTAATCAACTCCTTTCCAATCAACCCCAATCCCCTCCGTTTCCATCCATTTCGGCCCTTCTGGCCCGACATTCGCCCCCGGCCCTCTCTCCAGTTCCTCCAAATTTGTGAATTTTTATAGGTAATACGGTAAAGTTGATCTTCTGCTTGAGTTTTGTAAAAAAATCGGCAGGATTCGTCCCCCGCTATGAAGTCTCTCTTTCTCACCGCGTTCCTCTCGATGGGGGTGGCCCATACGGGCGCTTTCCTGGAGGTTTGGGAACTGCCCCACGTGAGAGACCACTTCACCTGGCAGGATCTGAAGCGCAAGTTGAACAACACGTTCGAACTGGACAAGAAAGCGGATTCCCTCCGCAACGCGCGCTACAAGGCGGCCGAGAAAAACTACGCCCTCTACAAACCGGCGCGCGCCCCCAAGGCCACGGTCCAGAAGACGCGCTACGCCGAGCCCTGGCAGAAGATGGGGAGCAAATCCACGACACGGAGGTAGCCCCAACTCCCGGCGGAGGCGGCCGGAGCGGGTCGGGTCAGCCCCCGGGGCGCTACGGAGCGCGGACCAGGATCTCGACCTTCCGGAACTGCACCGGATGGCTTTCGGATTGCAGGGAGATCGTCCCCTCTCCGAGCAAGGTTCCGTCATCGTGCTGGGGCTTTTTGTACTCCATCACGAGTTTGCCGTTGATGTAATGCTTGAAGGATTCGCTCCGGTTGACCTCCACCTCGCAGGTCACCCATTGATCGCCCCGCATGGTATCCGATTTGGAGCCGATGCAGTGGCGTTTGTCGAGTTTTCCTCGGTAGAACACCTGGGTTCCGGGGGTGCAGAGATTGGCGGTGGTCCGCCTCCCGGTGGCACCGCCGGCCAGCAACTGCACTTCGATGGAATTCGGGAACTTCTGGTCGAGTCCCATACTTTTGGAGCTTTGCCCGTGGCACATGATGCCGCTGTTGCGCAGCGCCCAGCCGGGGCCGCCCTTGACCTGCTCCCCGATGAAACGGTACTCGACCCGGATCCGGTATTTTGAGTAGCTCTTGTCGTAGAAGAGGTGGCCGAACTTGTCGTCCCACTGTTCGTACTGGTCGTAATTTACGGTCAGGAGGCCATCGACCACCCGATAGGTGTTCTTGTGGTTTTCTCCCAACTTGTGCCCACGGATCTTGGGCGTCCAGCCGGTGAGATCCTTTCCATTGAAGAGGCTGATCCAGATATCCTCCGAAGTCTTGCTGCCCTTGTCCTCCTCCGCCACGCCCACCGGCGCGAGGAAAATGGCGCTCAGGGTGATCGCGAAAATCGTGCCGGCTTTCATGGGATGACTCCAATCAGGGCTTCGGGACCGGCGCAGGCTTGGGCGCGGGCGAAGGATCCGGCTTGGGGGCAGGGTCCGGCTTGGGGGCAGGGTCCGGCTTGGGGGCAGGCACGGATTTGGGGACGGGCACAGGCTTCGGCACCGCGGCGGGCTTCGGCAAGGGGACGGGCGCAGGCGCCGGCGCAGGTTTGGTCCCCGTCCCTGGTGCGGGCGGAGTCGGAATGGGAGCCGGAACCGGAGCAGGTCTGGGCGCCGGGATGCTGTAGATCTTCAGAAGTTCCACCTCGAAAATCAGCATTCCCTTCGGGGCGGTGGGAGGTGGGTTCTCTCCGTAGGCGATATTGGCCGGGATCCACAGCTGGCGGGACTCTCCTTCCACCATCATCTGGAGCGCTTCGGTAAAGCCCTTGATGGTGCGTTTGAGCGGGAAGGTTGCGGGGCGGCCGCTCGTCATGGAACTCGCCACCATCTTGCCGTCCGTAGTCCAGAGGGTGTAATGGATGCGGACGTTGTCGTAGGGGCTCGGCTTGGCGGTTCCGGTGCCGGGGCTCACGACCTTCGTGGCCAATCCCGATTCCGTGACCTCCGCATCGGCCGGCGCCGCCTCGAGGTCTTCCGGGGTAGGATGGGGACGCAGGACCTTGAGGAGTTCCACATCGAAGCAGAGCATGCCGCCCGGGCGTCCGGACCCCGGTTTTGCTTCACCATAGGCAAGATCGCCGGGGATCCAGAATCGGCGCTTCTCCCCTTCCACCATCAACTGCAATCCCTCCGTCCAGCCCTTGATCACGCCGTTCAGCGGAAAGCTCGTGGGCTGGCCGCGCTTGACGGAACTGTCGAACATCTTTCCGTCCGTCGTCCAACCCGTGTAGTGAACCTCCACCGTCTCGGTGGCTGCGGGCTTGCTGGTTCCGGTGCCTTCCTTGAGGACCTTCCACGCCAGTCCGGACTTGCTCTTCTCGGCATCCGCAGGAGGGGCTGCCACATCGGGCGGCGCCGGAAGATCCGGCTGGACGGGGGGAGGCACAGGAACGGGCGGATTCACCGCAGCAGGCGGCGGAGTCCCCGGCTTGGGCGGAGTCCCCGGCTTGGCGGGATCCGCGGGTTTGGGGGCCGGAGCACCCGGCTTCGGCGGTTCGGCCGCGGCGGGGGCCGGCGGCTTCTCCGCAGGCTTGGCAGGAGCGGCCCCCTTGGCGGGGTCCTGGTTCTCATTCTGCGCGAGCAGTCCCATGCTCAGGGCACACAGGGCAAGGAACGGGATAAGGAGACGAGTCTTCATGGTGTTGGCGCCAAAAGTCACGCTTCCAGCCCTCCCTGTCAATCGCACACTCGGGTCGCTGGGCCGGACCGGACCGCAGGCAAGGGAGAATCGACTTTCACTAGTTTGCTCGGGGGCGCTTTCCTGCCTCGGGCACCCCTGCCGCCGCCCATTTCACCCCGTTCCCCAGCAGCTTCCGGAAGAGTTCCGACTCAAAATCCGACGCGTGCCCCAACGAAGTGTAGAACGATCGTCCTCCGTCCTTTCGCTGGAAGGTCCACATCACCGGTTCGGCCTTTGCGATCCCGTCGGCCTTTGCCATTATCAGCGGCGTCGCGCCCTTTTGCAGCGGAGTGTTGGTGTAGAGGGACCCCCCCGTGACAAGGCGGGCCTCCCCAATCCCCTCGAAAATCGGGTGCTCGGTTCCCTCCACCCGCCAAGCGGACGTTTTCAGATTGCTGGGGTGGTGACCCGAATAATTGCCCCCAAAAACCTCCGCATCCCACTCCTGCCAGCTCTCGTGGGCTTTCGGCGCCTGCTTGCCCCGCAGCGAAAAGGCGTGACTGGCGGTGCGGATTCCGACTACCGGCTTGCCCGCCGCAACGTGTTTCCGCACGTAGGCCAGGTCCTTCGCGAGCAGGGTGCGACGCCGGACACTCACGAAGAGGACATCCGCATCGGCCACCGCTTCGATTCCGGGAAACTTGTTCAGGTCCTTCCCGTCGCCATGCACAAACGTGCACCTGAAATCCGAGGATAGTTCCTTCTCCGCAAATGCCGGCAGGGTCTCGGCCGTATTGTATTCATGCTCCCCGATCAGGAAAACGACGTGCTGGCGCGGGTCGCTTGAAAAGCGGTAGGGCGCCCCGCCCAGGATCTGGTCGCTCGTGGCCGTGGTGCAGACGTACTTCTCGATGTGCTCCACCACCAGGTCCGTGCCCCGGAAATGGCTGACCTTGGGCTCCATCTTCGGGTTGTACATCGTATCGGTCAGGTCCCGCATCAGCGCCACGTTCTTCCCGTTCTTCGCCATCTGGCGCAGGCCGAAGGGCCGGCCCAGCACACACATGTTGGTGTGCACGCCCAACAGGATCACGTTCTTGACTCCGTGCTGCTCCAACAGGTTCCAGTTCTCCGTCCCATTGTCCGTGATGGCGTCCTTGGCGGAATCGATTTCGAGGGCCTCCACCTGCCGGGTCCAGGGCGCTCCGGGATTGCGGCCCATCGACGTGAGTTTCTTCGCCCACGCCGCGTGCTCGGCGGGATCGTCGTCCTCTCCGCCATCGGAATGATCGATCGGGTAACCCGCCTTCTCCTCCCGCTCATCGATCCAATGCATCCACTTGTCGATACCCTCCGGCACCCTTTTCGCCCGGGGGGCTTCCTGCGCCCGCTTGCGAGCCGGATGATCCTTGTAGAACTTCATGCACGACGATGGCGCGTGCACCACCAACGACCCGCGCCGCCGCACTTCCTTCAGGAGGGCATTCATGCGCGGCGCCATCTGCCCCACGCGATCGACCGCGTTCTTGCAATGGTGCAGGTCCCACATGTCGCAAACGATCACGGCCGTCTCCTCCGGCTTCCAGCGCTCCCTTCCCTCCACCATTCGGAACTTCCCGGGCTCCACTTCCACCCGCTTGCAGAGGCGCATCTCGTAATCCTGCGCGAAGCCCGAGGACGCCGCAAGAACCGGCAGAATAATTGCAGCAATGCGTTTAGTGAGTGTCATAGGGCAGGATAGGATCCGCTCCCCCCTCGCAGCAAGCCAACATCCTCGGAAAGTCGCGGGCGGAACCACGCGAATTCCGTCCAATCGCCCGTATTCAACGCGGTTCGGCCATTGCGCCCTCCCTCCAAACCGGTTACAAATGCGCCATGATTTTGAAACCTCTGGCCGTCCTGGCCGCCGCATCCATCGTCCTTGCCGCGCCCACCGCCACCGCTGCGGACATCCGAATCAAGGTCTCCAACAAGGTCCTCACCAAGAAACGGGATGGAGACACGCGATCCAACCAACGGCAGCTCCTGGTCAAGATCGATAATCGCGAACGATCCGCTTACCAGGGCGTCACCATGGAATGGACCGTCATCGCCCGCAATATCGACAATCGCAAACTCAGTATCGCCGGCTCGGGATCCAAGCAGGTCGATATCCCGGCCAGTGGAGAAATCGAGGTGAGTTCCGACCCCTTCTCGTTCTCCAAGACGGAAGGCAAGATCAAGCGGATCGAGGAGAACCGCTTCCGGCCTGATCGCCCGCAGTTCAATGTGGATCCCGACACCGGGACGCGCTACGCGGGTTACATCGTCGTGCTCAAAAAGGATGGCGAAGTGATCGCGGAAGCCGCCACCGCAGGGATGAAGAAACGAGTCCGGGGGCTGACCACGAAAAAGTAGACCCGCGCCGCTCGTCGCTTCTCCCGCGCCGCTCGTCGCTTCTCCCGCGCCGCTCGTCGCTTCTCCCTCGCCGCCCGTCGCTTCTCCCCCGCCGCTCGTCGCCTCTCCCCCGCCGCTCGTCGCTTCTCCCCCGCTGGCCCTTCTTTCTTCAACTTTTCGATCAGTTCCTTCGCCTTGCGCGGATGGATGTGGAAGGCATTGAACTTCACGGTGCCGTCCGGGCCGGCAATCACTGTCCACGGCGTTCCACGGGTGCGGTAGCCAGCCATGATCCTGGAGCGGCTCGCCTTCGAGCCGCTGTGGGCGACCGGAATGCCCTGCAACCCGTAACGCTTCACGATTTTACGGGCGGCATCGGGAGAATTGGTCCCGAACCCTTCGAAGACGGTCTGGATGGCAATCAGCACTACCCTGGGATCGGCGCCGAACTCCTTCACCATCGCCTGCAGCGCCGGGAACCCCGACGAATGGCAGCCCGGTCACCAGGACTGAAAACAGTACAGATACACCACCTTGCCCTCGAGTTCCTTGAGGGTGGGCCCTTTCTTCACGCCCTTCGGCAGGGACACCCACTGGTCCACCTCGAGATGCGGAATCTTCTTGCCCGCAATCCCTTGCGCCGCCAGAGGCGCTCCCGGCCCGCCCAGCGCCAGGACGCTCACCGCCGCCATCATCCAACCCAGGGTCCGCGTCTTTCCGATCACGTCAGGTGCGATGCCGCGCTGGCCCATTTATTCCCCGGTCTTTCCTCTCCCTGCACGGATTCGTTGCGAACCCGTCGCGGATCGTTCTGAAACTTCCAGACGCTTCCGCTCCCTGCGATTTCTGCTTAACCTCCCGGCCATGAGCCCGGTCGATTTCATCGTCACCTTGTTTCTCCTGATCCTCCTTCAGGCCGTCCTCGGCTTCGACAACCTCCTCTACATCTCCCTCGAATCGAAGCGCGTGCCCAGGGAAAGGCAGAGGTTCGTGCGACGCTTGGGCATCGGTCTCGCCATCGGGCTGCGCATCGCCCTCCTCTTCTTGGTGGTCAACCTCATTGCGGGTTTCAGCGATCCCTGGTTCGACCTGCGCCTGGGAAGCGAAGTGGCGGTCGAGGCGCATCATGGTTCCGAGGCCAAATCGATCCGCAACATCGTGGATGGCTCCTTCAACCTCCACGCCCTCGTCGTCCTCTTCGGCGGAGCCTTCATCATCTATACCGCGGTGAAGGAGATTTTTCACATGCTCGGCACCCACGACCTCGCGCACGGGGAATCCAAACCCCGCTCGGTGGGCATGAGCATTTTCTGGATCGTGCTCATGAACCTGGTCTTTTCCTTCGATTCCATCCTCTCCGCCATGGC
>CAUZKZ010000104.1:0-13826 GCA_963580345.1 Verrucomicrobiia bacterium | reverse complement strand
ACGAACCTCAAACGCCGCGCCTGATTCTTTGATCTCCCGCGCCACGGATGAATCGATCAGGACCGGCCAATCCGAGACCGGGCTTTTACCTTCGCTTTCCATCCCCCAAAGTCTCCCCCACTCCGTGAGGTCAAAGAACTCGGCTGACCCAAAAACACCTGGATCTCCGCACCGGACACCAGCCTCAGACCCTCGATCTCAGCCGACGTAATCGCTGACCGATCGGATTCTTAAGTGGTTTGAAATTTGGGAAGTCCTCGAAGATCCCGGAGGGTCAAATAAATCGGCCGAGCCAGCTTGAGGTTCTGCGAAGATGGAGCGTTGCGCCTTGCAGGCTCAAATTACAATTCGACATTCACTCCACGGAGCGTCTACAACAGAATGATCCTCAATAATTTCCGTTGTAATCGTGTTTTTGGACCCTACGGGAAGACGGCAACGTGATCCCAAAGACCAACACCTCATCCACAGTCAGCACCGGCAGGGCCAAAAGAAGGAGACGACCATGACAAGAACCATCACAACATCACTATTGATCCTGAGCACCATCGCGTTGCTGAGCCTCACGAACGCATCCGCCGCCGAAGAAATGTACGTCATCCGCGATGGTGAGTTGATCAAGGAAGCGCTCGACTGGCCCGACGACGACCCGGTCAAGAATCCCTGGTGGAACGGCTGGGTGCATTGTGCGGGGGAAACCGTCGACGGCCGCTTTGAAGTCCCGAGAAAGCTCGGGAATCGCAGGAATCAATCGCGGTTTATGGGCAGCAAATCGGCCCTGGCTGACTGCGCATTTGAGGTCGTCTTTTCCTGTACACAAGCCAATTCAGGAGGCTGGACACCGAATCTCACCATCCACGACCGCGGTGCTTTGCGATTCTCCATTGACGGCAGCGCGATCTTGATGGAGACACGTAAACGGCCTTTGCCGCTGGAACCGTTTTCGGCATCTTGCCCCGCCAATGTGTACGACGGAAAGTTGCACTCGATGGCGGTCAAGCGAGTCGGTGATCGTCTTTCGTTTTACTACGACGACAAGAAGATCAACGAGCAAGCGATTGATCCCGACGTCAATCTTTACCCTTGGTTCGATGCGTTGGGAAGCTCCCCAAAGATCGCCAGCATCAAGCTCACGGCGGAGAAGCTATCCGACAAACTTAAAACAACATTCAAGTCTGCCGCTCCGATTGAGGTTATCTTCGAAGGGGCCCGCGAGTCCCAGGAGACCGTCGCCAAGGGAGGAGCCGCAACGCGCATTGGGGGCCGAGGCTACGCGCCAGGAAAAGCGTCCGTTTACCGGATTCCGGCCCTGGTCGTGACGAAAATGGGGACGATCCTCGCCTTTTGCGAAGCCAGGGCGAGCGGGTACGATTGGGGCCATATCCGACTGGTGGTGCGCCGCAGCGAAGACAACGGCAAGACCTGGGGCCCGGAAATCGACACGACCAACGGGAAGTTTCCGGACAACAAGATCGGCAACCCCGTTTCCATCGTTGATCGCGAGACGGGTCGGGTCTTCCTGATCGGTTCCTTCAACACGAACCCGAACCATGCGAATCCAGGACCGCAGAAGGTCATAATCGTCCACAGCGACGACGATGCCAAGAGCTGGTCAGCCGCGAGATCGATCCCGATAGCAGAATGGCTGCCGAAGGGATTTAGCTGGCTGCTCACCGGTCCTGGTCACGGCATCCAGCTCACGCGGGGCAAGTACAAGGGGCGACTCATTGCGCCGTGTTACGGTCATGGGACCGGATACGCAGTCTACAGCGACGATCACGGTGAAACGTGGACGGTCGGCGCCAACTCGCCGAACGGCCCGTACAACGAAGCGACTTGCGTGGAGCTTTCCAACGGCGACATCATGCTCAACATGCGTTCGCCCGGTGGCGGGGGCGCCAGAACGCCGAATCGGGGGACCGCGGTTCTCGCCGAGGGCGGCACGAAATACAAGGAGGGCACGTCACGCTTCATCCCCGAGTTGCCTTGCCCGAGTTGCCAGGGCGGAACCGTTCGACTCACTGCGCCGAAAAACGGCAAGCCGGGAATCATTCTTTATGCCGGGCCGGGCTCGACGAGCGGTCGGATGCGCGGGACACTGTTTGCGAGCTACGACGATGGCAAGACCTGGCCTTACAAGAAGGAGATCTACCAGGGCGGATACGGCTACAGCGACGTGCTCGTCCTGCCGGACGGCCGGGTGGCCGTGCTCTTTGAGAAGGACGGCAAGCACAACCTCGGATTCACAATTCTTCCAGCCCCGCCTGCCGTGCCGTAGCCATGAGCGACCTGTCCGCCGTAGCCAGATCAGCCCGCTACGATAAGAGAAATTCAACGCTGCCTATTCGTGAGCGAGCGAGAACCTGCCGTTGGGGGCTGCAACCATCAGGCGATCAATCATTGCGCCTCAGAATGAAGGACCGCGAGGTGCTCTTCTACGATGGTGGCACGCGTAATGTCAGCCTCCGGCACAGGGTCATCGAGCGTGACGAGAACAGCGAGCGGAATGAGTTGCTCCGTTTCCGCCTTCGGCGTTCAACCCTGGGTGAACGCGCGGGTAGGAGGCCCGTCGGGAACAATCGCAAATCCTGCACATCATCCGCAAACACGTGCGCAGCGGTTCCGTTAGACCTCCTCTGCCGACATCACGGAGCGCTGGAGCCTGCTATTCAAGGGCTTCCCGCGCTTTGGGCTTGCGACGCCGTCCTCTGATCGCATTGCTTCCGCCTGCGTTGATCTGGTCATCATTCGTGTTTGACTCTCTGTTCTCGGTCTTGTCAGGAATCCGCACATCGCTCACGCAAACGGCGAAACCGCGCTAGCGCATTCTCGCTCTCCCACCGTGCGCGCAGTCCAGCATCCCGTCACCAACGCGGTCCTCAAGCGAGTCACATTAGTCGGCAACGGACTCGAACAGAATGTTCGGACATCCCTTGCCACCACTCTACTCAATTCATCGGCGCCACCCGCGAGACGGAATAGGTTCCAACGACATTAGCTCTCATATTTGTAGAACAGTTAGAGATCTAACAGCAATCAAATCGATGAAAACTAAGCTCAATACAACAACCAATCCCTGCGGTCGATTCCTCGCGGTTTCTTCCTGGGTGCTCGCTTTGATGGGCGGGCTTGGATCCACGTCCGCAGCACCTGCTCAAGGACGTGATCTGACCTTCGGCACCAAAGCAGCCATGTATGCTGCGAATGAGGAATGGCTCACGTTCGCCTGCGAATCGCCCGACGGCCAAGTGCCAATCGGGGCCGTAAATTCAATGGAAATGTATTACTACTCCCGCTACGCGCTTGGGAACTTGCTCTTCCGCTCCGGGATGGGAGTTCACATCGTCCACAACCCGCTCTTCAAGATGCACGCGGAGCAGGACAAGGGCATGCCCTGGTATCAGAAACCCAACGGCAACGCCCTCTTTTTCAAGCACAAGCTCGGCCAGTTCGTCAAACGCACCGGCTCGGATCAAGCCAAGGGGCAGTTTCCTCCCAAAGGCGCCTATCCTGTTTATCTCGAGTTCTCCTCGGGAAACCCCTCGTTTCTGACCGAGCCGGTCCTCGACGATTTGACCACCCTGCGTTGGGACCCGGCGAAGATGGACAAGTCGATGAACCCGGGAGCCTGGGGGCAGTCCCTCATGAAACAGGTGCTCTGGGCTCGCGATTTCTTCACCCATCACAAGACCATCGATGGCGTCACCTATTTCGGGAACGAGAAGGACGACGGCGGCAATGGATTCCGTGGCGCGGCGCTGACCGCGATGGCAATTACCAAGTCGTTCGCACTCAAGAGCGAACTGGCTTACCATGCCAAGGAAGGAAAACTGGGTGGCGTCGACCCCGCGACCTACAACCCGGCCGACGGCCCCATATACTATCCCCACCGTTACGAGGTCGATCTCGATACGAGCATGATGCCGCCCAAGCCGAAACGCTTCCGCGTGACTGACAAACGGAGCCATCTGTTCGATGTCGCGTCCCTGCTTTGGGGTGAGAGCGAGTTCTACTTCTACACCGATCCGACTATCAAGGACGACTACGATGTTCTCTTTGGTGATCCGAAGTGGGATCCCAACACTGATCCGGCTCAGCTCAAGGAGCTCTTCAAGCAGGGCAAGGCCATCTTTCCCGCCAAACCGCACCAGCTTTCCAAGGGAATCAGTGCGGTTAATTTCAAGAACATGATGGCCCTTCACTTCCGCAAGGAACAAGGGAGCCTCGTTGATTCCTGGCATCCCAAGACCGGCAAGTCACGAGCCATCTCAACCTCGAATGCCGGCATGGCCATGGTGGCTCTCGCTAACGCCCACCATCGACTCCATGACGTCGCGCCCCTGCGCGACGGAGCTCTGAAGCTTCTCACCGCCCAGGCCAACTTTCTCCTCGCGCGGCAAGACAAGAACGGCAGCGTGGCGAATGCCTACATGGTCACGAAGACAAGTCTCGATCCTATCGGTCGCGACCGGTCTCTCTTGGCTCAGACCTTCGCGATTCGGGGTTGGCTGGCGGCCTACCACGCCACCAAGAACGATGCCTACCTGAAGGCCGCGGATCGGACCTACGCATACATCGAGAAAAACCTCTGGTCGGAGACGGCGGGAGTCTTCCGTGCCCACAGAGGTTCGACCAAGTCCACCTACGACGGTCTCAACTTCGCCTCCACGATTGGCGCCCTGCGCGAACTCGCCATCGTCAGGGAAGGAGCGGGGCGCACCGTCATCGTTGCCAAGCTGGATTCCTTCTTTGACAAGGTCGGCCGCAAGAACGGACTGCAGATTGCCGAAATCGGCGCTGCCGGGGAGATGATCCCCACTCTCGCGAAGCGGAAGGAGATGAAAGAGAAGCTCATGGCCCTGAAGAAATCTGATCCCAAGCAAGCGATGAAAATGATGGCACAAATGCGCGATAGCGACGGGGACGGCGTGCCCAAACCCCTCTTCGTGGCCAACACCAAACACGGTGCCGCACCGGTCCAGGCAGGCTCTGTCGTCCTCCAGACTCCGTGAGCATTGCAACCGAACGATTCATAACCGATTCGACTCATGTTGATCCCACCACAAATCCTTGGAGCCCTGGTCACAGTTGCTGTGCTGGGGCTCCTCCCCGGGCTCCTCCCTGCAACCCCGCCAGTCTCAAAAGGTGACAAGACGAGTTCGCAGGGATCTGCCACCACGGTAGAGGTCTCGCCCCTCGGCAACCAGATGGTCTACCAGAAGAATGAGATCACGGCCAAGGCCGGGACAATGCTTACCATCGTGGTGAAAAACACCGCCGAGTCGCCAGCCCTGTGGCACAACTTCGTCCTGTTGAAGCCAAACGCCGATATCAACGCAATTGGGGTTGCTGCGATCCAGGCCGGGCCGGACAAGGGCTACATCCCGACGTCCAACGACATCCTGCACTACACCAAGATGGCCAAACCCGGCGAAACGAAGAAGGTGACCTTCACCGTGCCGCCTCCGGGCGACTATCCCTACGTCTGCCTCTTCCCCGGCCACTTCGTCACCATGCGCGGCGTGCTGCACTCAAAGCGATTCATCTCTGAGGCTCCCCCCAAGCAGCAGTGATACGGAAGTGTGGGAGAGAGTGGTCGCAGGAATCCACCTCTCTCCCCCGCTTCCCGGCCGGCTCAAAGGGCCATTGCAGGAGCCATAACCACTTCGAAAAATCAAATTTCACGCCATCTGCATCTTGCGGAGACGGAGCCACTTCCGCTTCTACTTGATGGGGATCGTTCGCGAGTTTGTCCCCCGCACTTTGCAGCCGCGTGTGAAGTAGCAACGCAGACTCCCGGGGAATACGCCGCGGCGAGCGCCCTCATACTCAATGAAACCAAACGCCAAAACAGCCATGACTCTCATTGTGTTCACTGCACTCTCGCCGATCTTGATTCTCGTTGCAACCCTGATTGAGATGGCCCGTTGTCCGGAAGGCATGGATGACAGCGGCAATTGTATTGAGTAAGACGAAGGATCAATCAGGGGAGAGTGCCCGTTTCCGAGGATTCTCATCTCCGAATGCACACTAACTTGCGGGGCGATGCACTAGGCGAAGTTCCCCATGGGGACGGAAGTGCGACGACGACCTGGAGCAGTGCAAGACCCCTGGCACAGGCTCCGCTTGAATTCCTGCGCATCGAGGCCACATGCAGGCCGTATGGGGAGAGGACTCGACGAGCCAATTTCCAAATAGATCCCAGAGTTAGTCGCCAATGGACAAACACTCCTGACGGTCGATACCTCGAGACCACCGGCAGACCGTGAAGTGAGACTGCGCCTCGCGTGACTTCAAATCACCTTGACCCTCCAGCGGCGGTCACCTTTGCTGATAGACCCCAGCTCCGGCACGCAAGATCCCATGAAGACCAGCACCACCTCTCTCCCGATCGTCTTACTGACGCTCACCGCCTTGTTCGGAGTTTGCGCTCTCGCCCCTGCGGCATCGATCCACGGCATGAAGTGGGATGATCGCAATGGCAACGCCACCCGCGATCCCTCCGAGCGCCCACTCCCGGGGGTAACCATTTAGCTCGATTCAAATCTCAATGGTCGGCTCGATCGCGATGAGCCCCGCACCGAAACGCTGACTGATGATCCTGGCACGAGAGAGGACGAAACCGGCCGCGACTCGCTGAAAGGACTCGCGGCTGGCGCGTACTCCGTGCGGGAGGTTGTCCCGGCCGGATTCATGCAGACTTTTCCCCGCGCAAATAGTGCCCACCGGGTAGGACTGAGTGTCGACGAGATCGTGGAGCGCATCGACTTCGGCAATCTCCGCGTGTCCCTGCTCTTCCTGGCGCTGGCCGCCTGGACGACGCCCTGGTGCTCCGCCGCCGATCAGCGCGTGGTCCACGGACGCGTGATTCTCGACGCCAACGCCAACGGCCGGCCCGACCCGGACGAGAAGGGGGTGGCGGGCATCGGCGTCAGTGACGGCGTGCAATTTGTGAAAACCGGAGAGGACGGGCGACCTGGGCTATGCCGGCGTCGACACCGCGCACGCGATGTTTGCCAGCGTCGCGGACTACACCCGGAAGTTTCCCGTCCCTCTCTTCCACACCATCGGCAATCACGACGTGGTGGGAATCCACTCCACCGAATGGAAGAACCAATCCGAGATTCACGGCAACGGAGCTTTCACGAAATACCTCGGACCGGTCCGCTGGTCGTTCACCTATGCCGGGGTCCATTTCGTTGGACTGGACTGGGCGCTTATTGATCCCAAGGAGGGAACCGCCGAGTTGGGCGTGCCGGACGTCGCCACCGAGTGGCTCCGTCGAGACCTCCTCCGCCAGAAACCGGGCACCCGCGCCTTTGTGTTCCTCCACCAGCCGTGGTCGCCCACCGACGCCTTCTGGGACGTGCTGGTCGAACACAAAGTCGAAATTGTCCTGGGCGGCCACTCCCACCGCAATGTCGACATGAGCCGGCGCGGAATCACCGCCCTGACCACCATGAATCTCCGTGGGCCCTACCGCACACTGACCATTCACCAGGATCGTTACGAGATCATCGACCGCTGCCTGGGCTGCAAGGACCCCAGCTATCACTCGCGAAACTGCCGGCTGAAAGCCCCGGAACTGGATACGCTGGCGCGGCGCCAGGCACACCACCAACTCGCCGAAATCGCGCTGGCCTCCAAAGAGCAGGCGCTCGAGCAGCTCCCGGGCGACGGAGTGGAGATTGTAGCGCGGATCGAAACGGGCCAGGCGAAGCGATGCGGCGTGAGAATTGTGCCCTCCGATTCTCCCGAAGAAGTCGTCGAAATCGCTTGCGCCGGCGAATCGCTTTTCGTCGATGGGCTCGAGATCCCGGCGGTGCCTTTGCCCGGCGATGCGCACTTCGATCTGCGCGTGCTCATCTCTTCAGGCCGGCTGATTCTCACCTCCAATCTCCGCGTGGTGTACGAGAAACCTCTCAAGCTGCGCGGCCCACTGCGCGCGATTCTCTTTGCCGAAGACGGCGAGGCCCGATTCAGGAACATCGAAGCTTGGGGGCTGAATTGAATCGGGAAGCTGGTATTTCATTCACGAGGAAGTACAAAGCGGGATGAATGTTCTCCTTGGTACGCTCGGTGGGTTACTGGCGTGCACCGCCCTCGCCGTCGCAGCCCCGCGCATAGCGACGCTACCGGAGGGCGCAATTGTTCCGGACGCCGAGGTGGATGGGCAGGGAGTCGTCCATGTGGCCTCCCACGCGATCTCGCGGAGACACAACCGCCTGACCGCCGAAGCCGCCGCGAAACTTGCGCTAACTCCGACAGGCTCCTAGGAATTGCCGGGAACCGCCTTTTTGCCTTGTTCCGACCTGGCTTTCACACCCGGATCACGCAACCCGCTCCCGGGGCTCGCGATTCGCTTGCATCTCCGCAGTGGGTGTGCAAGCTTGGGGCTGGACGCTTGAACAGGTTGCTGAACATGCGTTAGGCCCTCAGCAACCGCAACTTATAATGTGCAGGAGACCGGTATTTATGAAGTCATCCAAGGATCGTACACCAATCTCGGGTTTTCGTAGCGGCGAAACTGCCGACGGCATTGGAATTCATTGCCGCCCCATCTTGCTCGTGGCCGTCGCCCTGAGTGTTCTGTCCCCGGGCGAGCTCATCTTCGCAGCCGAGGCGGAGAAGAAGGAAGAGGGGAAGGAGGAGGCTCCGCTTTCCCCTGCCGCCAAGCTTATAGGGAGCATGCCTTTCGAGGAATTGTACAAGTCCGGGAAAACCGACATCCCGTTGAAGCCGGAAGAGGTCCCGAACATAAGGACTCTCTTGTGGGCGAAGTACAGTGACGAGCTGAAGCGTGACCCCAAGCGCGTGAAGGAACACAACTCGAAACGCATCGAGTACTTTGATTCGGTGATGCGATATGATTACCGCCGGATCGGCTCCCGTCCGGAAAAAGGCTATCCCTTCTACATCGCCCTGCATGGCGGGGGCGGTTGCCCCGCAAATGTGAACGACGGCCAATGGAATCACATGAAGGGGCTCTATGCCGGCAGTGTCCAGAACGGGATCTATCTAGCCCCCCGGGGCATCTCGAACGGACCCGGCCTGCATGCCGAGGCGAATTCGTTTCCGATGTACGACCGGCTGATCGAGAACATGATCCTGTTCGAGGGAGTCGACCCGAACCGCGTATTCCTGCTGGGCTACTCCGCGGGAGGAGATGGTGTGTACCAGATTTCACCGAGGATGGCGGACCGTTTTGCCGCCGCCAACATGTCGGCCGGTCATCACAACAGTGTGAACCCGGCAAACCTCTGCAACCTGCCTTTCCTCATGCAGGTGGGTGAGAGGGACACGGCTTACGGGCGCCACCGGGCGACCGTCAATTACGGTCTGCGTATCAGAGACCTTCAGCGGGCACACCCGGACAACTACATCCACGCCGTCTACGTGCATGCCGGACGGGGCCACGGGTTCGACGACCGTGGCGGAAATCAGACGGTCTTCGCCGATTCCGAAGGATGGATGCATAAGAATGACAAGACCACCAAGGCGGTGGACACCAACGCCATCAGGTGGCTTTCCGGGTATACGAGGAATCCCCTCCCCGGGAAAGTCGTGTGGGAACTGAGCACTCGGGCGAACAACCGATGGCGTTGCGACGGCCATCCGGACGGCACAAACTTCTGGCTGTCCGCCGCCAGGGGCAGGCAGTTCTACTGGCTCGACCTGACAAAGGGCGATATGGGGGGCACCATTGTGGCGCGCCTCGACAAGCCGACCAACACGGTCATCATCGACCAGCCGGCGAGGTGGCTCCGCATCCTGCTGAACGGGCGGATGCTGGATTTGTCGAAACCCGTGAACGTCAGGATTGCCGACAAGCAATGCCAGGTGAGCCCCACCCCGAACCTGAAGACCCTCGTGCACACGCTCGCGGATCGCGGCGACCCGAACTACATGTTCGAGGCGGAGATCGTCATCGTGAGGTCCCACGCAAACATCGTCATCGGAAAAGAGGGCGGCCCTTACACTGCTTTCACCGTGCAGTAGCTCACCCGGGCGCCCGACACCCGGCCCGGGCCGCCAGGATGGCCGCTGCCAGGAGGCGCCGCCCCTTGGTTGGGACGGAGAAAAGGGGCGCAACCGCTCGACCCTCTCCTTCCACTCCCTCCGCCACTCCTTCAATTCCGAGATGGCAAATGCTGGAATTCCGCAGGAGATGCGGCAAAGGCTGTCCGGGCATGCCTCCAAGGCAGTGAACGACCGCTACACTCACGCCGAGCTCAAGACGCTTCGCAAGGCCGTCGAATCCGTGCCCGCGCTTCCCAAGGGGAGCGATAAATGACAACTTCAAGGGTGGTCGGACTCTGCCTGTGCGCACTTAAAGCTCTGCGGTGACCCTGGTCCAATCGAGATCGGAGCGAATCTCCCGGAGAATCTCCACGATTCATCGTCGAAGCAATCTTGCTTTGCAGAATCCATCGTGGAGTCTCACCTTCCTGTCAGTTGCCCTGCAGCTACTGATCCATGTTGATTTTTGACGCACACCTTGACCTCAGCTTGAACGCGCTGGAGTGGAACCGCGACTACACGCGACCACTGCGTGAAATCCGCGAGCGTGAGCAGGGTCAGACTGATCGGGAAGATCGTGGTAACGGAACGGTGTGTGGACATAGGGCACTCCTCGAGCTGGGCTCAAAGGAGGCGACGGTATCTGGCCGACCAGAATTAGCCGAATGTCAACGAACTGTCCCCACTAAGTTGGACTTGCGGACCCACCCTTATCACGAGTCGTTGCCGAGTAAATGATTTCTTTCCCATTCCGAGACATCCCAAGGGGGCAAAACGGAGAGAACCGGGCGAACGCGCCTCGTAACTGTTGCTCCAACTGCAGGTCCAGAGCGGGCCCCGCCTTGACCATCACCAGCTTCGCGTCGAGGGTGCTCCAGCACGACGGACTACCTCCCGCTCTACCAAGTGTTCGCGAATCCAACCGAAATCGAGTCCATCGCCGGCATTGGCGAGCCGCTCAGCGCTGCCACGCACCTCCTTGGTGGCTGCGTTGTCCTTCTTCTGGGGCGCCGACTGATTCGCAGCGGTGCCGGCAGCGCCTGCCGCACTGCATCGCTCGCGATCTTCGCCTTCGCTTGTGTCCTCCAACTTTTCGCCAGTGGGATCTGCCACGTCCTGATGCCTGGCACCCCGGCCCACCTGATCCTTCTGCGGATCGATCACGCCGCGATATTCTTTCTAATCGCCGCTACCATTACTCCGCTCCACGCCATCCTCTTTCGCGGCCCGTGGCGATGGGGAATGCTGGCCTTCATCTGGATCGCAGCAACTGGCGGCATTCTGCTTAAGACGGTCTTCGTTGCCGCGACTCCAACATGGCTAAGCGCAACCCTCTATCTCACGTTCGGTTGGGTCGCTGTGATTTCCGTAATTCTTCTCTGGTATCGACACGGCTACCGCTTTGTGGCGCTGGTCGTCTTCGGCGGCCTTGCCTACACCTTCGGAGTCCTGATCGAAGCCGCGATGGCGGTGAACGGCAACATGCAACCAATCCCCGGTTTTCTCGGCGGTCACGAGATCTTCCACCTCGCAGTTCTTCTCGGCATGACCTTACACTGGATCTTTATTCGCCGGATCGCGATGGAAAACCTTCCCTTCCTTCGCCCCGGTTTGGCAATGGCAGAACCTCTGCCCGCGAGCGCTTCTTGACGATCTGAGGGATCCAGAGTGAAGACACTCCTGAACTGGACCGTCTTAGGCCAGAGCGGACCTCCATGAGGCGGCCACGCCGCATCGCCTAGTGTCCGAAATTGGAATCGTGCAATATTCGGCTCTTCATCAAAGATTGGGGACTGACCTTCCTTCCAGTAAAAACCAATTTGCTATATTACTACTCCTCTAGTAATTCGAGAACACACTTCTCCCCTTCCCCATCACGTCAACCGACTGGTGGCTCGGGACGGAATCGTTCGACCCTCTCCTTCCACTCGCTGCGCCACTCCTTCAATTCTGAAATGGCGAATGCTGGAATTCCGCAGGAGATGCGGCAACGGCTTACGGGGCACGCATCGAAGGCAGTGAATGATGGATACACCCACGCGGAGCTCAAGACGTTGCGCAGGGCCGTAGAGTCAGTGCCCTCCCTCACAAGCCGACTAGTCGCCACTTCGTCTCTATTAAACGTCCGCTTTCGACGAAAGCGGACATCCTCTATTGGCGGCTCCCGCTTTTGTCCCCGACTTCATGCTCGTCACAGCGATGAAACCGTGCCCGTGCGGTATTTAGAATGGGTATACTTGCAGCATGACGCCTCTTAACGATTGCGATGGCCTCTTTATCATCGCCCTCCTGCTGCTGATTGATCCAGCCCGCCAACGCCACCACCATCAGCTTCGTCACGTTCATCGCTGGAGTTTGCCCGTCCGAAAACGCGGAGCACGATCAGAAATTGCCCGCAGATCTCCTCCCGCAATAGTCTAGAAATCAGCGCATTCCATTGTAATCGAATTTCTGGACACTACGGGCAGCCCGGTTCCGCAAAGGGCGCTTCGTCTCAGCTGAGCACCGTCATGAGATACCGGATCTCTTCCTCCACTTCTTCGGGGGAGGAGACGGTCTTGAGGACTTCCTCGCAGAAGAGTTCTCGGTAGCGATTGCGCATGCGGTGCACGGCCATCTTTACTGCGGCCTCGGACATGCCGAGTTTCTCTCCTGCCTCCGCATAGGTATACTCGCCCGAGTTCCAGGCGAGGAATCCCGAGAGAGCCACGAATTGGTCTCCCTTTCCGCGCTCCACATGTTGCTTCGCCAGTTTCGCAAGGACGCCTTCCAGGACGGTCGCCACCCACCGTCGCTCGAAGGCCCGGTCCGGATTCTCGGCGGCGTCAGCCTGCGGCTCGAACTTGTAGCGGCCTTCCGCTTGATCCTCGTCGATGGAGATCTTCGGCGCTCCGCCGCCACGCTTCTGCGCCATCTCGTGCCGATGCCGGTTCGCCATGAAGTTCTTCACGCCGGCCAGCAGGTAGGATCGCAACTTCCCTTTCTCATGATCAGCGCGGGCGAGATAGTTGCCGGCGAGGAGGAACTCGAAGAATCCCTGAGTCAGGTCCTGGGCGTCCTGGGCCGCATTGCCCTGGCGCCGGATGAATGAATAAATCGGATACCAGTAAGCGCGGCAGAGGTCCTCGAGAGCGTCGCTCGCAATCGTGTTCTCGGCTGCGGCTTGCTGGACGAGGGTCCAGCACGTCGGGGGGAACCGCGCATCGCCGCCACGTGTGCTCCACGGCACGGACTCGGGGTCCTCGCTCTGCGTCAGCCAGGTCTGTTTCTGATCCCTGTCCACCGAATTCGATCTACCCAAGTTGAGGGGCGGACACAAGCTCCGACCGTGGATTCCGAGACCTGGTCCGGGTTTTGGTGATCCCTCCACGCAATAGGAGCACTTATTTCACGTACTCCTGCCACCGTTTGGGCACCAACTCGCGGATGACTCCGGCAAGGTGAAACCGGAGGTGTTCCCAGTTCCGGCAGGGGCAGCAGAGATGAAGTCTGATTCTTCTGAGCATGGTAAAACTCCTTCTCTCCTCTTCTACACCGTTCTTTTCCCATCGTAACGGGGGCGGGCGGGGATGGCCCTTCCAAAGAAATGGTACCACTCCGTTACCATTGACCGGGAGGTCTACAAGGAGAGGGCAAGCGAACCATCCTCAGAGGATCCGGTTCGCCCCAAACCAAACCTAACTAGTGTAGTCCGCCTTACAGATTGACCTTTAATCTGAAACTACTATACTTGTAGTATGAGAGTGGCCCAAGTGATCGAGTTGACCGCCAGTCAGCGTGCCAAACTTCTTCGCATGAGTAAGGCA
>CAUZKZ010000103.1:0-13826 GCA_963580345.1 Verrucomicrobiia bacterium | reverse complement strand
GGCGGTCAACTCGATCACTTGGGCCACTCTCATACTACAAGTATAGTAGTTTCAGATTAAAGGTCAATCTGTAAGGCGGACTACACTAGACCAACCAAAAATCTCACTCCTGCACTTGACTAACCCCATAGCAGGAAATTGCTTTTCCGCCCCGGGTGACCATGGCCACCCTCGTCTCCGGTGTGCCCGGCGAGACGCTGGCCTGGACCTGCAACGATCGGAAACCGATCGATATCCACTCCGACCCTGTTGTTGTTCTGGATGCCGGTCTCGTGTGGGTAACGTCCCGTAAAGGTTGATGTTCGGGACGGCGCATGGCAATTTTGTTCTGTCCGAAATCGAAGTCACCGCTGATTGCTAAGGAATCGCTTTTCTGACCCCGGCGTCCCTGGGCGCCTGTCGGGCGGGGTTGGTGGGGGTGCAAAAAGAATGCGCTCCTGTGCAGGTGCCAGGCCGGCGAGAAGGAAGAAGGCGGGGACGAGCCAGATTCTCATGGATGATGACCACCCCTATCACCGGAGCCCCGTGCTGACAAACGACGGTGCCGAGGCGCAGATCATTGCCGCGTGCGGACAAGCTTGCCTCGGACGCCTTTTGTCACAGAATTCGGCTGCGGTGCACGTTTCCACGATCCAGATCCTCGGCTTCAAATCGTTCGCGGACCGCGTGGAACTCCCACTGGAGCCCGGCGTCACCGGAATCGTGGGGCCGGGCGGCTGCGGCAAGCGAGCCCTTCTGGAGGCCGTTCGCTGGGCGCTCGGAGAATCTTCGCCGGCCGCCCTGCGCGTGGAAACGATGCGCGATCTCATCTTCCACGGAACGTTCGAGCGTCGGCCCCTCCGACAGGCCACGGTCTCCCTTGTGTTCGCCGGGTGCCCGCCGGATTGGGCCCTGCCAGGCGACGAATTGCGCGTCACACGGCAGATCAACAAGACGGGCGAGGAATCGCATCACGGCCAGAACGGCGACCTCGAGGCCTCGGCCGTGTCGGCCCTCCTCGCCGGCGCCGAAATGCGACCTCCCGCTCTCGTGCGAGAAATCAGCGAACTCCCCCGACGCGCCGAGCCGATCCTCCTGGCCGACCTGCGAGGAGGAGAACCGGGCCATCCCGCTGGCGTGCTTGAAAAGATTCGCCGCCGCGCCCAGGTTCTCATGGTTACCCATGAGAAATCCCACATGCAGCTCTGCGATTGCATGTGGGGCGTCACGATGGAGGAACTCGGCATGAGTAAGATGGTGGGCATGCAGCTCACCAATAAATGAAGAAGGAGGAAGACCGCCCCAAACGTAGTAGTTTCTCAACGTGTTCCGACTCCTTGTTCTCACCTGCGCGCTCCTCGCTCCCGCCCTGGCCCCGGCGGGAGGCCAGCCCAACATCCTCTTCCTCTTCGCGGACGACCAGCGCAACCACACCCTCGGCTGTGCCGGTCATCCGGTGGTCGAGACTCCCCACATCGACCGCCTCGCGGCGGAGGGGATCCGCTTCGCGAATACCTTTGTCACCACCTCGACCTGCTGGGTCAGCCGGGCCTGCCTCTTCACGGGTTCCTACGAGCGCACCCACCTCTACCGGGTCAAACCCGGACCCCTCAATCCTGCGCTCTGCAAGGACGGCTACTTCGCGGTCCTGAAGAGAGCCGGCTACCGGACCGGCCACCTTGGCAAGGAGCACGTCGCGATCGCTCCCGGCTCGGCCGCCGCGATGTGGGACGTGCGCCGCAAGCTCGGCCGCAAGCCCTACTTCAAGAAACAGCCCGACGGAAGCCTCCGCCACGAAACGCAGATCCTCGGAGACTGGGCGATCGAGTTCCTCGAAGCGCAGCCGAAGGACAAGCCGTTCTGTCTGCAGCTCAGCTTTAATGCCACCCATGCCGAGGACGGCGACAAGCGACCCGGGATTGGGCACTACCCATGGCCGAAGGTCATGGACGAAAAGTACGAGGGCCTGAGCATGCCGCTCCCGCGACTCAACGATCCCGCCATCTACGAGTCCCAACCCGAATTCCTCAAGAAATCGCTCAACCGGCAGCGCTACTTCTGGCGCTGGGACACCCCCGCCAAGTACCAGACCAACATGCGGGCCTACTTGCGCATGATCGGTGGAATCGACCACGTCCTCGGGCGGCTCCGCAAAGAACTCGAAGAGCGCCAGCTCGCCGAGAACACCGTCATCATCTATTCCGCCGACAACGGCTACTACCTCGGGGATCGAGGATTTGCCGGAAAGTGGACGCACTACGAGGAGTCCCTGCGCGTTCCTCTCATCATCCACGATCCGCGTGCGCCCCGCCACCGGCGCGGAAAAGTCGTTCGCGAGATGGCCCTCAATTCGGACCTTTCCCCGACCATGATCGAGCTGGGTGGGCAGCCGGCTTCGAAGGGATCCACCGGGCGCAGCCTGGTCCCGCTCCTGCAGGGTAAATCGCCGACCTGGAGGACCGATTTCCTCTGCGAGTTCCTCGCCGTCCCGCGCACCATTCCCCCCTGGGAAGGAGTGCGCGCCACCGAATGGGTCTACGCCCGCTATTTCGTGGAAGGTCCGAAGATGCCGCCCTTCGAATTTCTGCACGATCTCAAGCACGATACCGATCAGCTCGTCAACGTCGCGGCCCTTCCCCTCCACCTTCAAAAGGAGACCCACGCCGTCGCGCTCGCCACCATGCGCACACGCTGTGACGAACTGGTCAGGATGCACGGCCCGGCCATGGTGGACCTGACCGCTCTCCAACAGCGCAAAGCGAACAAGCGCTGACGCTCAGGATTCCGCGCTCACAATGGGCACCGGCTCGCCCCGGAACTTGGGCTGGGTCTTAAGCACCTTCATGTCGAGGACGGCTTTCACGCGGGCCAGCTCCTCGCGGGACTTGGTGCGCGCTCCGGCTCGTCCCCCGATGTCGCGGGCCGGATAACCATAGGCCTCGATGCCCAGTTCCCGGGCGATATAGAGCGCGCGCTCGACGTGGAATTCCTGGCTCACAATCACGAAGCGATTGAGGAGAAAGACATCGCGCGCCCGCACCACCGAATCGAGGGTGCGGAAGCCGGCGTAGTCGCAGTGGATGCGCTCGGCCGGCAATCCTGCCTCGATCAACGCCTCCTTCATGTCGGTGGGCTCGTCGTATTCGGTTCGCGAGTTGTCGCCACTCACGAGGACGTGCTTGATGCGCCCGGCATTCCAGAGTTCCGTCACCGCTTCGATCCGCGCCTTGAAATAGAGATTGGCCCGCCCATTGGGAAGAATGCGGGCGCAGCCGAGCACAAGCGCGACCTTGCACTCCGGAACCTCGGAGGCTTCTTCAAACACGCGGCCTTCCGCGCTGCGCGAGATGGCTCCCCGGCTGTACCAGACCGCCGCGAAGGGCGAGAGCGCCGCCAGCAAGGCCAGAATCAGCCAGATCTTCCACCGCTTGAGAAACCACCGCACAACCTTCCTCATCGCGCGGAGTCTACTTGATCTTCTCGATGGCCTCAACCACGCGCTTGCAATCGCCCGGAACTTTTTGGGGAAGGAGGCCCTTCACCTTTTTCATGGGCAGAATCCCGTTGCGACCCAGCGCTTCCAGGGCCGTGATGGCCGCAAGGGCCTCGTGCTCGTTGCCGGTCTTGATCACCTCCACGAGGACTCCGAGGTTCTTCTCCGTCTCGCCGATATAGCCGAGAGCCTCGGCGGCCACCACGCGCACGTCGGGAACGGGGTCCTCGAGTAGTTTCTGGAGGCGTTTCTTCAGGGGCGCTGCTGCCTTGCCAAGCACGAGACAGCCGGTAGCGGCCCAATAGCGCGCAACGGCACTTTGAGATTTCGAGAGGAACCGCAAGTCTTCCAGCTTCGCGTCCGGAGAGCTTCCGCCAAACGCCGCCTGAACCGTAAACAGTGCCAAGTACTCCTTGCTCTGCGTGTACTCGTAGATGGTTTTTCCTTATTGCTAAGGAATCGCTTTTCTGACCCCGGCGTCCCTGGGCGCCTGTCGGGCGGGGTTGGTGGGGGTGCAGGGGGCGGAAGGGGTGAAATCTCATCGAAATTCCTGCTGGCGTGCAGATTGGGGAGCGCTCCGGGGCAAGGTCGAGGAGAAAGGAGTTGTTTCCCGGAGGGCGGAGTCCGATTCTGCCCAAATCCGGCTATTTTGACGCAGGGCTCCGCCTGTCCGCGGCATTTGGGTGGCAGCGGGCGGGTGATGGCGAGGCTACTCAGGAGCCGAGGAACTCGTCCGGTGGGCCAGGATCGCCGTCGAGGACGAGGATCCGTTCGTCATCGAGGGGCAGCTCCGGGGCTTGCCACGGGAGATGGGAGGCATCGAGTGTCTCGGATTCGTCCTCCTGCGCCCAGCGGAACAGCGCGGGCACACGGATCGGCTCCATCGTTATCAGGTTAGTAGCGGACAGTGTGCTGATTTTTGGGTGGGATGTGCTCGACGGCGGCGGCGAGGAACTCCGTGGCGGTGAAGACTTGGAAGTTGCGCTTGGTGCGCCAGCTTCGGCTGGAGCGGTAGATGACGCGCTTCGTCTTTTCGACCCAGGTAATCTTCTCCAGCGAGAAGGGGGCGCGCAGCAGATACTCGGCAAGCTGTTGGCGACCCGCGACGCCGCGAACGGGCCGGTCACCGGCATCGAGGCTGAAGCCGCTGTGTTTCCAGTTCAGGAGCTGGCGGGCCTTTCGTTCGCTGATGATCTTCTTGTCGAGCAGGGTCGCGATGAAGCGGTGCCGGAAGAGTTCGGCGAGAGGTTCGAGGGTCTCGACGGGAATCTCGTGGAAGCAGCCCTCACGGTCGTAAAGGCCGGTGGCAGCCAGGACATGGGCATGGGGGTGGAACACAAGGTAGTCGCCAAATGTCTGCACCGCGGCGATGGCGGCGAGCTGGCCGTCGGGGAGGTCGAGGCGTTCACGGAACCAATCACGCAGGCAGTCGATGGCGGTGCGGAAGAGATGATGGAGGAGGTGGCGGCGCTTTCGGAAAATGCCACGCAGGGGACGTGGCATGGTGAAGACGAACTGCCGGTGGGGTACGTCGTTACAGAGGGTGTGGGCGATCCAATGCCCCGTCTGGCGAACCCGGCGTTGATGGCAGGAGGGGCAGAAGTGCCGACCTTTGCAGGAGAAGGCGAGGAGCTTTTCGTGCCCGCAGTCGGGGCATTGCAGGCGGGTGAAGCCGGCCGAGAGGTCACCGCAGCGGTAGAACTTGTCGACCACCGCGAGGGTATTGGGCCGAAGCGGCTCGTGGGTCTTGCGGTGAGAGCGCTCGTATTCGGCGAGGAACACGTTCCAGCCGTGGTGGACGATCTGCCAGAGCGGGGAGGCGCGGGGACGGCGCGGGCGGTAGACGGAGGGCACAAAAGATGTTCTTAAGAACACTTTGGAGACCCGGCAATACTCAGCGGGATGCTTCGCTCTACCGGAAGGTCGGGAGATCACGGCCGTCAGGTATCCGGGCAAAGTAGCGCTGGATTGCTCTCTCCGCGCCGGGGTGACCGCTTTCGTCGATAGCGGTCTTGATCCTACAAATGGAGGGCCTCGATCTCGTTGCGTGCAATTTTCACAAAGACCTCGTCCAGGTCCTTGCCGGCGAAGCGCTCCTTGATTTCCTCAGAAGTTCCTGAAGCTAAGATTTTTCCAGCATGGAGAAATAGTATGCGATCACAGACTTCTTCGATGTCCTTCATATTGTGGGAGAGGTGCTCTTCGACGGGGGTGTGCGCTTTGATTGTTCGGGAACAACGAGGGCGTAGAGGGTCGTGTTGGCGGGGACGTTCTCGAGATCCGCGGAGGCCGGTCGAAGGCCTTTGTCGTCGTCGTGGAGGAAGAGAATGACGGCGTCTTTGCCGTGGGTGAGGTGAAAGTCCTCGAGGGTGAAGAATTTGGTGAGGAGGGTCTTCTTGATGACGGCGTCCCGGCGGACGAGGCTCTGCAGGTTCTGGAAGGTGGGTTCTTCGGTGAAGCAGATGCGGCCGCGGCGGTGGGAGGCCACGGAGGTGGTGTGGTGGGCATCCTTGTCGAGGGGGGCGACTTGCCAGACGTTGGCCTTGCCGAAGATGTGGGCGAACTCGCGAGCGGCCAGCGAGTTGACCTCGTCGTTGGGAGTGCCGGCCACGAGCTGGCTGATACCGGGGAATTCCAGTTTTTCTTCGACGAACTCGGAGAGGATGTTGGCGCGCACGGCGTGGAGTCCCTCCATGCGGGCCGCGGCGATGTTATCGTAGCGGGTGTCGAGCAGCATGACGGGGTGCCCGTCCTCGACCAGCGCCTTTGCGATGCGACGGCTCCAGGTGTCGGCACCCGCGAAGAGGACGCCGCTGGCATTGCGGGTGGCGAGGCCGAGGTTTTGGGCGAGAGGGGTGGCGATCAACCCGTAGACGAGGACGGTTCCGATGATGACGAGGAAGACCACCGGGACCAGTTGGGCCGATTGCGTGGCAATATTGGCGGCGAGTTTGCCCTGCTCCGCGGCGTGCTTGAGTTCGATGGCGAAGACGGAGGTCACGGCTGCGGCGACGATTCCGCGCGGAGCGAGGGCGGCCAGGAAGGTGCGCTCGCGGGAGTTGACGTTCCTGGAGCCAAGATTGGAGAGGTAGACGCTGGCGGGACGCACCACCAGCAGGAGGACCGCGAGAAGGATAAGGCTGGGAACCGCCACGGCTTTGAGTTCCTCCGGTGCGATGCGTCCGGAGAGAAGAATGAAAAGGAGCGAGATGATGAGGACGCGGAGGTTCTCCTTGAACTCGAGAATGTCGCGGACCGAGACCGACTTCTGGTTGGCGAGGGCGATGCCGAGCACCGTCACAGTAAGCAGTCCCGACTCCTCCTGGATGGCATCGGAAACCGCAAATGCTCCCGCCACCACCGCGAGCAGGAAGACACCCTCGAGGAAATCCGGGATGAGGTGGCGCCTGAGAAGGATTTCGATGACCTTGGCGAGGGCGACGGCGAGACCGATGCCGACCAGGATGGTCTTGCCGAGGGCGAGGAACACGGTTTCGCTGGCGGCCTGGAAGCCGCCCGACACGGCCACCTGGAACACGAGCAAGGCCAGGATGGCGCCGATCGGATCGATCACGATCCCCTCCCACTTCACGATCGCCGCGATCTTGCGGGTTGGTTTGATGACACGGAGCAGTGGCCCGACCACGGTGGGGCCGGTCACCACCAGGATCGCGCCGAGGAGGGCCGCCACGGGCCAGTCCCAGTGGAAGATGAAGCGCGCCGCGACACTGGTGAGGGCGAAGGTAATCAAGACCCCGAGGGAGCAGAGCCGGAGAACGGGGACGCCGGCTTCTCGCAATTCGGAAAACTTGAGGGTGAGGCCTCCTTCGAAAAGGATGATGGCGACGAAAATCCCGACGATGGCGAGGAGGGTGTCGGTCTGGTGGCCGAGGTAGTCATCGATGCGGGCCCCGGTGGTCAGGGAGAGACCGAACCCGAAGGCGAGGAGGAAAAGGATGGAAGGGAGTTTGAATCGCCAAGCCAGCCACTGCGCCAGGATTCCGAGGGCCAGGACCAGAGCCAGGTAGGCGAGAGGCGTCACGCCCGCAGTCTGTACGCACGCATGCGATCAGAGAATGCCGAAAAGCGAGGGCAGGCAATCAGGAGTCCGGCGACCGCCAGGACTAGAAGAATCCGCCTCAGCAGGGGGCAGCGGAGTTCGCGTTGTATCCGTGGGCGGAGGGGCGGCTGGAGACGAAGCCGGAATAGTACCCACCGGAGGTCCAGGTATCCGGAGAAGTGAAGACTGGCTGGCCCTCACTGTGACGGATGGCACTGGAATTCAACGGCGCACAGGAGACCAGGAAGAGGCTGGAAGCGATTCCGAGGGCCGCGAGCGGGAACAGTTTTTTCATGGGAGGGGGAAGAGGAAGGGAGGGGGAGCCCCGACGGCCGCGCACCTGATTCAAGCTGTAGGATGCTTACAATGGACCATGATGGGCGGAATTCAAGACGAGATCCGGAGCAGGAGAGCCGAACCGGGCCAGATCGCGGCCCGGGAGGAAGGAGATGGGAAGGTCCTGGGGAGAACTATTCCGGGGTGAAGGGGAGGCGCGAATGAGGCGGCGGAGCGCCGGCGGACTCGGGATGGGGGTCGAGAGCGTCCTCGAAGGGGCGCTCGATGGAATTGCCGGCGAGGTCTTCGAGGCGGTGATCAACGTGAAGATGGTGCGCTTCGCCCACCCAGAGATGGTCGGGGCGGAACTCCCAGACGGTGTCGCCCCGCTTCAGGGAAACCTGCCCCGGGACCGGATGGCCGGATTGGCGCCGAACGGTAAGGAGCCGGCTGGCGAGGGCGTGGTCGAGCGCCTTGGTGAATGATACCCGGAGCGGATCGCGGGTTCCCTTGGCGGGGTGATCGAGGCGCCAGCGTTTGGGGGCAGGTTGAGTGTAGTCGGGAGGGCCGGCGCGGAAGGTCTTTTGAAAGCGCCGTTCCAACAACTGGCCGGAGGCATCTTTCAGGGTGCGATCGATCGTGAAGACGTATTGCTTTCCTTCCGCCAGCACGGCACCGACCAATTTGTTGGGCAGGAGGCCGCGCTTGATGCGACCAGGATCGAGGAGCACGGTGAGGCGCGTCATCTCCGGATTCCAGAGTTCCTGCGGGAGTTCCAGAAAGGGATCTGCAACGCGCTTTCCATCCACGTCGCGCAGGGCGATGTGCTCGTAGACGCTGCCGCGACTCATGGGGGCGGAGAAGTGGATATAGAACTTCAACAGATTGAGGGGCAGGGTGTCCGGAGTGGGAGTGACCATCGTGACGCGGGCAGGAACCTGCGGGGCACGGGGTGGCGCGGTGATTTCGGCTGTGAGGATCGTGGTGCCTGACCGGAGGGTGGCGGTGTAACGCAGCCCGGGCTCCAGAGGGAAGCGCGGGCGAAAGCGCAGGGTGTTTTCCTCGATGGACAGGATTCCGGCCATGGGGGGCAGCGGCGGGTTGCGGGGCGCCGATGCGACCCGCACGCTGAGCAGGTCGGCTCTGCCCCTTTCGTCCGGGGGAAGGGCCTGGATGTCATGTCGAGTGCATTCCACCCAGGCGCGATAGGGATTTTCCGGTGCGCTCCGCCAGCGGAGGGCCGGCGCTGCAACGCCGGAATAAGCAGTGGCGAGCAGAAGCAACACGGGGAGCCCCCGGCGATGGCGCTCCCCTTGGAGGTGTGGCCCTGTGCCCATTTACGGCAGAGGAAGGGTGGCGAGGGTGAGGCCGGTCTCCTCCCCGCGCTGCACCACGATGGCGCGCGCCTCGCTGTAGAGGTCCAACTGTTCCACCCCTTTCCAATCGGCGACGGTGTCATAGGACAAGCCGGCGGTTTGTCCCCCGGCGATGCGGCTGTCGATGGCCTTCACATCCGCGAGGCCCTTGGTGGGAACCTTCATGATTCCCCGGGCATTGTTGGCGATGAGAAGAAAGGAGTCCTTTCCCTTGTGGTAGACGATCATGTCGAGGGGACGGTTTCGGTTGCCGAGTTCGGCGAGGGTGGTGCCACGAACCTTGGCGCCCGGCTTGAGCTTGCTGATGGGGAACTGCACCAGAGGCGTGCAGGTATAGGCTGCGAGCAAATGCGGTTCGTTCTCGATCGTGAAAGTTGCGAAGGTGCGGACCGGAGAACGGGTTTCCAGTTTCCCGTGCGCGCCGTGGTAGATTTCCACGCTGGTTCCTTTGCTCACCTCCTTGAAGGGGAAAGGAATGCGTCGCAGCGAGGACGCAAACTCTTCGTTGGAGAGCCCCGCCACGATCACAGTGCCCTCCGTGAATCCGATGTCGGTGATCGATTCGAGGCGCGGATTCTTGCGGCGGCGTCCCTCGCCAACCAGTCCGTCGGCAGGCGGGTCGGGAAGGGCAGCTGCAGAGAACCTGATCTTGTCCAGCGAGACCAGTGCGAGTGCCCCGTCGCTCTTGACTCGCAGGAGGACCGGCGCGGCGTCGGGACCCAGGCCGCGCGACACGGCGAGATAGGGGACCCCGGATGCCGGATTGACGGCCAGGTCGTTGACAAGGATCTGGCTTGGGGCAGTTCCCAGGAGGGCCGCGATCTTCTCATCGAGGTTCTCGACCTTGCACGATTCGGGCTGGACGCCCTTGGTGTCGCCGGTGGCGATCGCGAAAACGGTCGCAGACTTCGAATCGGCGGCGAAGAGAATGCCATCGGGGCCGAAAGCGATCGGTCCGATCGATTTCAGTTCGGGTTTGCCCACCGACATCCCGGCGGACAAATCGGCGCCGAGCGCAAGGGGACCGGTAAGAACGGACGCGACGGCTGCCGCGGCGAGGGAGCGTGATAGTATATGCATGGTTGGTTTGTTCGGGATTGTGGGGGGAAGCAGCGATGGTGCCGCACCACCCACCCAACCACAATAAAACACCGGCGGCCAGCAATGGTTGTCGCTCGGACGGCGTGCTTAAGCGAGCCGGATTATCGCCGCCACCGATCGCGGCGTTCGTCGCCCTCCCGGGGCTTGAGGATCTCCTCCATGACGGGGGCGGGGAGGTTGGAGGACTCCAGCCAGGTGCTGGCCGCCGTGACGTCGCGTTGCATCCACTCACGGGCGGTGCGGGTCAGGGTCTGGTTCCGCAATTCGTCGGAGCCGATCGAATGGGCCCAGTCCATCGCCGCGGCCGGGTCCTGGGACACCACGCGGCGGGAGTAGTAGCTGATGGCAGTGTCGCGTTCCGCGCCCGAAGGCAGATCGGAGAGATATGTGCCGGCCTCTCCGGGGTTCTCCCGGGCCCATTCCGAGATCGTCTCCCCGAGCGCGCGCATGCGGCCGTCGCCCTCGGGGAGGCTCGTTACCCATTGCAGCGCGCTTCGCGGATCGTCTTCCGCCCACTCTTCGGAGATTTCGGCGATCGCGCCGGTGGCGAACTCGTTTTCCGCGAATTGCGACACCCAGCGGGCTGCTTCCTCGGGATTGCGCCGGACGTATTCACCGGCGATGGTCTCCATGGCGCTGCCCTTGAGCTTGCCATCGGGCAGGGAAGAGGACCACTCCGTTGCCGAATCGATCCCCTGGGATAGTTGTTGGCGGGCAATGCTGCGGATGTACCCTGCCGGGCGGTTGTCGTCGGTCTGCGGCAGGGAAAGGACGTACCCGGTGGCGGCCTTGACGTTTCGCTGGGCCAGTCCGTGGACGAGGCCACGGGTAAAGCTGTGCTGTTCGTCCTTGTCTTCGATCCGGGCCACCCAGTTCTTGGCTTCTTCCGGATGGCTGCTGGCCCATCCCGCGAGCACGGAGGACATCGTCCACTCTCGCGAGCGTCCCTCCTGCTCCTTGGCGAAGGCAACCGCGGCGGGACCATCGACCCGGCCCCAGGCATAGGTGAGGAGGCTGTATTCCTGTCCCCGGTTCCAACGCGAGCGCGGGGCTTCCCGCAGGGCGCGCACCGCGGCTTCGGCATTCTCGGCGGTGAGCGATTCGAGTAATTCCGCGAAGCGGCGCTGGCGTTTGATGGGATCGGTCTCGGCCAGGACCACCGCCATGGCGTCTTCCATGGCGCTGGGCGAGAGAGCCCGCCCGCCGGGCGTCCGGCCTCCCGATTCGGACCCGGTCCGGCCACTTCTGCCGCCGCGGGCCGTTGCTCCTGCCGCGGTTTCGCTGGAACTCGCTCCACTGCGGGGTGTGCTTCTCGACAGAGGTGCGGCTGCCCTGTTGTTGCCGCCCGATGCGGGCGCCTGCAGCTTGCCGACGACGAACGCGCCGGCGGCAACGAGGACCCAGAGACCATGAATAAAATAGGCGTTTCGCATCCGGCAAGAGCTTGGATGGGCAGGACTGTAGCAGACCAACGGCAGGATGCCAGCCGCCCAGCAGGCGGGTTTTTCGTGAATTTGGGGAAATCTTGATTTTCAGAGGCGCTCCGGCACGGCACCAATGGGCCGGTGCGCAACAGGTTCTACCAGGCATTCGACACCGAGCGGCTCTCGAGAACCGCGAGCGGAGAGGATTTCCGCAGTCCCTTTCAGATCGATCGCGACCGCGTCCTGCACACCCCGGCCTTCCGCCGACTCCAGAGCAAGACGCAGGTCTTCTGGAGTGGCGAGTACGATTTTTACCGCACCCGCCTGACCCACTCCCTCGAGGTCGCACAGATCGGGCGCTCCCTCTGTGCCTGGCTCCAGGCCACCGGCGGCGCCCTGGAAGCGGATTTCTTCATCGATCCGGATCTGGTGGAAGCGGTCTGTCTCTCTCATGACCTGGGCCATCCACCCTTCGGGCATTCCGGGGAGCGCTCGCTCAACCATTTCCTGGAGCCCTACGGGGGGTTCGAGGGCAATGCCCAGACGCTGCGCCTTTTGACCGAGCGCATTTTTTCGCAACGCAAGACGGGGATGGATCCCACCCGCGCCTTTCTGGACGGGGTGCTGAAGTACAAGTCACTCTGGAGCGAGTTGGTTTCGCAGGCGGGCGACGGCCCGCAGAACCACTTCGTCTACGACGCGCAGGGCCACTATGTCGACTGGGTCCTGGGGGGACGGGAATTTCCCGGGGAACTGGCGCCGGGGGTGCGGCGAGACGCCTTCAAGTCGGTGGAGTGCGAGATCATGGACTGGGCGGATGACACCGCCTACTCGCTAAACGATCTGGCCGACAGTGTGCGGGCTGGTTTCCTGAACGACCAATCGGTGCGCGGGTGGGCCGAGAAGGAAGGCGAACCTGTCGAGGAAGGTTCCCCGTTGGGCGATTTGTTGCGAGCCATGCATCGCGGGCGGATCGATTCTTTTGTGGGTCGCCGCATCGGTCACTTTGTGAAGGCGGCCCACCTCGTGGAGGAGGTGAACTTCCTGAGCACCGTCTCGAATCGCTACCGATTTCGAATCGAGATCGACGAGGACATTCGTGGCGAGAGCGGGATCTACAAGCGCCTCGCCTTTGAGGTGGTCTTTCTCTCCCCTCAGCTGAAGCAACTCGAGCACAAGGGCAGCTTCATGCTGCGTCGCTTGTGGAACCTGCTCCATGAGCGCTACGTGGAAGGCCGCTCCATCGATGGTCAGTACTTCCAGCTCCTCCCCGAGGAGCAGGCTCGTGAAATCGCCGAGGCGGAATCCAAGGAGGAGCGAGCACGCCTGGTGTGCGACTTCCTGGCTGGAATGACGGACGGATTTGCCGCGCGCATGTACCAGCGCCTCTTCTCGGCCGGCTTTGGCTCCATCGGCGATCTGGTAGGCTGATGATTGGCAGGTCAGCGCATCGCCTGCGGGGGATTGGGCGGGCAGCCGTGGCGGCCGCTCTGCCTTCCCGCTCCAAGCGAGACGCCCCGTCTCCACGAGGAGAACGGGGCGTTGGAAAGCTTCGACTGTAAAAGCTCGAGGGGGTTGGAGATCAGGTGGCCTTTTTCTCCTCTTTCTTCTCTTCCTCCACCTTCTCGTCACCGGCCTTGGCCCACTTCTGGCACTTGAACCGCTTGGCGGTTCTGCCGAGGGCCTCGACGACCTCTTCCTTCGTGATGCTGTCGTTTTTGGCTTTCACGATAACGAGTTGGGTCTTCCTACCGTCTTTGACCTTGCCGGATTTGATTTCGACTGTGGCAACACCCTTGAGCTTATTCTTGAGCGACGACCTGACGCTCGCTTGACAGCCTTTTCAGGTGATACCGGTGAAGAGGCTCTTGTAGGTGACAACGCCCTCTTCGTCCTGCCCAAACGCCGCAGCGCCGAGCCCAATCAGCATGATCGCCATCAAGGCGAATAGTTGGTGTACTTTCATTGTTCTGGATCAAATGGATTTCTCCACTGGCGTGGTATCCTACGGGCGATTCTCTCAATCTCAATCACAGCCATCCCATAGACTGAGGTATTAATGGGTGGCTGGCGGCCGATCCCACCTAGGATCGGCCTGATGAAAAAACAAAAACCAG